>NZ_CM003594.1:2500573-2823783 GCF_001435295.1 Psychrobacter sp. P11F6 | reverse complement strand
CATTTATATAATTTATCCACCTGATGTTAAAATCACGCCCGATGCAAAAGGTTTTGCCAAGGAAAATTTGGCAGAAATGGGAAAAATAAGTAGCCAAGAAAAAATCATGCTCGGGGTATTTGCTCTGATGCTGTTATTGTGGGCGAATATTCCCGCATTGATGTTAGGTGAGCAATATAGCGTCGATGCTACAACCACAGCATTTATTGGTTTGACGATCTTAATATTGACTGGGGTACTGACTTGGGACGATATTTTAAAAGAGAAGTCAGCATGGGATACCATTATTTGGTTTGGCGCCCTTATCATGATGGCCGCTTATCTTAATAAGCTTGGACTGATAAGCTGGTTCTCCGGCAATATCGAATCGATGATTGGCACGACTGGGCTTGGCTGGATAGGCGCTGTGACTATTTTGACCCTAGTGTACTTATATATTCATTATTTCTTTGCTAGTACCACGGCTCATATTACTGCACTATTTGCAGCATTTTATGCGGTGGGTTTAAGCTTGGGTGCACCGCCGATGTTATATGCGCTGATCTTAGCCGCAGCGGGCAACATCATGATGACGCTTACGCATTATGCAACCGGTACTGCGCCAGTCATTTTTAACTCTGGTTATGTGACGTTAAGAGAGTGGTGGAGTATTGGTGCAATAATGAGTGTGGTCAATTTAGTCATTTGGATCGGTGCTGGTTTGATTTGGTGGAAAGTGCTCGGCTATTATTAATAGATCGCTCAAGTCATATTGTCTTATTTACAGATGGATGTTTTTAAAAAAGGTAAGGGTGGGTTAAAAGCGCTCATCTAATGTGTCTAATGTATAATTGAGCGCGGCAAAACAGATATCGCTCTGAAAGCCTCGATATTGCAAAAACCGTAGCTGCTTTGCTTTGTCTTTTTGTTCAGTGGGTATGTCATCGCCGTACTTCTTAGTGCGCGCTGTGACCGCCAGTTTGAGCCAATCGACACCATCTACCAGATTATCTGCACTATCATCTACAAACTCCCTAAACTCTTCTGACTCTGCATTTGCCATATCGATTAACTCATCGATATTACTGGGCAGGGCAATTTTTTTACGATAAAACTCCTGCTTGATACGTCCGCGTCCCCGACCTTTACGGATATTTTCACGAATGAGCATGAGCGTCGTGCGATAATCACTTTGGTAGCCTTTTTCCTCAAACTCATCGAGTAGCGCATCAATTTTATCTGGGGCTTGCTCTTTATCAATAAGCTTTTGCTTCAGCTCAGCCTTGCCGTACTCACGGCGCGATAAATAATAAAAAGCTAACCAACGTAAACGACTTTCGGCTTTGATCTCATCTATTTCTGCTTGTCGTTGTTCAGGCGTGCGCAAATAGGCTTTGAGAGCAGCAGGTAGGTTATCCCTCTGACTGTCGACTGTGCTGTGCGCAGAAGTGTTGGTAATGGCAGTATCGGTTGTATACTGTGATTCTTTGTTAAATTCATCATCAGTAGCCGCGCTATCGTCTGGTTCATCATGAATATTTTGTTTAACTTCAGCCAGCATCTCTTTGATACTTTGCGCTTCGGGTTGCTGATAAGCAGGCACGTCACTAGGCTCAGGGCTAAAGTTAGCTGCTGGGTGAAAACGCTTTTTATATTTCTTGGTTTTAGCAGAATTTTTATTGGTAGAAGAGTGAGCCTCAACGGATTCTACTGAAAAGTCAGCATCGTCAGATAATGAATGGTCTTCACGAGAGTAGGTTGAATGCTTACGTGTCTTAGCCGTTTTTTTAGGATTGCCTTGATAGGAATGCTGAGAAAATTTGGAGGATTCAGAGTGTTTGGAAGATTTGGAAGGTTTTTTTGATTTGATAGTCGGACTACTCGCTGAATCGGCATCGGATTCAGCGAGTATTTCAGCTAAGGTTTTAATGTTCATAACAATTTAATTTTCATAACAAGTCATGATTATTGATAACGGTTAATCATTGCGCCGTTATTGTACAGGGTCAGAGACCAACGCTTCATTGGCTTTATCTTCGGCTTTGGTCTCTTTCTTTGATCCAAGCTTTTCTTCACGGATTTTAGCTTCGATTTCTTGCGCAATCGCAGGATTTTCTTTTAAGAACAGCACAGAATTGGCTTTACCTTGACCGATTTTTTCGTCGCCATAGCTATACCAAGAGCCTGCTTTGCCAACTGCACCAATTTCAACACCCAAGTCAATCACTTCGGCTAAGTGGTTGGTACCTTCACCATAAGTTATTTCAAACTCTGCTTGGCGGAAAGGCGGTGCCATTTTGTTTTTGATGACTTTGACACGGGTTTGGTTACCGATGATTTCATCACCATTTTTGACCGCACCGATACGGCGAATGTCCATACGCACTGAGGCGTAGAATTTGAGCGCGTTACCACCAGTCGTGGTCTCAGGGCTACCAAACATCACACCAATTTTCATACGAATTTGGTTGATAAATACCACCATACAGTTTGAGCGTTTGGCATTACCGGTAATTTTACGTAGGGCTTGGCTCATGAGCCGTGCTTGCAAGCCCATATGTGAGTCGCCCATCTCGCCTTCAATCTCTGCGCGCGGCGTCAAGGCAGCAACTGAGTCAATGACGATCATATCGATAGCACCAGAGCGCACCAACATGTCGGTGATTTCAAGTGCTTGCTCACCATTATCAGGCTGAGAAAGTAATAGCTCGTCAGTGTTTACGCCAAGTTTGCGCGCATAAACAGGGTCAAGCGCATGCTCAGCATCAATAAAGGCGCAGGTGCCGCCCTGTTTCTGACACTCTGCAATAGCTTGTAGCGTCATGGTGGTTTTACCAGAGCTTTCTGGACCATAAATCTCTACGATACGGCCTTTTGGTAGACCACCAATGCCAAGTGCAATATCCAGACCCAACGAACCTGTTGATACTACATCGACATCCATAATAGCTGAGTCGTCACCTAAATGCATGATGGTATTCTTACCAAACTGCTTTTCGATTTGACCGAGTGCTGCTTTAAGGGCTTTGGCTTTATTGTCGTCCATACTGGATTCCTTGTCTTCAATCATTGGTTAAAATTATAAATTTGGTATGATAAATAAAATGTTTGTAACTACGAAGGTTAACGGCTCAATAGTGCTGATGGCTATCTAAATAATAGGCAGCGTTTGTTCAGTGTCTATCTAATATGAATGGGTTAGGGTATCGATGATGTAGACAGTGATATTAGATATATCAGGTTACTATACAGTAAAATCAAATAACGATAAAAGTAAAATTAAGTTCGTAATTAATGGCAACAGGTGTAATTTGTAGGTAAAATTATGCTCGTTAAGCCTTAACTGTTTTCTAAAGTGCGGTTGATTAGATAAGATGATTATAACAAAAACCAAGGAGCATATAGAAGATTAGATGATGCTAAACGACACTAACTGTCGCATTGTATATAAGTGATAACTTGTGTAATCTAGTTGCTGAATACATCCTATTTTTGGATAGGATAATGTCGCCCTTTGTCAATAGCATTAAAAGTTGTCCACAAGAAATAAAGCGTCTAAATTTAGCTTTTGTGAAACATCAGTGAGGATTAATTTAATTTAAAAATATATTAAAAATAAATTACAGTATTATGAAATACCGCTTAACTTACTGATTTAAAAAGTTTTTTAAATTGTATAAAAAATGAACGATTTTACCTCATCCTTTGAGCTATCTAGGGAAATTGTTGTCAAGTGCGTACTTATGCACAGGGTTATCCACAGCTTATGGGGAGAACTCATGAATCCCTTATACTATCAATGTTTGAGTAGGTAGGTGACCTGTGAGTATGGCGCTGGAATATATTTTTTACCCCTATATGTAGCGTTATTTATTTAAAAATTTTATGAAAATAGACGATGTTTCACGTATTAAAAAAAATTTATTATTTTTAACAAAAATACTTATAGCTTGTCTATTAAGGGTTGTAGCTGAAAAAAATCAAATAATATTGTCATTAGATAATTTGCAAGCACAAAAAAGCGGCTAAATAATTTAGCCGCTATGCAGAAGTCACCGAAGATAAGTGAGCCAAATCTAGTCTTTAATATAGATTAAATCCCAAACGCTATGCCCACTATTTATACCGCGGCGCTCAAATTTGGTCATTGGACGAAAGTCAGGGCGGTCGGTGAAGTTACCTGCGCCTGCTTGATTGGTTAAACCAGTAAAACCGTCTAAAACTTCAACCATCCAAAAGGCGTAATGCTCCCAGTCGGTTGCGGTATGGAACCAGCCGCCTTGCTTTAGACTACGAGTCACAATCGCCATACGTTCAGGGCTGACGAAGCGGCGCTTGTGATGGCGCTTTTTTTGCCATGGGTCAGGGAAGTAAAGCTGGATACGATCAATATGGTTTTCTGGTAGTTGCTTGAGCAGTTGAATAGCGTCACCGTTAATGATTTTGACGTTATTTAAATTTTGCGTGCCAGCCATATAAGCGCATTTACCGATACCTGGCTCGTGCACTTCGACGCCGACGAAATTGCGGCTAGGTTCTGCTGCTGCCATCTCAATGAACGAATCACCCAGTCCAAAACCAATCTCTAAAGTAAGCGGTGCCTCACTACCGTTAGGGCTATCAGCGAATAGCGTTCGTAGATTGTCGATACCATCAAGATCGCCATCACCGAAACTGTTATTGACCAGATACTCAGCAAATTCTGGCGCGGTTAGTGCCAGTTCGGCATTTTTATTCATGTGCGTACGTCGTTTCATAAAAGTATTGACGATACGTAGATGTTTGCTTTCTTCAGGCTTACTCTCATTACTAATACTGGCTTCAATGTCAATATCAGTATTGCTTTCGGTGTTAGTGCTGAGGACTTTTTGCTCATCAGTAGTATTCGTACTATCGATGTTATCATTAATATCAGGATGTTGACTCATAGGATTGACAAGGCTTAATAAAATGGGTGATGTATGCTTATTATAAGTTAAATCTATACAGCTGTGAACGCACAATCCTTTTTTAATATTGTTATCGCTGATCCAGCATAAAAGAGTGAAAGCGTTGACCTTGTTTGACGTATCACATATGGATTGCCATTCGGCTGCCTTGACGCTCTTTTACATTGAATTAGCGGTATTTATCTGTCGTTTTACTGTTCTGCACATCGGTTTTGGCGTTATCATATAAAGTGAGTAATGGATTTAAATTTTTCTTCATCGTTAATAGGGGTCATCTATGCTATTTATCGAGACGGATTCGCCGCCCCCTTTTTACCAAGAACAGCTGACTCCTGCTAAGCGTACACAACTTGATAAATGGTTTATCGGTCACCGTAGCCAGCATTATTATCTGAAACGTTTTGAGCAGTTCGATGCGCAAGGTTATCTGTCGCCAAAATGGCATTGGGCAGCATTTTTTGTGACGTTTCCTTGGCTCCTCTATCGCAAACGCTATATGGATGCGATTGTCTATAGCGTGGCTGGCTGGTCGTTTATTCAGCTCAATGTGGCACTGGTATTGGTTGCGTTTGAATTTTTGGCAATGTCCTTCATCCCTGATGCTTACCACATGGCGACACGCATAGGTATTGCCGCGATCATTTGGTTATTTTGGTCGTTCATGGTGGCGCGTTGGACGGATGCGTATTATTACCGCATGGCGCGACGTGAGATTGCAGATGCTATCGATGATTATCCGCGTGATGAAGCAGCGCAAAAGGTGCATCTGCGCCGAGAAGGTGGGGTCAGTTTATTTGGGTTAGGATTGGGGTTTGGTATTTTTGCCTTTGCTTTAATGGTTATTAAGATACAGTTTTTACCAATTATTGCCAAGCCAAAAGCCAATGAAGTACTGTTCGATGCGTATGATACAGCCAAAACGGCACAAAATCGTGTGGCACTGATTTATCAACAGACAGGGCAATGTCCGATTCATTTGCCTATTGATACAGGCACTCAGCAGATACGAATTGATATCGATAAAGAGGCCGCTGGCGTAGTAGAAACGGATTGTGCAGTCATTGCGACCATCCAAAACGTTCAGTTCCCTATCCGCTATCTAAATCAGCAGACACTGGTTTTTTACCATGTGCCAGACAGCGATAGTTGGAACTGTACAAGTTCACTAAATAAGAAACTGGCACCAGCAAGCTGTATGCCCGATTAGGGCATGTTTGATGATCTAACGATGACACTGACAGTGCCTATTTGTGAATCATCAAATACGCTTTAAAATATATAAATATTTAGGTGTTAGAGTCAGTTGCAACGTCGTCCTTTTTATCAACGGGTGTTGCTTTACTTTTCAACGCGTCATAGAAATCCGTTAAGTCCATTTTTCGGGCTTTATCAATGTCTTCATCAAACAAGCTTTCTAGCTCTGCCATCGCTGATTGTGCGGATTCAATCATGCTGGCTTCATCATCATAGATCGCTTGCTGACGTTCAATCAAGTCATCGTCGTAATCGCGGAAAGTTTGCACCGTCTCGCGCGCTTTTTCTGGTGAGATGCCAAGCAGTTGTAGCGATTCACGCGACATATCCAAGGACGATAGGTAAGTCTCACGCCAAATATGACGCACACCGACCTCACGCAACCGATAATAATGCTGACGGTCACGTGCCCGTGCCAAGACAATCAAGTCTGGATAGTTTTTACGTAAGTATTGAGCCGTGGTGATAGAGCGCTCTAAATCATCGATGGCTAAAATAAACACACGGGCTTTTTTAATACCAGCCGCGCGCAATATCTCAGGGTTTTTTGGGTCGCCGTAATAGACTTGGTTACCAAATTTACGAACGAAATCGACACGATTCGCTGAGCGTTCAATGGCGGTAAATTCGATGTTGTGCATGCGTAGTACACGACCGATAATCTGACCGACGCGCCCAAAGCCAGCAATAATGACTTGATGTTCATGATCGGGGATGGCATCGTATTCGCGGCTGGGTTTGCTTTTGGCAAATAACGGCTCACCGATTTTCTCAAGTAACAAAAATGCCAACGGTGTGAGTGCCATGGAGATAGTGACGATAAGGTTCAGGGTGTTGGCAAGCTCAGGTCGCAACACATTTTGAGCAGTAGCAACACTGAATAAAACAAAAGCAAATTCACCACCTTGAGCGAGTGTCACACCCAGTCTGATACTGGTTGGCCAGCGATTGCCTGATATCTTTGCAATGGCGGTAATGACACCAAATTTGATAGCCATCAATGCCATTGCACAGCCGATGATAAAGATAGGTTTTGCCAAAATGAGTTTGACATCAGTCAGCATACCGACCGACATAAAAAACAAGCCAAGTAGCAATCCTTTAAACGGCTCAATACTGGCTTCCAGCTCATGGCGATACTCAGAATCTGCGAGCAGTACCCCTGTCAAAAAAGCACCCAATGCCATCGATAAACCAATTTGGCCCATCAAAATCGATACACCCATCACGATAAATAGCGCAACGGCGGTCAGTAATTCTGATGCACCACTAGACGCTACAAACTTAAAGAAGGGACGAACGACATAACGACTAGCAAAAATCAGTCCAGCAAAAACCGCAAAAACTTTGCCAAAATAAATCAAATCATAACTTTGTTCGCGCACCCCTGATAGGAAAGGAATAACAGCTAACAATGGAATGACCGCAATATCTTGGAATAATAAAATCGTGAACGCTTCACGACCGTGGGTGCTAGAAAGCTGCTGTTTTTCCGTCAGTATTTGTAATACAAAAGCTGTGGATGACAAGGCAAGGCCAAAACCGACGATAAAAGCAGTATCGAGCTGTAAGCCAAAAATTTGATGTAACAGCCCCATTAATAATGTGCCAGTCAGACCGACTTGCAAACCACCGAGGACAAATATCGAACGCCGCAGTGCCCATAATCTTGAGGGTTGCAGCTCAAGCCCGATAATGAACAGTAGCATGACCACGCCAAACTCAGAGAAGTGCAACAAGCTCTCAGCATCGCCTGCGACGTCTAGACCACTTGGCCCCAATATCAATCCTGTAATGAGATAACCTAAGACCGTCGCAATGCCAAAACGTTTACCAAGGGGTACAAAGAGCAGGGCTGCTCCTAAGAAGATTGTAGCTTGTAACATTAAATTTGGTGAGCCGGTGGCGGCAGCGAACATCTGGAATCCTTAGCAATCATGATAAAATAAGCGTTACAATATGGGCATGGCAAAAATAAAAAATCTTAGCATACGTTATTTTTTACGATAAATCTTCCACACACCATTATCGGCAAGTGGATTGTTATAAGCATCGTTACGGCGCTTACGCGGGGTCTGGCGACTGTCTACGATTTTGAAATCGGGCAGCGCATGGACGATAAGCCCCGTTCGATAAAAACGCACGCGTTCAGGCTCCAGCATCTCGCCCTTGCTATCACGGCAAAATACATAGGCGCGCAAATCAATAAATTCACGATGCGCCACCAAACTCGCCTCATCATCATTATCAAATACGGCACTCATACGCGCAATTTCATCAGCACTATAGTCACCGCACTTATCAGTAAGCGCACCGACCGAACCGAAGCTTTTTGATTCTTTTGCACGAGTCTTGGTCAAATGTAGTCTTTGAACATGATAGATAAATTGCGGTATCTCAAGGCTGGCTGGTAGCGGCAGATGATCGGGCGGTAGATTGGCCGCAGGATAAAACGCCATGGCGCGCTCAAGCAGATTATGCCAACGCTGCTGATATGCTTGAACTTCGGCGATATTGCCTTCATAAATTGGCATGTCACGAACTTGACGCAAAATATCAGGCGGAAACTGCTCATCTCGAAAGCTAGCAATGTCTTCTTGCAGCGTCGATAACAATGCTTTGGCATGCTTTTTACCCTCTGCTGAGATAGGGTCATCAATGTGGCTTGGAGCAACAAAAGGAGCTGAGCGTCTCGACATGGCAGAAAATCATCCATTAGTGGTAAATTGGGTGTTTCAGCTTTAAGTATACAGAATTTATATGAAAAATATGGCGGTGAGGCTAAATTTCCCATCATTTTTAACGTGCCATTACAATGCTAAAAATCGGCGTGATATAATCTTATTTAAAATAAAGCCTATTTATGTTGGCGCATAAGAAGTTAAATTCATGCACGATGATTAGCCAACTGATAGTAAGTTGCGCGGATTATTGAAGACTTTTAGCAAAATAATTTTAAGGGTTTTCGGGGCAGGACTGACGCGGTTATTTGGACTTTGGTTGCTAATTGCGTCATATATGGCACCCGCTTATTTGATGCATATCATTACTGGTGCATGAGATTTTTGGATTTGAATCATATTCTTATCGTTGGGGTTAGGTATTTGGTTAATAACAGCGCTTTGGCTAATGTGGTGCATATGACGTTATGATTGCCACCACTTGATAAAACGTCGCCAATCATAGGCGACGTTTAAATTGATATTTGAATGAAGAACGGTCTTTTCAATGTTTAATGTCTGATTTTCAAAGTCTGATTTTCAATGTCTCATGCTTAATGATTGTGACCAATATGATTATTACCCTCTGTTTGTTGTTCTGAGATATCGCAGACCAGCGCATCGCTATGTGCCTCAGTCTGCGGATGTGATGCGCTTTCTACCTGAATGGTCGCATGATGGATACCGAGCTCAAGCAAGCTTTGTTCTAAACTGGCAATCAAGATACTAGACTCATAAATACTGATCTCGCCATCGACGACCACATGGCAAGATAAGGCGTTGAGACCACTAGTAATACTCCAAACATGCAGGTCATGGACTTGTCGTACTTGCGGATGGGCAAGTAATTTATCTTCGACATCCACTAAGGATATGCCTTCTGGCGTGCCTTCCATCAAAATATGGACCGAATCACGCACGACGCGATAACCACTAAATAATATCAGTATCGCGACAATCACCGAGGCTGCTGCATCCGCCCAAACCCAGCCGAAGCTCATCATCAAAAGCGCGGCAACAATAGCGGCAACCGAACCCATTAAGTCACTCAATACATGCAGGTAAGCACTTTGCATATTAAGGTTAACTGGTTTTTTACCCGCATTTTTTCCTTGAGTGTCTTCATGACTGTCTTTGTGACTACCAGTATGACTGTGACCATGCGCATCTCCACCGCGACTGCCTCGATGCATCAGCCACGCAACCAAAATATTGACCAACATACCGATAGTAGCAACGATAAGCATGCCTTGGGTAGCAATTTCAGGCGGTGAATTAAAGCGCTTAATCGCCTCATAAAAAATCATTAGCGCAATAATGACCAGCGTCGCACCATTGACTGTTGCGACTAAAATCTCAAAGCGTTTATAACCAAACGTCTTTTGATGAGTGGCTGCTTTTTCACCAATTTTAAATGCCATCAGAGTGGCGCCAAGTGCGATTGCATCACTGAGCATGTGACCTGCATCAGATAATAGCGCCAAACTGCCAGTCAGCCAGCCACCGATGGCTTCAATAAACATATAGCCTGTGATAATGATAAAGCTAAGCAGCAAGGTGCGCTGATAGCCCTTGGTGTCTCTTGGGGCTGTTGTTTGCTCTAAGTGTTCATCGTGATCGTGAGTGGCTTGATTGTCATGAGTGTAGTTGCTCTCATCATCTTTATGCAGATGGTTAGCCACATTAACAGTATCATTCTGATGAGAATGGTTGCCTTGTTCAGCGTTTGATTTATTTTGACTCATAACAACACTCAGAGTGACAGAAGAGGAAATTTGATTGCTTATAAGGCTAGGCTTGCTGTTCGCGGACTAGCCAGATATAAAGAATTTAGCATATTTAATAAATGCTTGCTGTATTTAGGCAGTAAACGATGAATTTCCTATTTTGAACAACGTTCTTTATTGACGGCGAGCTATAGAAGAGTAATTGGGCTTAAAGAGTGATGGTTAGGCGTTGGCGGCTACCAACCAATAGGGTCGATATCCAAAGTGAGTTTAAGATACTTGGCAATTGGCAAGGTCAATACGGGCTGCCACCAGTGCTGTAATACATGGTGTAATTGCTGTCGATTTTTGCCTAAAAGTAGTAGTTGGACGTGGTAACGGCTATTCTTTTTACTCATTGGTGCATCGATAGGTCCTAGTACGGCGAGATTATGCCCATTTGGCAGAATGGCAATGGCATCTTTAAGGGCTTGGGTCGTGGCAGCAAGGGTTTTGCCTTCACAGCGTATCAGGGCAGCATGACTGTGCGGTGGTAAACGCATCATTTTACGCTCTTGCAATAGCTCGCGAGCAAAAGACAAATAACCATCTTTGACCAGTTTCAATAATAATTCATTGTCTGGTTGCAGCGTTTGAATGAGTACACGACCAGATTTATCACCGCGACCGGCACGTCCTGCGACCTGAATCATCAATTGCGCAGTATGTTCCGGCGAGCGAAAGTCGGCGGACAAGAAACCACGATCGGCGTTTGGTAAGCAGACAAGCGTAACATTAGGGAAATGATGACCTTTGGCGACCATCTGCGTGCCAACCAAGATGGCAGGATTGCCTTGATTGATACGCTGATAGATATTCTCCCAGCTGTCTTTACGTCTGGTGGTATCGCGATCGATTTGGATAATGGGGTAAAGCTCTTTACTGGTTTGCGGATTGGCAAAAATCGCATGCAGGTTTTCGCTAAGCCTCGTCGTGCCCATCCCTTTGGCATCCAAATTTTGACTGCCACAATCAGGGCAAACTGTTGGAATATAGGCTTGCCAATCACAGTGATGGCATTTTAAATAGGATCTACTATAAGCGTTGTGTTGGGACTGGCTATTGTAATGAACGGTTAGATGCGCGTCGCAGCGCGGACAATCTGCTTGCCAACCGCAAGCTTCGCATAGCAAAACTGGCGCATAGCCGCGACGGTTTAAAAATATTAATACTTGATCGCCCGCTTCTAGCGTTTGCCGTATTGCCCCAATTAGCGCATCGGTCAGCCCAGTATCATAGCGCGCGCCGTCGTCCGTCGTTTGCTGATGAGTACTTTGCAGGCGCGCATCAATCAGCTGCATGGTTGCAAGCTTCGCATTACCGGGACGAGTTTGCAGTTGGCACTCCACCAGCTTACCGTCATTGACCAGTTTTAGATGCTCAAGAGATGGCGTCGCCGTACCCAGTACGACAGGGATATTGGCTTGTAGTCCGCGATAAAGTGCCACGTCGGCGGCATGATAGCGCAAGGTATCTTGCTGCTTATAAGAGCCATCATGCGCTTCATCCACGACAATTAAGCCCAAATCTGCAAAAGGATATAGCACCGCTGAGCGCGTGCCGATAATGATTTGGGCATGACCGGTACGGCAGTCTTGCCAGCCGTGCAGGCGATGGGTATTATTTATGCCAGAATGTAGCAGGACAATATGAGCGGCAAAGCGACTGGCAAAACGCGCGCGCGTCTGCGGCGTCAATCCAATCTCAGGTACCAAAATCAATACCTGTTTGCCAGCTTCCAATACGGCTTGCATCGCTTGCAGATAGACTTCTGTCTTGCCACTACCAGTGATGCCATTTAATAAAAACCCCGTGTAGCGATTGGCTTCATGAGCCGCAATAATGGCGGTAACGGCGAGTTTTTGCTCGTCATTGAGATCAAGGGGCATTTTTGCTAATTTAACAGGCGCAGGTGATTGTTTGGTCTGAATATAGCGCTCGATTAAACCTTTGTCTTCGAGCGCCTTTAAAAAACTCCTTTCCATGCCTTCTAGCAATAAAACATCTTCACTCGCGCCACGCTCACCATGCAGCTTAAGCATATCGAATTGTTGTTTTTGTTTTTTGGCATTGGCACGAAAGTCATTGTCGCTTACATGTGGCAAAATTCGCCAATGGGTAATCAGTAAATCCAGCGGCTTACCTTGACGAACGAGAGTTGGCAGCATGACTGCTAAAACGTCACCAAGCGGGTAGTGATAATAACGCGCCAGCCAATGTGCCAGATTTAGCATGCTGGTCTCTAAAATAGGCTCAGCATCCAAGCATTTATTGATAGGTTTTAGCTTATTAAGTGGCACGCTGCTATTTGCTTCTGGAATATGAGCGATGACGATACCGATTAAAGTCTGACGACCAAAGGATACTTCCACACGGCAGCCAATAGGGGGTAAAGAAGGGCTTGATAAGGTGTTTATATCTGCTGGTATGCTATAGTCAAATACCCGATAAAGGGGCACGGGTAGAGCAACTTGTACCAACATAGAATGCGTTCCCAGTTTCAGGTAAATGGTTTTTGGATAAACAGTTTTTAGATAACCAGCTTTTAGATATCTAGATTGTAATATTGATAAGAATAATAGCAATAGGCCCAAATATTGATATTTGGGCTTACTTTGGCCTTACTTTTTAGCAGTGGCTTTTTTGGCGTAATGACTTGAGAATTAAGTGCGTCTATGTATTAAGCCTTACTATTTACATGATGATATGGCTTAAGTTACTCAATATATAAAATTGACTCAATCTCGACCACACCGCCTTTAGGTAACGCCGCTACTTGGACGGCTGCACGGGCAGGATATGGCTCGCTCAAATTGGCAACAAACACGTCGTTTAGTGCCGCAAAATCACTCAAATCAGTCAATGACACGTTGAATTTAACCACGTCATTTAAGCTGCCACCAGCCGCTTCACAGATGGCTTTGATGTTTTCAAACACTTGCTCAGCCTGTGCTTTAAAACCTTCTTTTAATTCCATGGTATCAGGGTCAAAACCCAATTGTCCTGAAATATAGACGGTGTTACCGACTTTGACGGCTTGTGAATAAGTACCAACGGCAGCAGGGGCTTTATCAGTTTGAATGGTTTGACGAGTCATATTATATCCTTTTTATCTTTTTCTGGTTTGGTAGGTAAGGGCGCATTATTCATCATTTACATCTCGTTTTTCACCATAAAAATGATGACACGCTCTACGTTTATTTGCTAAAAATCAAAAAACACAGTTTATCATTGTTTCAGGTCTTTCTAAAATTTTCTAAATCCATTATTCAATGTTCTATTGAGTGAGTGTTGGTGGCAATGTATCACGCGCACTACACCATGCGCACTATACCTTATTACCAGCACTACAGCTGATACAGCCTGATGATGTTTGGGAAACCTAGCAAGGAGCGTAGCTCGCGAATGCCTTGAGCTAGATGATTGCGACTACGAACGATGATATGGATGATGGTGTCACTGCTACGCACATCTACTTTTTCTACCCCTATATTTAATTGGCGTAAATGATAGATTACTTCAGTAATTTGTTCGTCGCTGAGGGCAATAGATAGTTTTAAATAGGCTGGAAAGCGAATTTTTCCGGTATTTTTTATATCATGATCGCCAGCGTCACCTTGTTTTACGGCCTTGTCATTACGCCAGCGCAGTTGTATAACCTGATAAGGATTGTCTTTACGAATATCGTCAAGTGAAAAGCACTTGTGTCGATGAACAACCAGACCGTGACGGGACAAGTGACCGACGATAGGATCACCATAAATAGGATGACAACAATTGGCAAAATCAAGCTCAACCCCAGACGCATTGACTATCAGCTGCTGTGGTTGGGTCATATCATCGCTGTGTTCTTGTGCTTGTAAATCATTGACTTCATCGCTAAACAAGCGAGTTACCACCAGCTGTGGTAGTAACGTACCAGAGCTTATTTGCTCAAATAGTTCGGATTTTTCGGTCAAGCCACGCCATTCAGTGAGGTTTTTCCAATCACTATCGGTTAAGTCATCGAGACTTTTTTGATAGGTTTTTAGCGCCCGATCTAAGGCTTGTTGACCATGGTGTTGCTTATCAGCAGGAGACAAGTCTTTAAACCAACGCAAAATCTCTTCACGTGCTTTATTGGTCACGACAAATCCTAGCCATTCTGCTTTTGGTTCTGAGTGGCTATTGACTTCTATTTCAACCAGCTGCCCATTCTTAACGACTGTGCCAAGTTTGGCTTTTTTACCATCGATATTGGCGCCAACGGCTACATTGCCGACCATCGGTCCGACAGCGTAAGCAAAGTCTAGTGCGGTTGCGCCTTGTGGTAGCTCATAAGCGCGACCCTTTGGACTGTAGCAGATGATTTTACTGGAGTGTAGGTAATCCATCAGCTCATTAATGGTAGAGACTGCCGCTGAAAAGTCTGGGCTATTTTCATCTAAGCTGTCTTCATCGACCAAATCTTTCATATTGCGTAATGAGGCTTGGATAACCGATTGGCTAACGTCTGAGGCATGCTCTGCACCGATAACACCAAGCCGCGCTGCGCTTTGCATTTGCTTGGTCAAAATCGTCACTTTGACGACATCGTTATCGCGCTCATAGATAAGCGTGAGCGACTGATTGCCACCCGGTAGCGGACGACGAATATTATCAGCGATATGAGAGTCATCAATCTGGTATTTTTTAATTAAGTAATAGGCCAGCTTGTCACAGGCTTCGACATTATCGAGGACAATCTCAAAGGCATAATGACGGAGTAGAGCATTGATTTCACCGCGATTGCGGAAAAACTGACGGTAGATGACCACGCGATTGTCTAAAACTTTGACCAGACCATTCAACCCCAAATTATTGAGGACAATACTTAAATAGCGATGGATGGCCTCTCTTTGAAAGTTACGCCCAAGCCCGTGCTGTAGTAGCTTGTCAGACAGTTTGTTGTACATATCAGAATCAAGATTACGATAACAGAGCACCTCGATATAATCGGCAATATCATTAAGACCCATTAGCCGCGCAAACGGCACATAAAAGTCCAACGTTTCTTGTGCTGTAGTGCGTTGTTTTTCGGGGCGTACTGCATCCAGTGTCGACATATTATGTAAGCGGTCAGCAAGCTTAATAATCAATACGCGTGGGTCAGCAAGGGTGGCTGTCAAAATTTTATGAAAGGTAGCTGCTTTGTTTTGCTGTTTATTGTGTGAGGATGATTTTAGCTTAGTCACACCATCGACCAGTCTCGCCACTATTTTTCCATAGCGCTGCTCAATCTGCTCATCGCTCACCTCGGTGTCTTCGACCGTATCATGCAAAATCGCTGCAATAATCGTATCCCGATCCAAACGAAAACCTGCCAGTATCTCGGCCACCGCAATCGGGTGGGTGATATAAGGCTCTCCTGATTTACGCTTATCTTTGATGTGCGCAATATCACCGAACTCACAGGCATCAATAATATCACGGCGTTCAGCAGCAGTGAGGTAACCTACTGAGCGCAGTAAATTATATTGAGCCTCATCGACTAAATGATGGCTGAGTTTGGGTAAGGTTTGACTCATAAAGTAACGATCCTATTTTCCATTACCTGTTTGCCTGACTGTCTATCGGGTAAATGGTGACTGAATAAATGCTGGAATACTATAAATATAAAAAATATCGAGAAAAAAGATAAAAATAGGTAGACCATCCTCTAATTAATCGTAAATCGCATTCAATGTCAACTGCTAAGCGAACAGGTGCTATAAAAATTTAGCAATTCTAACTCAATGGTAGGTTTTCAGGTATAAATGGTGACTAAAACAGTCAAAGCAATATCGCAGCAATCAGCCATTACAACCAAAAAACCACAGCCTATGCTGTGGTCTCTCGTCAATATGTCATCACTGTGTGGATTTGTCTTATAAGGCAGTGGTTAGCTTTATAGGCTTCATACGACAAATCTTCAATGCTGTATCTTAATAATACAGTGTCTTAAAAACCATGATCGCCTGACAGTGCCAAATCTAATGAACTGGTGGCAAAGTTGTGCTCTGGCTGATTTAGGATATCGCGAGTGATTTTACCAGCAGCGATTTCACGCAATGCCAATACCGTAGGCTTGTCATTATCCACATCAACCAATGGTTCTGCGATACCTTTAGCCAATTGACGTGCACGTTTGCTTGCCACTAAAATCAGTTCAAAGCGATTATCAACATTATCCAAACAATCTTCAATCGTCACTCGTGCCATATGTAGCTACCTCGGTTGTTTTTATTAGTCACGGAGCTTGCCCGCTACTCAATAAAAATAATATCAAAATATAAAGGGGGATAGCGAGACATTATAGCATTTTTTGCCCAGCCGCGTAGTTGCTTTTTGCGTGTCTATTAACGTATCTATTAATAAGCGCTCATCGACTGAGTTGACAGTAGTATTTCGTTCTTGCTTTACTCTTCTACTTTATTACTAAGTAAATTGCTGATGGTGCGATGATACCGCTGCTGTTGACGCTTAAGCGTCTGCCTGTCCGCCACGATAATGGCTTTTAGCTCAGTTAAAGCGACCTCAAAATTGTCATTAATAATCACGAAATCAAAATGGACATATTGCGCCATCTCAGTCACTGCGCCAGCCAGACGTTGCTCTATTACCTCCATAGTATCTTGCCCACGCGTCGATAAGCGCTGACGTAAAGTGGCAATACTTGGCGGTAAAATAAAAATCATAATGGCGTCAGTAAAGATTTTTTTGACTTGTAGTGCGCCCTGCCAATCAATCTCTAAAATAACATCGACGCCTGCTTCTAACTGCGTCCGCACGCTTTGCTCCGAGGTGCCATAGTAATTACCAAAGACCTCAGCATGTTCTAAAAACTTGTTTTCACCGATGGCAGTTACAAATTTTTCGACATCGGTAAAATGATAATGGTGACCATCAATCTCGCCGGGACGCGGCGTGCGCGTGGTGTGTGATACGCTGACGGTTAAGTCATTAGTCGTGGCAAGTAGCTGCTTTACCAGTGAGGTTTTGCCCGTACCTGAGGCGGCGGTAATAATAAATAATGAACCTGTCATACAATGTGTCCTAATGGAGTGTGTGCTAGTCAAATCTGTGCGAGTAAAAGAGCGAAAGCTGTTTTAGTAAACAATTCAAAACTGGTAAAAAGAAAAATCGCCATCATGTATGGCGATAGACATTGTCATCGATGCACTATTATAAACTGCTTTTGTGGCTTTTATTTTAATTAAAGCCGCCTTTGACCAGTCGTTATCATCGAAGCGATCTAAAGATGGCATAGGGCAACTTATTATAAATCACATTTTTAGTGCATTAAGTGCAGTTAACGCTGCCACTATGGATAAATACTTTGAACGTATGAATATGTGTGTGCTTCTAGTTAAAACAGCCTCTAGTACCGTGCTATTTTCAAAGGCAATAAAAGTAAATTATGCTAAAGTAGCGTAATGAATTCATCCCAATTTTTGAGTTAAAGCTTTTGACAATAATGTCGTGTATTTAAGCTTTAATAATAAATTATCTAATGATAGGCCCTCTTATGCAAATTTATCTTGCCAATCCACGTGGATTTTGTGCTGGTGTGGATCGCGCGATTGCGATTGTGAACGAAGCATTGACACGTTTTGAACCGCCCATTTATGTCCGTCACGAGGTGGTACATAATAAATTTGTCGTCTCTGATTTGGCCAATCGCGGTGCGGTCTTTGTGGAAGAACTTCATGAAGTGCCAGATGGCTCTATCGTTATTTTTTCTGCTCATGGTGTATCAAAAGCTGTCGAAGATGAGGCTGAACGCCGCGATTTGACCGTATTTGATGCCACTTGTCCGCTGGTCACTAAGGTACATATCGAAGTCGCTAAATTTGCGCAAGAGGGTATGGATGCGGTATTGATTGGGCACGCTGGACATCCCGAAGTGGAAGGCACGATGGGGCGCTTTAACCGTCGCCACGGCGGTCACATTCATTTGGTTGAAAACGAAGCCGATGTGGCAGCATTGAGTGTACAAAATGCCGAACGTTTGGCATTTGTTACCCAAACGACCTTATCTATGGATGACACCGCACGCGTTATCGATGCACTGCGTGAAAAATTCCCTAGTATTCAAGGTCCGCGCAAAGACGATATCTGTTATGCCACGCAAAATCGCCAAGATGCGGTAAAAGACTTAGCTAGTCGCTGTGAGGTGGTCTTGGTGGTCGGCTCGCCCAATTCATCAAACTCTAATCGTCTGCGTGAGCTGGCTGAGCGGATGAATTGCCGTGCGTATTTAATCGACAATGCCAGTGAGATGGATAAAAGCTGGTTGGATGGTGTGCAGAGTATCGGCGTCACCGCTGGCGCATCAGCACCCGAAGTACTGATTCAAGAAGTGCTACAGCAACTGCAAGATTGGGGTGGTGATTTACCGAGTGAGCTATCAGGCATCGAAGAAAATGTCACTTTCAGTCTGCCTAAAGCCTTGCGTATCCCAGTTACCCAAGTGGGTAAATAGATAAGGCTTTGTACAAGACATCTAATAGGTAACGTATAGTAGGTAATGCAAAATGAAAAAGCAAAAAAAAGGATTTGTATTGGCAGAAGCCACTCTCGGTGAGGTTAACAAACAATTGAAAGTGAATCTGTTTGTCATCGTGGTGGTGGGATTCGTGTTAGGCAGTAATATTCTGCATTTTATGCGAGAAAAGAATGTTTTTTATGGCGTATTAATTGCCGCGATGGTCGTTGCATTATTTTTTGTCATTAAGAGTCGACAGGTTCTTAAATTAAAACAACAAGAGCTTATCAAATAAACCATAGGACAGTCATGTCAGCTTATTATAACTTTATCAAACGCGAACAGCGAGAAGACGGCGTCAACGTCGCACATTATCAGCCCACCAAGCATGCCCAAGGCGCTTGGAATGAGCATGAACAGCATATGGCGCCAGCGACAGGATTGCTCACGGCTGAGCTAAACAGTTATGCGCCGCAAGAAAACATGCGTATCGCTCGTATCAGTCTAGATATCTTAGGATTGATTCCACTGGATGACTTTACCATTACCACGCGTTGTATTCGTCCGGGCAAGACCATTGAGCTGATTGAAGCAGTCATGAGCAGTCGCGGTCGTGATGCGATTATTGCGCGGGCATGGCGTCTAATGACCCAAGATACCACCGAGATTGCAGGCATTGAAGACCAAAAAGCGGTACATAAGCCCGAAGAGTTGCCCATTTGGGAAGACATGAAAGGCTGGCCGGGCGGGTTTATTGAAAGTGTGCGCTTGGTCGCTGATGATACGCAGCGTCGCCCAGGACGCGGTATGGTCTGGATTACTAATGATGTGGAGATGATCGAGGGCAAGCCGACTAATGATTTGGTGCATCTATTGGGCATGGTCGATACGGCCAATGGCGTTGTGCCTCGGCTTGGGCTTGGCTTGTCAGAATTAGAATGGATGTTTCCCAATACGGATTTGCAAATTCATATGCATCGCGCGCCCCAAGGTCGCTGGCTTGGCATCGAAGCGGTGCAGCAGTATGGCAATGACGGCATTGGCTTAACGAGCGCCGTGTTGCATGACATCAATGGCCCTTTTGGTCGTAGTGAGCAAATATTGACCATTCGTCCGATGCCGCGTTAATTGCTCTGTGGTATTTAATTAAGCTCTATTTGATATGGTCAATTCGCTTTAAAAAAGTGATAGCAAGGCTGATAGAGAGTGCTTGCACTGTTAATATTTATCGTTGTTAATAACAACCATCCTAAGGAATAAAGTATTTGGATGAGTAGAAAACAAGTTAAGTGGTTCTGAAAAACAAAACGAAAGCATGTAATTAATTAATTATACAAATCAATGGTAATGGGTTGTAATAGTATCTAACCACAGAACATGACTGTCATTAGACATTACTATGAAAAAAACAAACCGTTTTTCGAACAAGCTGACAACTATTCTGGAACTATTAATAGAAGCGTATTCAGAATAGGTTTTGTACTTTAATCCATTTGCTATTCACAGGAGTATGACTATGAGCAACGACATAAACAACGATATGAGCGATAAAAAATGCCCTTACGCACCGACCCAATTGACCATGGGCAATGGCGCACCAGTGGCAGACAATCAAAACAGCATGACCGCTGGCAAACGCGGCCCATTATTGGCGCAAGATGTTTGGCTCAATGAAAAGTTAGGAAATTTCGTCCGTGAAGTGATTCCAGAGCGCCGTATGCACGCCAAAGGTTCTGGCGCATTTGGTACTTTTACCGTGACCAATGACATCACTAATTATACCCGTGCGGATATCTTTAACGAAGTGGGTAAACAGACTGAAATGTTTGCGCGCTTTAGTACCGTCGCAGGTGAGCGCGGCGCGGCTGATGCCGAGCGCGACATTCGCGGCTTTGCTTTGAAATTCTACACCGAAGAAGGTAACTGGGACATGGTGGGAAATAATACACCTGTGTTCTTCTTACGTGATCCGCGCAAATTCCCAGATTTAAACAAAGCGGTCAAACGTGATCCACGTACCAATATGCGTTCGGCGACCAACAACTGGGACTTTTGGACTTTATTACCTGAAGCCTTACATCAAGTTACTATCGTTATGAGTGATCGCGGTCTGCCAGCCTCGTACAGAAATATGCATGGTTTTGGCTCGCACACGTATAGTTTTTGGAACGAAGCCAAAGAACGTTTTTGGGTAAAATTCCATTTCCGCACGCAACAAGGCATTAAGAACTTGACCGATGCAGAAGCGGCAGAGGTGGTTGGTTCTGATCGTGAGAGTCATCAAAAAGACTTGTACGATGCCATCGAAAATGGCGATTTCCCAAAATGGAAAATGTATGTGCAAATCATGCCAGAAGCTGAGGCGGATACCGTTCCTTATCATCCGTTTGACTTGACCAAAGTATGGCCAAAAGGTGATTATCCACTGATTGAAGTGGGTGAGTTTGAATTAAATAAAAACTCTGACAACTACTTTGTCGATGTGGAACAAGCTGCATTTGCCCCAAGTAATTTGGTACCGGGTATCAGCGTTTCACCAGATAAAATGCTACAAAACCGCTTGGTTAACTATGCTGATGCTCAGCGTTATCGTGTCGGTGTCAATCACCAACAGATTCCGGTAAATAAGCCGCGTTGCCCTGTGATGAGCAATCATCGTGATGGTCAAGGCCGTGTCGATGATAACTATGGCAGTCGCCCGCATTATGAGCCAAACAGCTTTAGCCAGTGGCAAGAGCAGCCTGATTATGCTGAGCCACCATTAAAAATTGACGGCTATGCGGCGCATTATGATTTCCGTGAAGATGATAGCGATTATTTTAGCCAACCTCGCGCATTGTTTAATTTGATGAGTGCTGAGCAACAACAAGTGCTATTTGAAAACACAGCGAATAATATGGCTGGTGTGCCGGACTTTATTCAATATCGCCACATTCGCAACTGTAACTGGTGTGATGCCGCTTATGGCGCAGGTGTTGCCAAAGCACTAGGCTTAACGGTTGAAGATGCGATGAATGCTCGTGAGTCAGATCCAGCGCTGCATTTGCCTAGCTGCTTATAATCGATAGATCTATCTAAAAACGTATTACTAAATCTATTTGCTAAACCTATTATCGATATAACGACACCGCCTTAGGAAACTAGGGCGGTGTTTTTGTTGAATTGTGCTTTTTAGCTTGAAATTTTCTGCTGCGCCCCTATTAGTATAAACAGCTTAGCGATATTCGAAATTTTAGCGATATTCGAAATTGAACTGCTTAATTTGTAGCTGAGTAGAGACAGTCAAATGATTGCTATTTTATGATACGTTTTTGACATAAATTAAAGGAGTTTTTTATGAGTGAACAGACCCCAGTTGACAACCAAAAAGTTGATAGCATCAATGTTAATAAAAGCAGCCCTGAATTAAAAAAACATACCTTTGAGGCGGAAGTAGCGCAACTGCTACATCTAGTGACCCATTCGCTTTATTCTAATTCTGATATCTTTGTGCGTGAGCTGGTTTCAAACGCCTCTGATGCCTGTGATAAATTGCGCTTTGAAGCGACCAATGATGACAGTCTTTATGAAGACGATGGCGAGCTAAAAATTCGCATTGCTGTCGATGAAGATTCCAAAACCATCACCTTTACCGATAATGGTATCGGCATGAACGAAGCTGATGCCATCGAAAACTTGGGTACGATTGCCAAGTCCGGTACCAAAGCATTTTTAGACAAGCTGTCTGAATCACAAAAGCAAGATGGTCAATTAATCGGACAGTTTGGGGTTGGCTTCTATTCAGGTTTTATCGTTGCTGACACGATTAGCGTCGAATCACGCAAAGCGGGCGAACCTGCGGATAAAGGTGTACGCTGGGTATCTGATGGTACCGGTAGCTTTACCGTTGAGCCTATCACGAAAGAAACTCGTGGCACCGCCATTACTTTGCATTTAAAAGAGCAATATAGTGAGGGTGAAGACAGCTATTTAGACCGTGGCAAAATTAAGCGCTTGGTCAATAAATACTCAGACCATATCAGCTTGCCGATTCAGATGCGTAAAGAAGTTTGGCAAGAAGATGTCAAAGAAGATGAGAACGACGACGCACCTGCTAGTGGCGAGATGGTATTGACCGATGAATGGGAAACTATCAATAAAGCCAGCGCGCTATGGACACGTACGGCATCTGAGATTGAAGATGAAGAGTATATCGATTTTTATAGAAATATCACCTATGACATGGATGCGCCACTAGCATGGACGCATAACCGTGTCGAAGGTCGCGTTCAGTATACGCAGTTATTGTATATTCCGAAAAAAGCCCCTGTCGATTTGTACACTCGTGAGCAGCAGCATGGTCTAAAGCTATACGTGAAGCGCGTCTTTATTATGGATGAAGCTGAGCAATTATTGCCAATGTACCTGCGTTTCGTGAAAGGGGTGATTGATTCAGCAGACTTGCCATTGAACGTCAGCCGAGAGCTATTACAAGAGTCGCGTGATGTAAAATCAATCCGTGATGGTAACGCGCGTCGTATTTTGACTTTGCTAGCCAGTCTAGCCAACAGTGAAGACAGTGATAAGCAAGAAAAATTCGCGCAGTTCTACGCTGAATTTGGTGATGTCATCAAAGAAGGCGTTGGCGAAGACATGGGCAATCAAGAACGTATTGCCAAATTGCTCCGCTATGCGACCAGTACTCAGGATAGTGTGACGACCAGCTTTGAAGACTATAAAGCGCGTATGAAAGAGAGTCAAAAAGCCATTTATTATCTAACAGCTGACAATCTAGCGGCTGCTAAAAATAGCCCACAACTTGAGCTGTTCAAAAAGAAAGGCATCGAAGTTATCTTGATGACTAGCCGTGTTGATGAGTGGGCGATGAACTTCTTGACCTCATTTGATGAGACACCGCTACAAAACATCGCCAAAGGTGCCGTTGATTTGGGCGACTTGCAAGACGAAGCCGAAAAAGCGGAAGCTGAAAAAGCGCAAGAAACCATGAAGCCAGTCGTTGATAAACTTAAAGCAGCGTTAGGCGAACGTGCCAAAGACGTTAAAGTATCGACGCGTTTGGTTGATAGTCCTGCCTGCCTAGTCGTTGGGGAAGGTGAGCTATCACCACAAATGATTCAGATGCTGAAGCAAATGGGTCAAGATGTGCCAGAGAGTAAGCCGACGTTAGAGGTCAACCCTGATCATCCATTGATTAAAAAGTTAGAGACTAGCGAGCAATCTGACGTCGATTTTGATAAATTGGCGCAAGTAATTTTTGACCAAGCGTTGTTAGCAGATGGCGGTCAGTTAGATGATCCAGCCGCTTATCTAAAACGTGTGAATGAGCTTTTGATGAGATAGTAGTGAGTCTTTGATACAGTCATTATTGAGAAAAAAGGAGGTCTTGGATTCAAGATCTCCTTTTTTATATGTTCTTAGCCAAATTTAAGCGAATTTTACAAATCAGCCTTATCCTCTTGACCGACAATCCGTTACAATCGCGTTATATTAGCGAGCTAAACTGTTTAGTCATATTTTTAGTCTTTGCTATTCGTCTCTTAAAATCATCTCATTGTGAATTGCATGTAATCTTGATGTCCATATGCTATATAAAAAATGTGAATTAATGACATTTCGTAGGTAGCTGCCACACCAAAAATCATCATCAACTCACTTTCTTTTCTCGACTGGCTAGAGGTTTAAGTCTTTGTCACTTGCGTCGTTAAAAACCGTATCGCTTCAGCGTTTTTCGCTCAATTTCGCTGCCAATATTATTGCAACCTTGTGGATGCTAGTGGGGTCGACGCGCGCGTTTTCTTGGGTAAAACCTACCTTTATCCAGTTTGCCGTATTTGCACTATTGGCACTCGGTAGTAATGTACTGTTTTCTTGGTTAGCCGCGGAAAATGGCAGTATCTTTAATGAGCAAGGGTTGGTCAGCTACTTGATTTGGCCGATGATAATTTTATTGGGCGGCATCATTTTGGCACGGCGTTCTGGCAATCAAACGTTGGTGTTTGTGCCCGTGGTATTGTGGTTAGTGGCTGATACCTTATCTGCATTATTACAAAGTTTGGTGCAGTTTTTGGGCAGTTATGGTTGGTTGCCAGATTGGAGCTATTCACTTTTACCCATACTGTTTTTGGTGCTGTTTTTATGGCAGACCTTGGCGTTATTATGGATTTTTTCTCGTCGTCTACGCATACCGTGGTGGGAGCGGGTCATTGTATTGGTAGGTGCAGTCGCACTGTTGACGATTTGGCAGCGTAATGTCGCGGACCAGCCTATATTTAAGCAGATTCCTGTAGAGCCTGTTTTAGCAGAAGCAGCATTATATGAGCAACCTCGTTTGTTACAGCAAGCATTAAATAGTATCGATCCCAGTACTTCAGGCAAGACCGACTGGTATTTTATGGGTGTGGCAGGATTCTCTGGCCAAGATGTTTTTCGCTCTGAGATTAATAAAGTGCGTGAGCTATTCGATGTGCGTTTTGGCACTAGTGGACATTCACTCTCGTTGATCAACAATACTTATAGTTGGCTTGATGAGCCAATCGCTACCAAAACCAGCATTCTGCGTGGATTAAAGAAAATTGGTCAGCAGATGAATGCCGATGAGGATGTGTTATTCCTAACCTTGTCTTCACACGGCAACGAAAATATCATTCAATTAGCAAATCCACCATTAGCAATGGAGAATCTAGACGCCGCATGGTTACGGGAGGCGCTAGACGCTTCAGGTATTCGCTGGCGGGTGATTGTGGTATCTGCCTGCTATTCAGGCTCATTTATCGATGAATTGGCCTCTCCAACCACGGTGGTGATTACCGCATCAGCGGTGGATAAGGCATCGTTTGGCTGTACCAATACTGCTGAGATGACCTATTTTGGGCAAGCGTTTTTTGCTGAAAGCCTGCGTAGCAATACTAGTTTTGAATCTGCCTTTAAAGATGCCCGTTTGCGTGTGAATGAGCGTGAAAGTGCGATGGGTTTTGAACCATCAGAGCCGCAGATGGTGATTGGTAGTCTGATGGAGACTGCTTTGCCAGCATTTGAACAAGTATTGTTTGATAAAACTCGACCACCAGTCGCCAGCATTATTAATGACAGTGATTCTATCGCCATTAATATCGCAGAGGATAGTGCTTCTGGTCAGCCAGTGGCTAATACTGCGATCACTGCCAATTAACAACTAACAGTAAATCCAAAACCCGCAACCCAAAAATCACGATGAGCCGTATTAAGCTCGTTCAGTCTAGAATCTGTAATACTGACACTCGCTTTCCTTACTACTTTAATTCTTGTGAATGGTATAATGATTGAGTACTAAGTGAGTTTGGAGAAGTACTAGTATTACTTTACCAATGCTTTTTATAAGTCATCGTGTACTTTACTTTGGATAAAAAGGATGTCGCTTATGAACAACTCTTATAAACACAGTTTATCTACCAACTCAAAAATCACGCAGATCAGCGTCAACCGCTGTTTCGATGGTGAGCAGCATTACTATAGCCATCAATCATTATCGACCAAAACGCCGATGACCTTTAGCATTTATCTGCCAGATGAAGCGCTTGCTGGTCGTCGCTGCCCTGCGATTCTATACTTATCAGGTCTCACTTGTAATGCTGATAACGTCACCCACAAAGCGCATTTTCAGCAAAAATGTAGCGAGCTTGGTATGATATTTATCGCCCCTGATACATCACCTCGAAGTAGTGATGACAGCGATGTGCCAAACGACGACCGCTATTTTGTCGGTCAGGGTGCCAGCTATTACGTCGATGCGACGCAAGCACCTTGGTCAGAGCATTTTAATATGCAAAGCTACATCGTTGATGAGTTATATGACTTGTTACGCTCAGAATTTCCTATTGATAGTATCGGCGTGACAGGGCATTCGATGGGCGGTCACGGAGCATTACTATTGGGCTTTAAGTTTCCAGGCAAGTTTGTGAGTGTCTCAGCTTTATCGCCTGTGTGCGCGGCCAGTGAGTCGGCATGGGGGCAAGCCGCTTATACAGAATACTTCGGCGATGATAAATCTCGATGGGCGCAGGCAGATGCTGCGCAGATGATTGAAAAATCAGGGCAGCAGTATGCAAGTATCTTGGTGGATCAAGGCGCGGCTGATAATTTTTTAGCAGAGGGTCAACTGCAAACCACCCAATTGCAACTCGCTTGTGACAAAGCCAATCAGCCCTTAACCTTGCGTTATCAGGCAGGTCACGATCATAGCTACTATTTTATTCAAACGGTGATTAACGATCATATTGAACATCACTGGCGTATGGCGCAAATGAGCTAAGTCCAGTATTAGAATGATGATCTGATCGATAAATTGACAGACAGTTACGCTGATTATTTAGTCAAGCGTACTTATTGATATAAAATGAAAGTTGACTGAATATCTGTTAAGCATCTTTAAAGGTAAGGTTTTATGGTAAGTAATCTGACAGCATTAGTAGTCGATGGTTTGGCTTGTAAGCAGCAAACCGTTCAGTCATCGCTTGCGACCATGCAAGCCGATATGACCGCGGCTCTAAAAAATAATCAGCATGCTGATATTAGTACTGAATCAAATGACAGACAGACACGTTCAGATGAGCTTATCGCAACTGTAGTCAATGAGTCGGGTGATAAAGTGCTAGATGACGCGCAAATCTCACGAGTAATAGAAATGGCGTGGGAGGACAGAACACCGTTTGCGGCGATAGAGCATAGCTATGGTCTCAATGAAGCAGGCGTGATTAAGCTGATGCGCCAAACGCTAAAGCCGTCATCTTTTCGCTTATGGCGTCAGCGTGTCAGTAATCGCGCGACCAAACATCAAGCTAAGCGAGGCTTCGATGTCGGTCGTGCTTATTGCAAAACCCAGTATAAGCAGCGCTAGTGGTTTGAGTTCTTAATATTATTGCTTTAAAGGCTCAGTTTTTTAAGCCAGTCCTTAGTTTCTTTTTATTTTATTCGTATTTTATTTCAACAGAATCAGGTAGCTTAACTATGATTATTCCTTCTAAACCTTATCTTATCGCTCCATCAATACTCTCAGCTGATTTTGCACGTCTAGGTGAAGAAGTTGAAAGGGTGTTGGAATCAGGTGCTGATGTGATTCATTTTGATGTAATGGACAACCATTATGTACCCAATCTCACCTTTGGCAGTATGATTTGTAAGGCGCTACGTGATTATGGGATTGATGCACCAATCGATGTGCATTTGATGGTCTCGCCAGTTGACGGCATGATTGAGCAGTTTTTGGAAGCAGGTGCGAGTGTTATCACTTTTCATCCAGAAGCCAGTGGGCATATTGATCGCTCTTTACAACTGATCAAAGATGGCGGTGCTGAATGTGGTTTAGTATTGAATCCAGCAACGCCATTACATTATTTAGACTATGTGATGGACAAGGTAGATCAAATTTTATTGATGAGCGTCAACCCAGGTTTTGGCGGTCAGTCATTTATTGAAGGGACGTTAGAAAAAGTGCGCCAAGTCCGTCAGCGCATCATCACCAGTGGTCGTGATATCAGATTAGAAGTAGATGGCGGTATCAAAGCCAGTAATATCCGAGCCATTGCCGAAGCGGGTGCTGATATGTTTGTGGCAGGGTCGGCGATCTTTAGCCAAGATGACTATAAAGTGGCTATTGATGCTATGCGTGCTGAGCTGGCTTTGGCTAATGGTAACGAATAACCTCAGTCTTATGTGATTGGTAAATACGTTGATCAGTCATTTTCGTCATAAAAGAATAGTAGCAAAATGTGCTGTATAACGGATAACGATGCATAACGGCAAGTTACGTAAAGGTGAAATATGGACACAAAAAACTCAATCAATTCGTCAGAATCACCTGAGTCAGAGCAAAGCACTGAGCAGCCAATTCAGAATGAGACACAGCAACGCAGCTTGGTGCCAAAGGGTATTACTATTGGCTTGGCTGTATTTGCCTTGGTTCTAAGTCTGGCGGGTTACGGCTTTCGCCTAATGGTCGGTGATGATACTGGTGAAGTATTACGTCATGCTGCGGTCATTGTGCCTGCATTTATGTTGGGCATTCCCCTGTTTTTTTGGCTAGGTTCGAAAATACTTAACAAAGTTAAAGGCATGCATATAGAGAGCTGGAATGCTATTAGCTTGGGCTATTTGACATCTTGTATATCGATGCTATGGTTGATGGGTACTTACAGTTAGAGTCTTATGAGCAGAGATAAAGCTGTTTGGTAAATAGTGCATTGCAATATTTATGATAGGCTATTTTTATACAATTTTTAATTATTAAGTCACGCGCTACAAGCGTGACTGGAATTTTACATGAGAATCATACCGACCAAGATTGCCAATATCATCTATCCAAAAGACCTACCCAATGGCTTATTCACCAGCTTAATTATCGCCTGTTTGCTGCTAGGACTGGCATCATTACGTAACGGTACTGATTTACAAGGCTGGCTCAATGTCATCGAAAACTGGCTGCTTATGCTGTTGATATTTCCGACCGCCACCGCCACTGTAGCCTTACCGTTTAAATATCGAGATCCGACATTAGAGTTAAAGCTCATGTACTATCTCGGTATGTTTGTTGCCTTCTTATTTACTGTGGCAAAATTACGCTACTGGCGCTAATACTATCAGTGATAGCACACCCAAAGAGCCTTTATGTAGAAGACTTATGTGACAAGCCTTGAATTTCAAGACCAAAGCGTCCATTGTATGACTAAGATAGTTTTACCCGTATTACTGTAAAACAATAATGTTGCGGTGCGCGATTTTTCTTGCAAGTATTAGACGGGACAATGAGGAACCAATTCATGCCATACGATATCGATAATGATATAGAAGTAGATAACGAAAGTACGGATCAATTTGCAGGATTTGCCAAAGAGACTACCCTTGAGTTGGTAGAGGCAGAAGATGGTCGCTTATTGTTACGTGACGCGGAACAAGACGAAGCGCCGCTGATGACCATTGATTTTTCTGAAAAGCTTAAAGAGCTGCTCGGTAGTGACACCCAAGCGATAGGTCAGCATATGATTCATGCCGCGATTCAGGTCATTATGCAAAAGCAGATGAGCCAATGGCATGCGCATGTTTATGACAAAGAGCCGACGCACTATAGTTAGTGATGAGCTGGGTTACTGTTAAGCTGGTTAGTAGTAGTCAATTAAAATAATCATCATAAAAAGTAGCAAGCATAAAAAAGGGTATATCAATTGATATACCCTTTTTTTTCAAATAACTTCTATATAGAAAGTATTTATGAAAATATATTCTATAAATTATAGCAATTATTTGATCTTAGCTTCTTTAAACATCACGTGCTGGCGAATTTTTGGATCGAATTTCTTCATTTCCATTTTGCCAGGCATAGTGCGTTTGTTTTTAGTAGTGGTGTAGTAATACCCAGTACCAGCTGTTGATACTAATTTAATTTTATCTCTCATGATAGCTTTCCTGTAAATGAGGGGTCTTCAAACGATAGGTACGGATCTAAAATATTAAGTAGCTACATAAGATGCAGCAGAAAAGCAGCTTAAATGACGAAAATTATCGAGATATTAAGCTGCCAGTCTTAACTTATACTTTTTGACCTTGTGCGCGCATATCTGCTAACACTTTATCGATACCAAGTTTGTCAATAGTGCGCATACCTTTGGTAGACACACGTAGACGTACAAAACGATTTTCAGACTCTACCCAAAAACGATGGTTATGAAGGTTTGGTAGAAAGCGACGACGGGTTTTGTTGTTTGCGTGCGAAACATTATTACCCACCATAGGGCGCTTTCCAGTCACTTGGCAAACTCGAGACATGGCGAACTCCTAATCTATGAGGTATGAGTTTTTCTCATACCAGTCTGGGCAAGTTGCACGTTTTTGCGGCATGGACACAGCAAGCGGCAGCTTTGCACCAAACAAAACTATATGAATGTTGAGTTGATATTGCTGTTATCTAAAGGCAAATAACAAGCGTACCAATTCAGAAAATTTTAAAGCCGACATTTATACCATAAAAGTGATGAATACTCAAATATTTTTATGATTATTGTCGATCTAAAGGATGGCTATTATACCCTGAAATTCACTGGCTATGTTGTTGATTATTTAATAGTAAAAATTAATTTTTAGTTGTAAGTTATGACAAAAGTCAGTAAAGTTGCTGTTATATATTTAATACAATCTGTTAATACAACGAGTGTTAATGTAAATCTATGTATCATTACCAATCTATTATGATTCTGTGTAATGATTTTTGTTTATTTGCTCGAATAAATTACTGCTGACGCGGAGTCCAAAACATGTCATATAGCTCATTACCTTTTACCTCTAAATTATTTCAGCTTACGGCGTTAACAATATCACTAACTCTAGCTGGATGTGGTGGTGGCGGTGATACTGTGGATTCTGTTGCACCAGCGCCTGATATTGGATTGGTTCCAGTAGTTCCTGATAATCAAAATCCTGGTGATCAAGGTTCAGGCGATCAAGAAGAGTCAACGATTAAAGCAAGCGAAATATACATATTATCTAACTATACTAGTATTAACGTAAATATGGCAAAAGACACTTCTATAAAAATAGAGGCGCTTATACTAGATGAGAATAACGGTGTGTTAGACAATAAGACCGTTACCTTTAAGATCACTGATCCTAAAGCTACAGGGCTGTTTAGCACTTCTAGCTCTAGAGTTGTTACTGACGAAAAAGGTAGGGCAGTTATTGAGCTGCAAGCAACAAATAAGTTGACTGCTGCTCAAAGTGATTTCCTTATTAAAACTGGTTTAACAGTAGAAGTTAGCGTTGATGGCATTCAGCAATCTATCACCCTATTCGGAAAAGAAAATAATACCAATACTCAAAAAGATGATGTTTATGATGTGTTTATTTCATCTGATAAAACTGAGTTATTGACCGGTGCAGATACAGCAACAGTAAATATTAGAGTTACTGATAAAAAAGGCGGTATTGTTGCAGGTGTTCCTGTGATTATAGGCATCACTGATGCTGCATTATATGGTTTGTCTCTAAGCAGTCCTTCTAAGCAAGTCACTAATGAGCAGGGGCTTATCGCTGTTCAGCTAGTACAGAGCAGAGTAAGTATCGACGCTCAATTAAATCATGAGAGTCTACTAACCATCGTTGTTGATGATGAAAAGAATAGTATCGTTGAGCAAAGTTTTCCTATTATAGTGTCAGGTACTCGTGCGAGTAATGTGGTGTCTTCCAAAAACATAGTAAGTACAGGAGAGAATTTCTCAGTATCTGGGCAAATTCTTGACGGTGCAGCGAAGCCTATCAATCGTGCAAATGTAGTGTTATATAATAATAACGTAGAAGTAAGTACTGGTAGTACTGACAATAATGGTAATTTTAGATTTGATTTAAACTCTGCTACGTTAAAAACTTCAGATGATGACAGTTATGTATTTAGTCTTGAGATTAAGGGTACTGAGAGTAGTCAGCGTATTTCTAATATATTGACGGTAGGATCTACTGTCAGCTCAAGTATGAATTTTGAACAAATTACTGATATTAAAGTTAATAATAGAACGAAAGTAACGCTTAACGTCCCAGATGGAGCGAATGGCGAAAGCGTAGTTATCATCACCAATAAAGGTAAGGTTTTTGCAAGTATGGGAGAAGCGCAGACTGCAGGTAGCTCTCGTCGCATATTAACCGTAACGAATAAAAAGGTTGAGTTCTTCATCGAATCAAGTGTGCCTGATAGCGCCACGATAACAGCAACACATAGAAGTGTAGGACAGCCAGATAATACTAAGCAAACTGTACTAAGCTTTGTATCAGTTAGCCCAACTAAATTGCTATTACAGACTGAGCGTTCTGTTCTTAGTGTTGGCGGCGCTACTGAAGTCATTGCTCGTGTATTGGATGCCAATGATGCGCCAGTCAAAAACGCCATCGTACAGTTCACGACGATCAAAGATTCTTCTGGCGGTAGCTTAGGCCAAGGGGTTGCTTATACTGATGCAAGTGGTTTGGCAAGGGTGACCTATAATGCCGGCCAGAATCCAACTCAGACCGATGGCGTAATCATTGAAGCCGAGGTAAATTTCCTCCAATTGCCAGACAAGACTGAACTCAAAGTAAACGACCCAGACAAAAATCTTAGAAAGACTACAGAAATTTCTGTACAAACGAAATCAACATTTATCAGTTTTGCTTTTGCGGATAAGGTTTCTGCTGGTGAGCGTCAGGTCTATTATTTCCAAAAGGGTTCAATCAGTGTCCTCAACAGTACAGGTAAGCCAGCAATTAATCAGCCAGTATCGATCAACTTGAACCCTAGCAGCTACATAAAAGGTGAGTTTTTTGTTGGTATAAATCAAATACTTGATAAAGTTTGGGATCGTCGTGCTCTTTTGTTCCCTATAGTTACTGATCCAGCAGCTGACAGATATGGCTTTCCTGTTTCTTGTAATAATGAAGACACCAATAATAATGGTATCTTAGATATTGGAGAAGATGTTAATGGGAATGGTCAATTAGATCCTATCAACGTCGCAGCAGTGCTCGATAAAGATGGCAATGAAGTAAACTCTAGCCAAAACTTTAATTTTACTACTGACCAATTTGGTAAAGTTGATTTCTCGATACGCTATCCAAAAGAGTATGCAGAATGGTATAAAGCAAAAGTTACCGTTAATACTAGCGTAGATGGTAGTGAGTCACAGCAGTCTCGTACTATAGGTTTCCCAGTTCTAATAGATGATGTTGATATTAGTGAGCCAATACGTCCTAACTGGGTTAGTCCATTTGGGATTTACAATACTTGTTTTGAAGCCAACTAGTAGTCTTTTCTAGTATTAAAAACCCCCAACCACGCGTTGGGGGTTTCGTATTTATAACCTCAATAACGAAATACAACCAACTCAATCAGCAAAGTTAGGTAAAAGCGATTAGAATAGTCGGTTTCCTATGCTAATGACCGTATTGAAAGTCAGTAGCAAGTTTAATTTTTTGATTGGGCGCACTATGTCAGACACTGCAACGATTACTTCAGCAAAAAACTCATCTCATAAACTATCTAATAACCTGTCTAATAAGACGACAATCGATACTGCCACGCTATTGATTAAATGCCGTGATCAAGCCGGTATTGTCCAAGCGGTATCTGAGTTTATCCATCGCTATGGCGCTAATATCATCACTCTCGATCAGTATTCAACTGCTCATGAGGGTGGTCAATATTTTATGCGTTTAGAGTTTGCTTTGGCAGGATTGAGCGAGATTATTGAGAATTTTGAAGCCAGCTTTGGGCATACGGTAGCCAAGCGCCATAACATGGCTTGGCGTTTACATGCTAATGCGATCAAGACGAAAGTTGGCATTTTAGTGTCGAAGTTTGATCATGCATTGCTGGATTTGTTATGGCGACATCAGCGCGGTTTACTTGATTGCGAGATTACCTCTGTCGTTAGTAATCACGAAGACTTGCGCCAATCGGTAGAGAACTTCGGTATTACTTTCCATCATGTGCCAGTGACCAAGGACAATAAAGCTGAGGCAGAAGAGCAGATTCATACGCTGATGGAAGGTAATGATTTGCTAGTGTTGGCGCGTTATATGCAGATATTGTCGTCTGATTTTGTCAAGCGTTGGCCGATGCAAGTCATCAATATTCACCATTCATTTTTGCCTGCATTTGTGGGAGCTGACCCTTATCGTCAAGCTTATGATAAAGGTGTGAAACTCATCGGCGCGACCGCGCATTACGTCACCGCTGAGCTTGATCAAGGTCCTATCATTGAGCAAGATGTACACCGAGTCACTCACCGTCAAGGTGTGACGGAGCTGCGCGCTATTGGTCGTGATATCGAGCGTAATGTCTTGGCACGCGCTGTGAACTGGCATGTACAAAACCGCGTGATTGTAGCGGGTAATAAAACCGTGGTTTTTAATTAGCCTTTAATTAGAGCGATTTTAAATTGAGAAGTGCTGGTTAACAGAAGGTTAAAAAAAGCCGTGAGTATTATTCATTAATACTCACGGCTTTTTTCTGGACCTATTGCTATTGCAGCGCTGATTTTATATCAGCATCTCTAACACAAACTTGCTGCCCACAAAGCCAATGGCTAATAGGATAAAAGCATAGATAGTCATATTGGCGGCACGTTTGCCCCGCCATCCAGCACGCCAGTTACCGACCAGTAGCGCCCCAAACAATAACCAAGACAGAAGGCTAAACACGGTCTTATGCACAATATGCTGCGCCATCAAATCCTCTACATAGATAAAGCCAATGCCCAATGCGATACTTAGTAGGACAAAACCGACCAATAGCATATCGAATAATAGACTCTCCATACTTTGTAGTGACGGTAGTTTATTCACCCAAAAACGATGAATAGAGTGGTGCTTGAGTTCGCGTATTTGTAGGCGTAAAAATAGCGCTTGCACCGCTGCCATCAGCAGCACACAATAGGCGGCAAGTGATAGTAATATATGAGCTTCAAGCCCAATACTGATATTTGTAATGGGTTGATAAGGCGCACGGCCAATATAGCCAATTGTCAACCCTACCAATGCTGTTGGCGCTGCCAGTATGCCCAGACTGACAATAGGGCGATATAAACAAAATAAAAAATAGAAGAACAAAAAGAACAAGCTGATTAGGCTAATGATATTAAAAAGATTGAAGTTTAGCCCGTAAAGCGTCACAACATAAGGATAAAGTAGCGCCGCATGCGCGAGCATGCCGACCATCAATAATCCCAAGCTGATGCCTTTATGGATAGGCTTATCCCGAGTCAGTGCCCAACTAAGGTAAGCGCTGACTAAGATATAGGCTAGGCTAGCAAGTAAGAATGCAAAGTGCACAGATAGAATGCCTCATCTCATACTGAGCGTAAAATAGCCGCTCAATTTAATGCTAAAGTGGTATTATCGGAATGATTAGAATAATCGTCCAATTTATCATAAAATGGGTGCCAATTGAGCACCAACTTGCTTATTCCTTATAAATGCTTGGCCAAGTTTGCTTGAATAAGCGCTCATATGCCTAGCTTATAAAGCGATTGTCTATAAGTCATAAAGCGCTGCGCTAAGCTTTGGTAATGCTGTATTTGCAAAATCATTATAATTTTGGCGTCGTCTTGGTGCTATAGTGTTGATAATAGACTATTTTTTATCATTGTTTTTATGAAGATACGATTAAATAATTTACAGTATTCCCTAATAATATTTATCCGCCATTTAAGCTGAAGCCAGTTTCACTAAGTATTGTTTTAAGTAAGCATTATTTTAAGTAAATATTGTTTTCACCAAGAATTATTTTAACTGAGAGTTATTTATGTTTGATACCTTAACAGAACGCTTATCGTCGAGCCTGCGCAATATCGTCGGTACTGGGCAGTTGACCGAAGACAACATCAAAGATACCCTGCGTGAAGTGCGTATGGCGCTACTAGAAGCCGACGTCGCGCTACCCGTCACCCGTGACTTTGTGAAGCGCGTCAAAGAGCAAGCGCTTGGTGCGGAAGTGCTCAAAGAGTTGGCACCGGGGCAAGCCTTTGTCAAAATCGTCCATGACGAACTGACCGAAATGATGGGCAGTGCCAATCAGCAGCTTGAGATGACGGGTAAGCCACCAGTTGTTTATTTACTGGCTGGTTTGCAAGGTGCAGGTAAAACCACGACGGCCGGTAAATTGGCGAAGTTTTTACAAGAGCGTCATAAGAAAAAGGTGATGCTAGTATCCGCTGACGTCTATCGTCCAGCGGCGATTGCTCAGCTTGAGCAAGTGGCAGGTCAAGTGAATGCCAAGTTTGTTAATTCAAGTAGCGACGAAAATCCGATTGATATTGCCTTACGTGCTATCGAAGAAGCAAAGATTCAGTACCAAGATATTTTGATTATTGATACCGCTGGTCGTCTGGCTATCGATGAGACTATGATGGCTGAGATTAAGGCGTTAACTGCAGCGGTCAATCCTTCTGAAACGCTATTTGTCGTCGATGCGATGACGGGTCAAGATGCGGCAAATACCGCCAAAGCCTTTAATGATGCGCTGCCATTAACAGGTGTCATCTTAACCAAAACTGACGGTGATGCGCGCGGCGGTGCGGCACTTTCTGTACGTGCGATTACTGGCAAACCGATTAAGTTTTTAGGTCGCGGTGAAAAATTAGACGCGTTAGAGCTGTTCCATCCTGAACGTATCGCTCAACGTATACTTGGTATGGGTGACGTACTGAGTTTGGTCGAAGAAGTTGAACAAAAAATCGACCGTGATAAAGCCGAAAAAATGGCGAAAAAGATGCAAAAGGGCGGTGATTTCGACCTTGAGGATCTATTGACCCAGTTTCAGCAAATGAAAAGCATGGGCGGCATGGCAGGCTTCTTAGATAAGATGCCAGGTATGGGCGGCTCGGATATGCAAAAAGCGGTCGAAGATGCTAAGCCAGAAGAAAAAGTACGTGAGATGGAAGCGTTGATTAATTCGATGACGCCATTTGAGCGTAAAAATCCCGATAAAATTAACCCAAGCCGCAAGCGCCGTATTGCCGCAGGTTCTGGTCGTGAGATTCAAGACGTCAATCGTTTGCTTAAACAACACAAACAAATGGCAAAAATGATGAAAATGATTTCCAAGCCTGAAGGCATCAGTAAAATGATGAAATCGATGCAAGGGTTGATGGGTGGCGGCGGTGCTGGTGGCGGCGGTGGCGGTCCTTTATTTGGTGGTGGCGGTCAGCAAGGCGGCGTCAAGGATGTGAATCCACAACAAATGACTAAGCAGATGGGTCTGGATCCAAACAACATGCCAAGCACCGAAGAGATGCAAAAACAAATGCAGGAAATGCAGAATCAAGCGCCAAAAAAGTTTAAAACCCGTTTTTAATTGATAGATGCTTAGATTGCTATAGTATTGAATTCTTAATGAAAACCCCAAGGTGTAAGTCGCTTTGGGGTTTTTTATGCCTGTCATGTTCCCATAAATATTGATGGATTAAGTATGAAAATTTAGAAATTAATAAAATTTGCCTATCCTAAATGCTATGATAGGCGCTGTTTTATAATGCTAAGTCAATAGGCCGAGGTTATGATGTTTTTAGCAATGGATACCGTGTTTGATCAGTGTTCGATCGCGATTTTAGATGCCAGTGGTCAAGTGCTATCGAGTCATACGGAGACGGGTAAACGCCAGCAAACCCAGCAAATTCTGCCAATGATTGACGCCGCTTTGTCCGAGGCTAAGCTCAACCTTGCTGATTTACAAGCCTTGATATTTAACCGTGGTCCTGGTGCCTTTAGTGGCATACGGATTAATACGGCAGTAGTACAAGCATTGTCTGTCGCCCATGATATTCCTTGTGTAGGAGTCTCAAGCCTACAAGCGATTGCGCAAGCGGCGTATCAAAAATATGGTGTGACCGAAGTGTATAGCGCCCTTGATGCGCGTATGCAGCAAGTTTATTTTGGGCAATATGTGCTAATAGACAACCTTATGCAGGCGGTTAAGCAAGAAAATGGCGAAGATACCGAGCAGTTGCTCGATTATGACAGCCAGACAGTGCTTAATATTCCCATTGCTGGCAATGGTGCGCCGTTATTAACATTACATGACGGTCAGATCATTCAGGCAGATATTCACCCTGACGCTACTGTGATAGGGCAGCTTGGTATTGCTCAATTTAGGGCGACAGGCGGCACAGAAGCCTCGCAAGCTTTACCAAAGTATCTTCGCAACCAAGCATGGAAAACGCTCAAAGAGCAAGGTAAGGCGTAACCATCATATTAATGCTAGCCATTATCAGTGCTATATAAAATATAAAAATACTCTAAAACACTATTAGCCAATAGATCCATATTTAGGAAAGCCATCGTGGATATCATTTTATTAATTCAAGCTGTTATCATGGGTATCGTTGAAGGTATCACTGAATTTTTACCCATCTCTAGCACTGGCTACTTGATTTTATCAGCGGATTTGATGGGCTTTTGGACCAAAGAAAAAGTCGATTTATTTGTGGTAGTGGTGCAGCTTGGCGCTATCTTAGCGGTCATTTATGATTACTGGGACAGACTATGGCAAGCGCTTATGGGTCTGCTGACAGGCAAAGCTGAAGGCATGAGTAATCCACGCCAGCTAGGACTTAGCTTGATTGTGGCGACTATTCCAGTGATGATCGTTGGCTTCACCTTCGCTGATGAGATTAAATCATATTTATTTAATCCCATCGTCGTGGCCATTATGCTGATTATCGGTGGTTTATTGATATTCTATGTAGAAAATCGCCCGAAAACGATTATTGCGCAAGAAGCAGAAGACGTCGGCCTAAAAACCGCGTTGATGATTGGTCTGCTGCAATGTCTGGCATTGATACCGGGAACATCACGCTCAGGCGCGACAATTATCGGCGCGCTATGGCTCGGCGTCTCACGTAAAGCTTCCGCTGAATTTTCTTTCTTTTTGGGTATTCCAGTCATCGTGGGCGCGGCATTATTGGATTTGCTAAAGCATCATGACGTATTAACCAATAGCGAGGATTGGCTGGTATTAGGTATAGGTACGGTGGTGTCATTTATCGTCGCCTTACTCTGTATCCGTTTGCTAGTAGAATGGGTCAGTCGTCGCGATTTTAAAATATTTGCGTGGTTACGCATTATTACTGGCATCATTGTATTAATAGCGGCTTGGGGTTTCGGTTATCAAATGGCAGGCTAGAGCCGATTGTAGGATTGGGTCTAGCCTGCCGCGAATAGGAAAGTAGAGATGACTGCTTCACGCCAAGGGTTCAAACAGAGTAGTAACATTATGCACTGCCAACTATACTATGTCAGCGAGTCGCAGCATAGTCAGGTTGCAGATATACAAGCGTTGATCATTGCACATCAGCTGCCCATTATTTTACACCTTGAGCTGTTTACCGATAAGCTTAGTCAAAAACGGCGCCAGCAGTTAAGCCAGACAGCTACCCAACCTATATTGTTGTTGGATGAAAAAAACAAGCTATCATGGCTGAGCGATGGGTTAAGCGTTGCACCAGAATGGGATAAGCTGCAACGCCGTGTGGTGAGTGCGGGGCGTAAGTCTGAGTTATTATTACAAGCAGTCAAAATCACATCTGACAGTCATGTTATCGATGCCACAGCAGGCTTTGGTCATGACAGCTTGATATTAGCCAGTACGGGCGCACAGGTCATTATGCTCGAGCAACAGCCCTTGATGGCATTGTTATTGTTAGTAGAACAGCAGCGTATGAGTGTGCTAGCAAATTGGCAAAAGCTGATGAGCCGTCTGCATATTATCAATACCGATGCGCTTGGCTATTTTGCAACTCTAGCAGCGGATGCGATAGATGACACTAAAGAAATCGATATGAAAGCAGTCGATGTGGTGTATCTGGATCCTATGTTTCCGGAAGACAGTTACCAAGATAGCAAAACGGGTAAAGGCGCTAAAGTGGGCAAGCATATGCAAGCCTTACACCAATTGGCTAGCCCACCAACGCTAGAACAAGAAGAACAGTTGCTACAAAGTGCGCAAGCAGTCATCCGTCAAAAGGGACAGAACACAAACATACAGGGGCGCGTGGTCGTTAAGCGTCCGCAATTTGCACCGTTACTTGCGCATCAACAACCAAGTGAGAGCTGGCATAACGAAGCCGTACGCTTTGATGGTTATTTTGTTTAATAGCCGTTTCTCATCATAATAAATGCGCCTAGCGATTGAACTTAGCTGTTGAACTAAGTTATTTGACTCAGTTATTGAGCTTAGAGCGCGCAGTTAGCAACTCCATATTTGTAAAATTGAGAGTGATTAGATTTAGGAGAAGGGAATGTCGACGCTAATTATTTGGATCATGGGTGCAGGATTATTATTAATAAATATCATTTTGCGCACCCGAATATTAAGGTTGGAAGCCCGTTTAAAAGAGTTCAGTCGTCCTGAAGATTATGTGGCATTTTTGCGTCAACAAGCCGCACCAAAAGACAAAATCCCTGCCATTAAAGCCTTACGCAAACAATATCCTGAGCTGTCGCTCATCGAGGCCAACAAATTGTGGCAGCAAATTCAGTAGCTCGCCAATGTATTAATAATTCAATGTAATAGCACTTCATATAAGAGCTGCCGAAAAAGTAGGCAAACACGCACAAAAAAACCTTCTATTAATGATAATAAAAAGCCATGACATTTAACGACAAACTACAAGCTTACCTGCAGCTGACGCGCTTTGATAAACCAGTAGGTATTGAGCTATTATTATGGCCAACGCTATGGGGCGTAATGCTGGCGGCGATGGGTCAAGCGCAACAGCAAGGTTCAAGTGCAGCTCTACCAAGTCTTAAGATGTTGGTGATTTTTGCGCTTGGCGCAATTTTTATGCGGGCGGCAGGTTGCGCGATCAATGATTTTGCCGATCGTAAGGTCGATGGTCATGTGACCCGCACCAAAGGCCGTCCATTAGCTGATGGGCGTCTGTCTGCTAAAGAAGCAGTCGCTGCTTTTTTAGTATTGGTATTACTCAGTGCCAGTTTGCTGTTCTTTTTGCCGATAGCCGTATTTTACTGGTCGCTTGGCGCAGCGTTATTGGCATTCATTTATCCATTTATGAAGCGTTTTACCCATTTGCCGCAAGTATTTTTAGCAGCGGCGTTTGGTTGGGCGATACCGATGGCGTATGTGGCGATACAAGGCGCGCCTGATATATGGTGTTGGCTGTTATTTGTCGCTTATATGTGTTGGACCGTGGCTTATGATACCCAGTATGCTATGGCTGACCGTGAAGATGATTTAAAAATTGGGGTCAAATCAACGGCGATATTATTTGGTCGCTATGATGTGATTATTATCTCGCTGCTACAAACATTGTTTTTGCTTATTATGGGCGCGGTCATTTGGCATTACTTTGCACCGACAAGCTTAGGCCTGACGCCAGTATTTGGCTTGGCGTTAGTTGCGATGATGTTTGCTAAGCAAAATAGCGCTTGTGCTACTCGTAATGCAAGAGCCTGTTTTCAGGCGTTTTTAGCCAATATATGGGTAGGGCGTTACGTCTTTGCTCTCATTGCAATCGCTTGTCTATGGACGACTTTAAATGGATAATTTCAAAAAGCTCTCAAAGTCAAAAGCGAAAAAATCTTCTGATGCCAATGCACCTGTCATCGATTATCAAGCAAAGCTAGCTGAGCATGGATTAACACGCGAACAAGTGATCGCCACCGAGCGTAAATTGGCTAAGTTTGCTAATACGATGGATTCGCTGGTACGTGTGCCTTTTACCAAACAAGGCATGGGTGCAGATGCGGCGCTTTCGACGATTCCGCTGGCAGGAGATTTAGCGGGACTGGCTTTAACCAGCTATGCTTTTGTATTAGGGCGTCAGCTGGGAGTACCAGCGCATAAAATGACGCCTGCGGTCAGACTGGCACTCATTGATATGGTCGTTGGTATCGTACCGGGTATTGGCACGCTGCTCGATATTTTTATTCGCCCCAGTCGTAAGACTTTAGGCATCGTGCATGAGCATCTGCACGATGAATATGGTATTACTGAAACGATGCACATGGATCGGCCGTTTTTGCATCAATCGCTAGAAGACAAACAGCGTAGCCGTTTTGGCGCTTTTTGGCACAATCCTATCATTGCATGGCTGTATTTGCACATTCCCGATCTGTTGGGATTGATCGTTATTGTGGTGGTTGGTTGGGGACTGTGGGCAGTAATCAGTTGGCTGGTCAGTCTGTTTGGCAAAGTAACTGGATTTGGCTAGAGAAAAGTTAATAGCATTAAAAAGGCGGCAAATATCATAAATATTTGTCGCCTTTTTAATGCTCAAGAGATTTTTTTATGTAACTTTTTAAAGGTGCTAAGCTGTATTTTTTAATCAATTACTCAGTGATGACTTCTGCTTCGGCACTGACTGCATCAAAGCTAGTAATTTTGTTATTTTGGACAAGGTCGATAGTACCACCACCAGCATGACTGACCAGCTCGATGCTGCCATCGCTTGATCGATAAGTCGGGTTATTGCCTTGACCTTCAGGTGCACTTAGTGTCATTTTTGGTTTATTAGGTAGGCTAATGATAGCGTTGAGTACGCCTGCTGCCGAGGTTTCAAAAACGACCGAGAGTGATTCACCAGCCGCATTTTTATAACGGACATCAGTAATTTGCGCGCCTTTAATGGCTTGTTCTGGATTTGGTGCTATGGCAGTATTGTTTGCTACCGAGTCTGTTGCACCAAGGTCATTTTCTAGCTTAGTTAAGCTTACATCTTGTTCTGAGCTTACTTCAGAATTTGCGATATCATCACCATTATCAGCGGTCGTATCAACATTAATATTGCTAGTCACGGGTGTGGTTTGTACTGCCGCTTCAGAGATTGTTTCGTTATCTGTCTCAGGCTCTGGTGTTTTTTGGCAAGCACTCAATAGTGAGAGACTTAAAAAAATAGCAGAAATCGCCTGAAAATAGGGTTTTGATTTTGCAATTGTAAGAGCATCGATTTTCATAATCATACGGCTACCCATTGGCAGAGTTTTTGTTTAAATATAGTGAACGACGTAGAATTATTTAACCCTCAAAGTCAAATATGACCGTCATCTGCTATTGTTATCAATTTCTTGCTTATTATCTACAGGCATTATTATTTCAGTTTTAGGTTGTCGGCTGCCATACCGCTTTCTTTATACACGTCATCTAAGTATCGACGGCTGGCAAGTAGCTTGTCTACAACGCCACTTTGGCTTTGGATATTGAGCTTTTGAGAAAAGTCTAAAATCGAGTTTAATTGATCTAATACCATGTCATAGCTGGTATTTTGTTTGTCGGTATCGATAATGACTGTTTTGGCATAATGTTGATCGAGGCTAAGGTAGTCGCCAATCAATTCTGGAACACGTGTGGTGATGAGTTTATTGAGAGTAAATAGCTGTGATTCAGTGATTTCTTCATGATGGGTAGACTCATATTGTTGTCCAATATCGTCCATCACAGATCGAAACGTCTTAGGTACTTGCTCGTCATAAAGTAGCTTGATAAAAGGATGTCGAGCTGAAAAGTTAATCATGCTGAGCCCGTTAGCTCGCTCATGATTTACCTCGTTGTTTACAGTCATACCTGCTTTAGACTGGGTAGCGACAAGATTTGCAGAAGCCAAGTATTCTTGATGCCGCTGTATAGAAGCAATCTGTGTGTGCTTAGACTTTTCTTTCATCACAAAAAATATGGGCACAATAACAATTAGGCTAAGCAAAATGAGTAAGGTAAAAAAAGACATGTCGTGACTCTGTCATAAAAAATGCTATTTATTAAAAAAATGTTTTTAGATTACAATATAACATGCTTGTGTTATGTTAAGGCAAAATAGCGGTCGATAAAAGTTGTATCTCGCTACTGTTTATCTCGCTATTATGTACCTTACCACTATATATCTTACGACTAAGTGCTTGCCTATTTCTAATTAAGGAAGATGATGAATAATGACACGATTACGAAGAGTCAGTTAGCCGCTTATAAACCAACTACTGCTTACGTCGGGACTTCTTGGGCGGTGATGTTGGTGGGTGTCCTAGCGTATTTACTTGGCTTATGGAATGCACAGAGTATGTTATTAAATGAAAAAGGCTATTATATAGCAGTGCTGGCGCTAGGTCTTTATTCAGCAATTAGTTTGCAAAAAACCCTTCGTGATCGTAGTGAAGGTATCCCAACAACCAATATGTATTATCTAATCAGCTGGGCGGCTCTTGGATTATCCATTGCGCTAATCGCGATTGGTTTGATGAATGCGGGAAGTTTAAGCTTAAGTGAAAAAGGATTTTATATGATGGCATTTACCATGAGTTTATTTGCTGCAGTGACCATCCAAAAAAACACCCGTGACGAAGCACAGATTCGCACTTTAACTGCACCAATGATTACGACTGATACTCAAAGTAGTACTAAAATTGGTCATCAAGAGTCCCGCGACTCTGACACTGGAAAATCACTTTTTGGCGCGGTTAAATCTAGAATGGAAGGCAGTGATTAAACCTTTGACTAAAAATCTCAAGTAAGCGGTGTTTGTAAACGCGTACGATTTGGCGACAGGCGCGCAAGCATCGCTGTTGATAAGGGGGCAAATGTTCCTAACATCATATCTGTTAGCGCTTCAGCACATATTGGTGCGATGGCATACCCCTTAGCTCCCATGGCACTCATCACCCAAGTTCGTTTGCTGTCTGCTAACGCTCCAACGATAGGATGGTAATCAGGCGTTTGCGTACGAATCCCCACCCGTCCTTGCCACAAACTAATATCTGTTGGAATAATCGAGTCCATCTCAGGAATGGCAGTCACTAGTTTGTCGCGGCTAATCTGATGCTCTTCTGTGCGGATATCTATGTCGGTATCATTGCGTATAAAGCTTGCGCCTAATAAAAACTGAGAGTGCTGTTCTACAACATCGTTCAATTGTGCATCGCCTGTTTGCGCGGTAAATAACGCACAGTAACCGCTGTATTTAAGCGGTATTTTGGGCAATATGGTGAGCTGCTCGGTTGTGGGCGTAAACCAAGAAAGCTGACCGCGAATTTTACGACAATCAAAAATACGCTTGTCCAGTTGATGACTCTCAAAAGCTGCGCAAATGACCACATTATCAGCGCTAATGGATATCGTCTGCTTATCCTGATTATTGCCCTCGATACAAACACTTTCTTCTGTTTCGCTAATACTCTTTACCTCTACTTGCTGAAAGTGGATGAGCGGATGCATTAGGATAGTATCTTTTAATGCTTGTGGATTGACCAAGCCAGACTGTGGTAAATACAAGTTCTCTGATAAATCTTGTGTTTTTAACCCGCTGACAGTTTGCGCCTGCTCATGGGATAGTGTGGTGGCCATCTCATCGGGATAATCAGCGATTTGCTCTGTGCCAATATTGGCTTTCATAAGTAGATCAAGAGCGCCCGTTGGTTCAAGTATTGGCACAAATTCTAATTTTTCAGCGTCTACATTTAGGCATCGATATAGCCTGCTGCTATAGAGATAGCCTATGGTATGCAAATGTTCGTCGACATGATGAATGGGCGTCATCTTGGGGGCAAGTAGGGCGCGAGGGTTGCCTGATGCGCCCGCCAAAGGTGCTGATTTATCTAGCAAAGTCACTTGAATACCACGATTGGCCAGTGACCAAGCCGTTAATAGCCCCGAAACGCCAGCGCCAATGACAATGCTATGGGCGGGCAGGTTGTCAGTGGGTTTGGCAGATTGGCTATCGTTGTCGGGCGCGGCGGTGCTAGCATTATTGTAAAAGGTGATGTCTTTATTGTAAGAGGTGATGTCTTTACTATTGGTGTCTTTACTATTGTCAGTTAAATTTATGGTATCTAGCATGACCGCCGTTAGCATTTCGTTCTTACGACCAAAGCCTTTCACTTTTTTAATCTGAAAGCCACAATCTTGCAGCGCACGTTTGACGATGCCGGCACAGCTATAGGTGGCGGCAGTTGTATTGGGTCGTGATAAACGCTGTATTTGTGCAAAAATACTATCCGCCCACAATGTACTATTGCAAGAGGGCGCAAAACCATCTAAAAACCAAGCGTCAACATAAGGTGCATGCAAGCTAGAAGAGTTATTTGCCAGTTTGGCTAAGCTCTCAGCAGCGTCACCCAACCATATATCAAAAGTCAAATTATCATCAAAGAAACTCAAACGATGACAGCCCGCGATAAGAGGCGGATAGGCCGCTAATAATAGCTCAATCAGTGTTGTCAATTCAGGCGCGCGCTGTCCCCATAAGGCAAGTATTTGGGTAAGGTCGGTAAGGGGTATCGGGAACTTTTCAGTGGTAATAAAATGCAGTTTTGCAGTTGCTAATTGAGGGTGTATATCTCGCAGCTGTCGCCATAGCTGCCATGTAGCGAGAAAATTCAGTCCAGTACCAAAGCCCAATTCAGCAACCGTAAAGCATTGCTTTGGTGCAAGATTGGTCAGTCGTTCAGGCAATTGATTGTGCGCCAAAAACACATGACGCGATTCCGCTAAACCATCAGCATTTGAGAAGTAAACATCACCAAACTCACCCGATACAGGCACTTTATTACCCGTATCATCCATCTGCCAATCAATCTTGGCAGGGGTGATATTTGATGAGTGAATGCTTAGTGACTGAGTGTTTTTAGAGGGTGTCGACGATGTATCAGTATCTTTTGATTCGAACATGGATTTAGACATAGACAGTCACATAAGATAAATCAATAAAAAGCGCGTGGTACTAGTTACCAGCGTTCACGGCGGACAAACACCAACCAAGAAATAAAAATACCGACCAGTAAGCTAATTAACACAGTAAATGCACCGTATAAAAAAAGCTGACCTTTGCTCTCGTAGACCAAAACATTCACTTGAGTTTGCAAGTCATTCAACTCGCGCTGCAACTGTGCATTACGGCTTAATAGCTGCTGATTGGCATCGGATAACGCTTTATCAGATGGTTGTAATTGCGCCGCCAATGTATCGCTGATATTCATCACTGAGTTTTTTGTTGGTTGAGCGGTCGATATTGGTTGAGCTGGCACGGGTGTCGTGAGTGTTGGATCAGCCACATCGATAGCTGTCACCGTCGGCGCAGCCTGTGCTGAAACAGTAGCCATAAAAATCATACTAACAATGCTACGCTGATAAGAGCGACTTTTTAACAAAGATAGGCACTGAATCACGATTTTGCTACTTTAGCTGATGCGCTGTCATCCGCTTTTGGCAATGTATGGATAAAGGGTTTGATATCTACGTGACTGTACACGCCATCACGTAAGTAAGGCTCATCATTCGCCCATGATTGCGCTGCTTCTGCAGAGTCAAAGTCAGCAATAATTAAGCTGCCTGACATCTCATCTTTGCCATGCTCGATAGGTGTTGGACCAGCGATAATCAGTCGATTGTCATGATCTAAAGCTTGCAAGCGTTCGACATGTTCAGCGCGGGTAATCTGACGTTGTGCGCTGCTATTGGCCACGTCATGACCAATAATGGCAAATAAGGACATGAGACTTCCTCGATTAATAAAAATTATGATTAATTTAAAGTGTTTTGCTTAATGCGCCTGAGCTAATTGCGATTAATGATTGTCGCTATTGGCATTTAGAAATAGCATTGGCTTTATTATAAAATGATAGAAAATGATAAATTGAGTATTATTTGACGGTTTTATCCGTGAGCGCAGGGTTGAGGTGCTTTTTTAATACGGCAAACTGGGCGATGACGAACACCAACATAATCGGAATCCAGCCATAAGTTTTAAAGTTAATCCATGCCTCATCTGACATCGTAAACGCTGTGATATAATGCAGTATGCCCATAAAGGCGAAGAATAGTGCCCAAGCGAGAGTGAGTTTTTTCCAACCACTCATCGTTAGCAAAAAAACATCTTTCATCGCCAGTTGCATCAGTGGCTTATTAATCGCAGCACTGACTAAAAGTGTTAGTGCAAAGATACCGTTGATAATGGGTGACTTCCAACGCAGATAGATATCATCACGCAATAATAAAGTACCACCACAAAACAAAATGGTTAATAGTAAGACAACCCATTGCTGTTTATCAAAAGTGCCTTTTTGGCGAATAAAATGAATGGCATAAACAATGATAGTGGCGATGAGCAACGCACCTGCCCCCGCTAAGATACCGCTGTAGCGAGCAGCAATGAAAAAGGCAATTAAGGGAATAAAGTCTAATAAAGCTTTCATAGCAAAGGGGATGTCCGACAAAAACGTATGGGGTAGTTTACACGTCTACTGCGCCAAAAAAAAGCAATCAACACGATAATCATGCTATATCACAGGCCTGCGTAGCAATATCTCATGATTATGACTCATAATCATGACAACTGCCAAATATAACGGCTTATTGGCAATGTGCTCATTTTTTTATTTTCTACACTTTTAATTTTTAATGCTAAGGCTTCTCTTATGAAATTCGATTTACATTGTCACAGCACTTGCTCTGATGGTACTTATGCACCAACGGAAGTAGTGCAGCGCGCCCATGCGGCCGGCGTCAATGTATTGGCATTGACCGATCACGATACGCTGGCAGGAATTGATGAGGCGCGTGAGGCTGCCATTGCCTGCGATATGCAGCTGATTAATGGGGTCGAGATAAGCTGTGAGCACACACTTATTGGTGGGTATGGCAAAAATAAATCAACCAATAAAATCATCCATGTGCTGGGGTTAGATTTTACCGATCGCGAAAAAATGCATGCAACGCTGCAGCAATTACAGGATAGCCGTGCCACGCGTGGTCAGCGAATCACTGAAAAACTCAGCGCGCTATTGGATATTAACTATGATGAGCTGTGGCAAGCCGTACTTGATAAAGCTGGCGGCAATCCACAAGCGGTCGGGCGCGCGCATATTGGTCAAGTATTGTTTGAGCGCGGTGAAGTCAAGACAGTACAAAAAGCCTTTGATAAGTATTTGGCAGATAATAAGCCTGCTTATGTGGCGATTGATGCACTGAGCATGGCTGATGGCATTGAGCTGATCCATGCTTGTGGTGGCAAGGCGGTGTTGGCGCATCCCACGCGCTATCAGCTTTCAGCAACACGAGTCCGTAAACTGATTGAAGAGTTTGCTGGTCTTGGTGGCGATGCTTGTGAGCTGCCGTCGAATAGCGAACCGGTTAGTACTCGCAGAATGGTCGATCGCAGTATCGCTGCCCACAATCTTGTCGCCTCGATCGGCAGTGACTTTCATGGTAGCAATATGCCGTGGCGTCGTTTGGGTGATGTACCGACAATGAACCCTGAGCAGCAGGGAGTTTGGCAGTCTTTTGCAATGTTTTCGTAGCCAAGAATTCATTGCTGAGTACAGTTTTGAATGTTAACTCAGCTGAAATATCAATTGACAGGTTATCCAAAAATCATGCGTCATATGTTGACGCATGAAGGCACTAAATAGATTGATAACTGCGACAGAAATTGCCACACTAGATAAGTGGGATTTATTTTTAAAAATGAAATCGTCGATGTTAACTCCCATTTAGTTTAAAAAATGTAGTACCGACACTCGCATTCTTATCTACTTAAGTTTTTGGGAATGGTATAAGGTAAAAAGTCATATCATTTATTATTGTTGATTCAGGCTTTTGATTTTTATTTAATGGTTTTAATGTCGACTTAATAACTTTCAATATTTGCGGTAGCCCTACTATGGCTGTATCGATATCTCATCTAGGCTACACCAAGCTATCTCAAGCAATTTTTGAGTGGCAAGCTGCTGATAAAACGTCATTACTGGCTTTATTTATGGTGATGGAGGTATCTTTACACTGGCTATGGTGTTTATTTGTTTGGTGGCGCCGCGATGTTTATGACACCTATGTCGATATAGCCCTGCTTTATCCACTATGGTTCGGCGTGACACTGGTAGCTTTGTTTTTATTATGGATGACCAGTCGTTTTTCACCTGTCAAAAAAGCCAATAGCAATCTGTATAAATGGCAAGGCATACTAATTACGGTTTATAGTGCCTATATTGCAATGGTTATTTTAGTTTTAGGTCATAGTAGCTTGGTCGCGGGCGTCTCTTTAGTCGGCGGTGCGATATTAGGGATGATGCTTATACGTCGGCGCTATGTATGGAGAGCGTTTTTAGGGCACGCAGCCGTCATTCTGGCAGTCACATTTATTCCTTATCTTGGCGTTACTTTACCCAATCTGCGTCAAATGACGCTCACGGTCATTCCTCTTGATACCTATTATAGTTATATCAATTATAGTGAAATTACGACAATCGAAAACGCCATCTCTGCCTCTATTTTTCAAAATGGCACGCTAAATTGGGACAGTGTTGATCAATTGCGCCGATCTTCCGCTTTTTTTTGGCGTTCTACACATATTTATATGGCGCTACCAAAAGCTATTTTTATTATCTATATGTTTCGTACTTTGTTACTAATATTAGATGATAGTAAAAAGGAAATTCTGCAGCATGCCAATCAAGATGAGCTAACCCAACTCAAAAGTCGCCGTTACGGGATGATGCAAATGAAGCAGGTGCTGAAGTCAGTAGAAGACCATCAAGATATCAGCGTTATTTTATTGGATTTGGATTGGTTTAAAGAGGTCAATGATAGTTACGGTCATGAGATCGGGGATCGAGTATTGGTAGAGGTCGCGCAGACGCTCTTGCAGTCTTTAACTGATGAAACAATCGTGAGTCGCTATGGCGGTGAGGAGTTTTTGATTGTATTGCCAGATACGAAGCACGACACAGCTATGATAATTGCTGAACAATTACGGCGTGTTATCGCCAAACACGTCATCATTCTCGATGACGATACAACCTTTAGTGTGACTGCCAGCTTGGGGCTATATACACTAACCCATGGTGAGCGTAATTGTATAAAACAAGCCTGCGAAACTCTGAATAAAAAGGATGCCTCGCAGTCGCTTGCTAAACCGCAGAGAATCCCCTCGTATAGTAGCAAACGCGTGAATCTTAAAATTCCCGCAGTGCAGCTACCTCACGATATTTGCCAGCGCTTAATTTGTATGGCAGATAAGGCTTTGTATGAAGCCAAAGGCCGTGGCCGTGATCAAGTGGTGAGTGCCAACGAGATGTTGGCCGCAAAAAATAATAATATTGAAGCGCTTTATGGCACATAGCTAACTGCCATAGTCGAAGGGTCAACTACGCTTTAGTATATTAATTGTTTTACTAAGCTTGCCAAGACACTGGTGGCAAAGCTACCTGTCGTTAACGTAAAGCTCAGCACCAATGTCTGTTCATTATCCTTATCCTGCCATTCCCAAGACAGCGCTTCAATAGGTAGGCGCAGCGCGCGTCGCTGTGCTTTTACATCGCGCTGCTCTAAACCATTGGCTAAGCGAGCCAGTAGCGGATTTTGCTGAATCACATTTTTCTCAATATTCGCTGCCATGCCACTGACTTTATCATTATCCTTGCCCCATAATGCAGCAGTGGGATGGATATCACCCGTCTCAAGGCGTGCACGCAACGTGTCATCTATGGCTTCGCTAGTAAATATTGACCCTGAACCCTCTAAGTTAAACACTTCGCCTGCCAGCCCAGTATTCCAGCTGCCATCACGCACTCGTACTGCCAATATCTCATTGAAAATTAAGCTACGTGCGGCAGACAGCTCCATTGTATTCTGCTCACGTGGCGCGTGCTTGCGTTTGCTCTTTTTGGGTTGTGCTCGACTTTGCTGTAGTGGACGCGCAAACAGTGATAATGCTTCTCTAATATTATTGCCATTTCGTCCAAAACGCTGAGGGCCAAAATAATTGGGCACGCCATTTATAGCGATGCTTGATAAATGCTGTTTGACATCTTGCTTCGCCGACAATAATTGCTCAGGTGCTGGCAATGCTGTATCAAAATCAGCAAATTGGATATCACGCAAGGTAATGATGAATTGATTGGCGCGATGCGTGCCGCGATTGAGCTTTTTGTTGTGCCATTGCTGGTCGATGATCGTGACCGATTCATTGGCTCCGATATCGACTGGTGCAAACTCAGCAGCTGGCAGTTGTTTTTTTGGGATTCGCAAGCTAAACCACTGGGTTGTCAATGCATGGCGATCTTTAAGACCTGAATAACCAACATCGCGCAGAGGAATCTCTGCCCACTCTGACAGCAGTTTGGCAAGATAAGCGGTATTCATCCCTGATTTTTGGATATGCAGCCATAAATGCTCACCTTCACCGGTGAATTCGAGCGGCAATAGCTCATTAACGATGAAATCAGTTACGTTGGCTTTATAGGTTGCTTGCTGTACAGGTGGTTGAAGAGGCTGCGGTAACTGCGCAGTATCCGTCGCTACGGTAATATCGATACTGGCCATATCAAACTGCTCATTATTAAACGACCCATTAGCAGGTAACTCGTTATCAGGTTGAGTGCTTTCAAGAGCGGATTGAGGGCTAGCATTAATATCGGTCATGTCATCACGAGAAGTCATAAAGTCGTCTTTTATTTTGAGGATAAGATTTAAAAAAATAGGTAAGCATAGGGATTAACAGTTAACGATTACGTTTTGCAACGCAGGAAACATACAAAAAAAACAGCGTGTGCGAAAGTGTCTTGCTACTATCAATGGATAGCGTTTTAAAAAAGCATTTAAATAAACGTATCGAGAATGGTATTTTTCGTTGAAATTGGCTGATGCGATAGGGTTATTTTCAACACGTTTGATTCAGGGAACCATTATAACTGTTAAGGAAGACTTATGACCAATGCAACGATTGACACAGTGACTATTAATAAGGCTGATATTGCCAATGGCGGTATGAAATCGTACAAGCAAGATGATGATAGTATCATTTTAATTACCCGTGACGACGATGAGTTTCAGGCGTTCGATGGTAAATGCCCGCACGCAGGCGCAGATTTAGGCACAGGATTACGCTGTGGCAATCGCGTGGTCTGTCCTTGGCATCATGCGACTTTTGATAGCCGCGATGGTACTCTGTTAGAGCCAGTCGCGACAGAAGGTTTGACTCAATACGAAGTGACCGATAATGGCGACAGCTTGACGGTGAATACCTCAGCGAAGATAGACAAAAAGATTGCAAATGATAAGCTTATCGATACACACACCCTTATCGTGGGCGGCGGTGCGGCTGGTTTCATGACAGCGCATCAGCTACGTAACACTGGCTATGGTGGCAAAATCACCTTGATTAGTGCTGATAACAAAGCCCCTTATAACCGTCCGTTATTGTCCAAAGCATTTTTAGCTGGCAATATGCCTGAAGAGAAGCTTCTACTAGGCGGTGCAGATTGGGCGAGCAAACACGATATTAGTTTGCGCTTGAATCAAACCGTCAGCGAAGTATTGCCTAATGAACGTACCATTATCATTAAAGATAAAACTGGTCATAGTGACAGACAAACTGCTGATTTTTTAGTGGTTGCAACAGGCGCTGAGCCAAAGGTTCCTCCTTTTAAAGGGGCAGAGCTTGATGGCGTTTATACGCTGCGTAGTATGGATGATGCCAAATTGATAAAAGCGGCCAGTCACGATCAGCGTGTGGTGATTGTCGGTACTGGCTTTATCGGTATGGAGGTCGCTTACGCATTGGCACAAGCAGGCACGACGGCTTCTATTACCGTCATCGGACAAGATCATCGGGTAATGGGAAATATCGTCTCCGAAACCGTCAGTAATGCGCTGATCAAGCTGCATGAGGATAATGGCATTCAGTTTGTTTTTGATGCCAGGGTCAATGAAATCACTGAGGTCAAAAGGGTTGTTAATCCGTCTGAGAATGAAGAAGAAAACCAAACCTTTTCACAAGTGGGCGGTGTCACGCTGGCGAATGGTGAGCAAGTTGATGCAGACATCGTGATTTTGGGGACTGGCGTAGCACCACGTATAGAACTATTTGAAGAAGTAAACGCGCCAGATGGCGTGCAAGTGGATGAGCATTTACAGCTACGCGATGGGGTTTATGCATTGGGCGATATTGCGAAAGCTTCTGGACAAATGGGACGCATGCGCATCGAACATTGGCGGGTGGCCTTGCAGCATGGTTTAGTCACTGCTGCCACTATCTTAAACGACTCCAATGTCAACTCACTAGCCGCGCGCATTCCTTTCTTTTGGACGATGCAATATGGTAAGAGCCTACGCTATAGTGGTCATGCCACGACACCTGATAATAATATCTTGTTTGGTTCACTAGATACGTTAGATTATATCGAATACTACTTTGATGATGACGGGGAAGACACACGTGCTAGTGCGGCTAGCACTTTAGGGCGTGATAAAGAATTGGTTGCCTTTTCTGAACTGCTCCGCCGTGGTCATGCGCCAACGCGTGCACAGCTTAAGGCAGGATTTAATATTATCGACCAAGCACAGGTGTTATCGCCCTAGTACTCAAGATGGATACATATTACTATTAAGGCTGACCTATCGATTTGGGTCAGTTTTTTTTAATACAAACAGGGAAAGGAAAAATTATAATATGAATAAAAATATTATAGATAAAAATAACTCGGAGAGAGAGTCCGTGTTTTTGCGACAAGCGCAAGCCGATGATATTAGTGCACTTGAGCAATTATTAAATCGCTGTTATCGCGAGACCGCAGGTTGGACCAATGAGGCGGATTTAATTGGTGGTATTCGAACCACGTCAGCCGAGCTCGCTGCCGTAATTAATGACCCTAATCACTATTACTTTGTCTATCCAAAAACGACAACGGGTGACCGTGATGGAGAGGAAACGGGTGAGATACTTGGTTGTATCGCTGTCGATATCAAAACCGATGCTGATTCAAACAACAAAGCCTATATCGGTATGTTTGCGGTAGATCCAGAGCTGCAGGGGCATGGCGTTGGCAATGTGATTTTGCAAGCGGCAGAAACCTTTGCTACTCGTCATCTACAGTCAGATGGGCAAGCAGCAGCTAAAAACACTGCGCGTTTGACCATGTCTATCTTAAGTCATCGTCCTGAGCTGTTGGCTTACTATCAGCGCCGAGGTTATGAGTTAAATGGTAATAAAATGCCATTTCCAAATGACGGTAATAATGGCGAGCCAAAGCGTGAAGATTTAGAATTATTGGAGTTGGAAAAAATAGTTCATTAAAGAATATTGAATGTTTAAAGGCTGATTTTATCAACCCCAAAAATGACCAAAGGTCATAAATAGCCCAACACTTAGCAGTATAAATGCCACGATAATTAAGCGCTTGAACCAGTTAAAAGCGGGCAAGCGCGTGGCATTGTCATCAGACATCAGATAAGCAAACAAAAATAACAAACTTGCTGCCAAGGTCATAATTCCCAGACCAATCGGTAATATAAAAAAGTACACCTGCCACACAGTTATCTCGCAACGGTTTTGAATACCACATCATAGCAGTATCGTGAATGCACTGTCAGTATACACCGCACGTTAATTCCTTCATCTCATTAAATTATTAAAGCTATTCATCATAAATCCAAACTTGTATTCTAAAATTAAGTTGGGTATTTAGAAGTAATTCTGTATAGTGAAGTAACATTATAGATACATTGAGATTGAGATGACTAATCTGAAAAAACTGGCAGCCATAGCATTACTAACACCGCTATTTGTCGCATGCTCTAATGCACCTTCTGAAAGCACGGTTGAAGCGTTAATCGAGGCACAATACGAGCAAGCCAATAGTATGATGGACGATGCGATGGCGAACGCAGGCAATGATGAGATGGCAAAGGCGATGAGCGGCATGATGGAGGGTATGATGCCAAAGCTTGAACGCGTCGAGAATATCAACTGTGATACTGTTGATGGCGACAATACTTATATGTGTACCGCTGATATCACTCAGACAATCGCGGGGGAGAGCCGCACTAACAAGACCAATTTCAAAGTTTATCAAGTGAACGATGAATGGGTATTAGGTAATTAAAGCAGAGCTATGTTTTTTAAAGTTACTCATAACAAAATCATCAGAACTTTCAAATCACATTCACTTTATTCTTAGAGAGATAAAATGCTAAAAAAAATCGCTTTTCTAACGATTACATCAATACTATTTGCCGGTTGTGCTTCTGTACCCACTGAAAATATCGAAGTATCTAGCGTACTCAAGCAAGTGAAAGCACCTAGTGCCAACAATGCTGGTCTATATATTTATCGTAGCAATAGTGTGGTGGGTGGGGCTCTAAAGAAAGATGTGTGGGTAGATGATGAATGTATTGGTGAAACTGCACGGGGCACTTTTTTCTATCATGAAGTACTGGGCAATATGCAGCACAAAGTTTCTACCGAATCTGAATTTTCTCCTAACGATTTAATGATTGATACTACAGCGGGTAATAACTACTTTGTAAAACAATATATTAAGCCAGGTTTAATTGTTGGTGGTGCGGGTGTTAAACTGGTACCTGAAAGTGAAGGCAGGGAAGCAATCGCTGACCTCAAACTCGGCATAAAAGGGACTTGTAGCAAGTAGTGCAAGTCATTATCTATAAAGAAAGGCTACCTCATTAAGGGTAGCCTTTCTACTAATTTAACCCAGTCTTTCTATCAAACTAGCGCATTGTCACAAACTCTTCTGATCCAGTTGGGTGAATGGCAACCGTATTGTCAAAGTCCGCTTTAGTCGCGCCCATTTTGATGGCGACGGCAAAGCCCTGAATCATCTCATCAACACCAAAGCCAAGACCGTGTAGACCAATGACTTTTTCCTCATCGCCCAAGCATACCAGTTTCATCATACACTTCTGACGATGCTGGGTCACCGCGCTATACATCGAGGTAAAGGTCGATTTATAACATTTGATATTTTCTTTGCCATAGCGCTCAACCGCGTCGATTTCAGACAAGCCAATCGTACCAATAGCAGGATGGGTAAAGATAACCGTCGGTATCAACGTATAGTCCAAATGCTCATTAGGTTTGTTGTTAAACAAGCGCTCGGATAAGCGGCGACCGGCGGCAATAGCTACTGGCGTCAAATCCACACTGTTTTCGATAATATCGCCGACCGCATAGATGTTCTTAACATTGGTATTTTGAAACTTATCGACTTTAATTTTGCCAAACTTGGTCGTCTCTACCCCTGTCACTTGCAGGTTGATATTGTCTATCGATGGCGCACGACCGATCGCCCAAATCAAGCAATCTGTCGTGTCTAAGCTGCCATTTTCAGTACACAAAGTCAGGCTGCCATCTTCGTTTTTATTGACTTCCGTGAGCGTGGTATTGGTATGCAATTGAATACCGTCTTGCTCCATCTCTATCAGCAACGCCTCTACCACACTGTGATCAAATGAGCGCAGCGGCGAGTGCTGGCGTACATACAGATGCACCTCAGCGCCTAAACTGTTCAACACGCCTGCGATTTCAACAGCGATATATCCTGCTCCCACAATTGCCACGCGTTTTGGCAAATGATTCAACGCAAAAAAGCCGTCAGAGTCGATGCCGTATTCTGCGCCCTTGATATCTGGCTGAATCGGGTGACCGCCTGTGGCAATCAAAATATGGTCAGCGGTAATCAGCTCACCATTCACTTCTACGGTATTGGTATTGACAAATTTGGCAAAGCCTTTGATCACTTCTACGCCATTTTTGGCCAAATTATTATCATAAGAGCGATGAATGTTTTCGATATATTGTTGACGGCTCTGCACCAGTTTTTGAAAGTCAAAACCTTTAACATCCACATCAAAGCCATAATCTGGCGCATATTTATGAATCGCCTCGGCAATTTGCGCGCCATACCACATCACTTTTTTGGGAACGCAGCCCAAATTCACACAAGTGCCGCCCAGTTGGTTGGCTTCGATAATGGCACATTTTTTGCCATAGCTCGCCGCACGGTTGATTGAAGCAATGCCACCGCTACCGCCGCCAATGGCGATATAGTCATAATGTTTTGTCATGGTTAAGTCTCTTTATTCAGGACGTATTGATGCGTATTGGTGCAATTTTGCCGTCTATTATTTTTTAATTCTGTTGCTTTGAACTCTATTGTAATGGGTATCATTATTAATCTTACAAGGTTTTGCTTATGAGGATGTACCAGCTAGCATCAGAATATAAAAGCATTTAGGCAAAAATAGCCTGACATCTAATAATTCCATTTAGACCCAACTAGACTTACTTAAACAATGGCACGTCGTCTATAAAATAACAGTCCCGGAATGGATAAGCCAAGCACCAATCCTGAGGTGACAAATAATGCTTCAAACAAATACACCATCATTTGGCTAAATAACTCGTCTGAAAAACCAAAATAACCAATCTGCACCATACTGACCATCGCCTTATAAGCGGCGATACCGGGCATCATACAAATGACACTAGGCGAGATAAGTGCTTTGGGTGGTAAGGTATATTTCTTAGAAAAATACACGCCCAAAAAGCTGGCAAGCATCGCCCCGAAAAAGCTGGCAACCACGAGATGCACATGCTGATAAACGAGAGCAGTCTTTAATCCAAAGCCAAAAGCAGTCATCAGCAAACAAGGCAAAATATAGCGTTTGGGTACGCTAAACATCAGCGTCCAACCAAGGGTAATAATACATGACAGCACAACAGTCTCAATGAACCACATCTCAAAACCCCCAATGCTGTATGCGAAGTAAAACCAGTGCCATCACGATACCAACGCACGCGGATAAGGTAAGCATATAAGTAAACACCGCACGCCCAACGCCAATATTGACATAGCCTTTTAAGATATCTGAGAACGAATTAATCAAAGGAAAGCTAGGCACCAGTAGCAAGACGCTAGAGGCAACCGCAATATCGGCATTATTACCAATGTCAAAATAATAGGTCGTCGCTCCAATTAAAGAAGCAATAAAAGCGGTCACAATGACGGTGATAAAAGGATTAAAGTGGTGTTTGGACAGATAAATACGGGTGAACATCGCTACCATACCCGCAATAAATGTCACGGTGGTAATCGACCAACTGCCCCCATTCAAATACGCAAACGCTGCGCAAGACGCACCAACAAATATGCCCACCAGCCACGTTGGGTATACGGTCTTATCTAACTCATCAAAGGCAAGGGTCGTGCGGTCAATCAAATCGGTACTATCGACGGTAGCTTCAGTTTTATTGATAATTTGCTGGATTTGTACCAATAAATTGACATTGATGCTCTGATTGATCGTGTCTCTGGTGGTGGTGATACAGCGCTCGTCACAGATGGTCGTCAGGGTGATGGCGTTAAAATTCAGTGAACATTCGACGCTGTTCATCCCCAAAGCAAGCCCTAAACGTTTAGACAAGTCCACGACTACGGCAGACTCAGCGCCATACTGCATAAGGAGTAAGCCGCAGCGCACGCATAGTCTAGTAATGCGCTGCTGCTTTACGTAGCTGATAGAGGTCATGGGTGAGATACGCAGGTTGGTATTGATACTCTATTATAAAGGGTCTGGGAGCTGCTGCGCAGACATTATCGGACATTATGTTTGATGCTACGATAAATTATAAACTTTTTTGGCAAAGAGAAAATAGAACGTACGGTAGATGCGTGAGTGATCAATGTGATACGAGCGTTTATTTAGTGGAATCTATTGCAGGCTGCTCTCTGAGCAGCGATTTTAATTAAAGGAATAAAGTTGTAGGCGTCAAATGGAGGTTGGCTGGGAATTGTGATATCAAACAAATAATATCAAACAAATAATAGACTATAAAATTAATAGACTATAAAATTAATAGACTATAAAATTAATAGACTTTTGTTTTCTATAATGATAATCTCTTCCTCGATAATTTAGACACATTACTTACATTATAATTACATATTGATTGAATTTTAGTTACGTTCTCAATGACGTATCGCTCTCAATTAATGTGTGGCAAGACATGAATTTCGATCGTGGAATGTTAAGTCTATCAATTCATTGCCTGTAGCTTAGCTATTTAACTCAATTGCATCTCTCAACCAGGACGTCTAATGACCAGTTTTCATAACATAAAAAATGCTCTATTGCTGACTACTATTACTACTTTAGCAGGGTGTACTACGGTCGCCGATATGGCAGGGTACGATACGGCTACATTAAATACTGATGCGGCTAAAAGTTACTCTCAAGTGGTCTCTAAAGCCAGTAGTCAAGGCGCGGTAGATAATACTTCTGCTACCGCTATTCGAGTGAAAAACGTCTTTAATCGTATGAAGCCCTACGCCGTTCGCGCTAATACAACAGGCGTTCCTTTTGATTGGCAGGTCACGGTTATACGTTCACCTGAATTAAACGCTTGGGCAATGCCGGGTGGTAAGATGGCTTTTTATACCGGTATTGTAGAAAAGCTACAGTTAACAGATGCAGAGATCGCGGCAATCATGGGACACGAAATGACCCATGCGTTATCTGAGCACAGTAAAAAGGATGCTGGGCAAAAAATTCTGACCGGCTTAGCGCTGCAGTTAGGTGGTGCCGAACTACAGTCAAGAACAGGGTTAAGTGATGATGCGTTGGGTTTGATTAGTGACTACGGACTTGATAAGCCATTTTCTCGTAGTCAAGAGTCACAAGCCGATGCGGGTGGTCTACGCTTAATGGCGCAGGCAGGCTACAATCCAGAATCTGCCGTTGCAGTATGGCAAAAAATGGAGGCTGCCAATGGTCGTAGCAACGCTCTAGCCACGTTGATGTCTACCCATCCAAACTCTGGGCAGCGTATCGCTAAAATTCAGGCACTCTTACCTGAGGTTACGCCCGTTTATCAAGCGGCGGCTAAAGCACCTGCTAACGCAACTAGTGGGGCAACGACTGGAGTAACGACTAGAACCATTAAACGTAAATAATTCAGTAAATGCTATCAAATGTAAATATTACCCAAAAAGGTAAGTCAAAAGACTTGCCTTTTTTCGCAGTGAAATATCTAAAGGTGGCTGATTTGGACTTTATGTGACGTCTGGATATTGGGTGTCGAGTAGGTTGGCGTTGAGGTACAAGACCTAACAGCTAAATATTGGAGCCAATCCCGCTTTTCGCTCATATCTACTCACTGATACGAGGCGAGGGCTACGGTTTGTTCTGTCTCTTGCTCCGCGTAGCCAATCCAAAACCTAGTCCTCGCAACTCGTTCAATTGAGCAGGATAACCGCTACAATCCGGGCTAAACCGCGTCTCAAGGCGACTATTTAGTATTACTATTACACATTATCTAAGTTATTCGTAAGCTCTAAAAGATGCTCGATAGCTGCTTTGCTGTTAGGCTTTTCTACACTTCTTTCTTGAAGCAATTCTAGAGTCCATCGCTTAACTTCATTTAACTTGCTTTGAATAATAACTGGTTGATGGATAAAAGCAAATGGCTTTTGAGCATTTACCAGCTCTTGATAATGCCAAATCGCTGTATCAATTCTATCTTCGTTGTTAAATTTGGCAATCTCAACTTTAAAAGCAGGGTGTTTTAGCAATTCTCGAATATATCTAATTCTATCTATTCCATCATCAAGCGGTTGCCAAACAACAGAACTGAAATTTTCTTTACTAATCTTTTGTATAGCTTCAAAAAAATCCTCACTATCATTTCCATGTTTGCAAAATCGCATAAAAATTTCGGATAGGGTACTAGCATCAGTATTTAGAGCCAGTCCCTTTTTTTGATCATTAATTGTTTGCAAAAGAAAGTTATAAAAAATATCGGGAGTTACTGGAGTTCTAAGATAATAATCTCCTATAAACCACTCTTCTGGTCCTTTCTTAACTCTCTCTTCTATATATTGTTTCACTAACTCTTCAAATTGGTTGGCTAACTCAGAAGAACCATTTTTTTCGAGTATATTATAATGGAAGCTTAAATTAGGGAATGCTTCTCTGTCTATTCTATCTTTAATATTGTCAAACAGTCTCTGATTGAAGCTTTGATCTGAGTTTAAATTACGATATTCAGCCATCAAATCTTGCTTTTCTCTATCGCTTTCTAATTGAGTTTCTGTGAGTCTATCTGATCGACTTAATTCTTCGATAACATCACTTTCTGCATCTAAGTTGATGAGTAAGTCTGTTATTATTTTATTCCAGCCTGACAGTTCAAAGTAGCTATAAAACTGAGAAATAACATCATCCATTACTTTGAATTTTCTTGCTACTTCAACTTTCTCTTCATCATCTAATCTATTTTCATCTAATTTGAATGCAAGATCAAAGTCATAACCACGAAGCTCATCGACTTTAGGTGAGCTGAATGATTTCACAAAGAAATCGAAATCGATAGTATTGTCAAAAGTAGAAGGCATATCATGAGCCATACGTATAATTAAAAGAGCTTCCAAAATTTGTTGTTTACTAGTGAAAGACAGGTCATCGTCTGAATTATCTAGTATAGCTTTGAAAGTTCTTTCAACTCGCTGGTAAAACCTTATATTTTTGATGTCCATAGTTTGATAAAAATTTTCATATATAGGAAAAAGCTCATTATTTATGATTATCTCTTTGATGATAGATAGTGAGTTATCTAAAGTTAACACTTCATCAAACACTTTTTCCTTATATTCTATAAAATCTTTGTCTGCTTTACCTTCATGTAATATCACTACTACTTTACAGTTTTTTTCTAAGCTTAAATGATTTACTAAACCCATCACATCTTTAATGTCTAGGTTTTTAGATAGCCTTTCAATATCGTCAATGCAAATCAACGTGTCTCCAATAATACTGGTAATGGCACTGCTAATTAAGCCTTTACCGAGAGACAAAGTGACACCTGTACCTTCAATTTTTGGTAAGTCTATAGCATCCAATCCTTTCTTAAATATGCTTTTTAGTCCAGTAGCGTAGTCCTTCTGTTGAGTAGTAGCATGAGTGCTAAGTGCAATCTCGAACTTCAAAGCATCTATTGAATCAACGCCAAATAGCGAAACATAAGAATATTTACTGACTCCTAAATCTTTATGGTTTTTCTTGTAAAACTCTTTCCAAAAATGAGTCTTACCAATTCCCCATTCGCCAGTCAGTGCAATAGCCCAAGGTTTTTTAGTATCGACAAGCTCTAAAAATCGTTTCTCAAGATTTTCTACATTTGCCATTGCTTATTGCCTTACATATGTTCTTAAATTAACGATTATATTAACACCAAAATAAAACTCCTACCCAACAAAAAAGGCCACTCCCTAAAGAGTGGCCTTTCATCAATGATCATCTAACAAATACCAGTTATTAGTGACGACCTTGGCCTGCAGGCTTCTCAAACCCTTTTGCACTCATGCATGAATCTATTTTCTTCATATCGCTTTTACTTGGACGACTCTCTTTATTCATTTTTACGCCAACTCGTTGAGCACAATCATTCATGGCTTGTTTCATGTCTGCTGACATAGCAGGTCTTTGATGGTTGCGATCGTTTGAGCCATTTGATGTACCGTTTGACGCACAGGCACTAATGCCAAGAGTAGATGCTAAGACAATGAACAGTAGTTTTTTCATAAGAAGTCCTTGAGAGTTTTAGGGATAGGATAGGGGTTAGCTGTGTCAATGTGTAAGTGCTATTGCTTGCTACCCAGTTTTTAACCAGATATTTCTATATCGTATGCGTCTACGCATCATATCTAACCCTTTAAATATTAATACAATCAACGTTTAAGTATCTTTAATAAAGATTAAGAAAGGTAACGCAACGCGCTATATATCTTGATATCTTAAGAAAGATATATAGTGTGCAGATTGGACAAAGCCTTATATTAGCCAATAAAAAAGGCCACCCTATCAAGAGTGGCCTTTTATCAATTATTCACTAACTTGTATTAGCTGACTTCTTTCATGCCTTGCTCTAGCATCGGCTTTAAGAATATCCCCGTGTAGGATTCTGTGACTTCAGCTACTTGTTCAGGTGTGCCTTCAGCGATGATCATACCGCCACCTTTACCGCCTTCAGGGCCAAGATCAATCACCCAATCAGCCGTTTTGATGACGTCAAGATTGTGCTCGATGACCACGATGGTATTACCTTTATCGCGTAGGGCATGTAAGATATGCAGCAGCTTATCGATATCATGGAAATGCAAACCAGTGGTCGGCTCATCCAAGATATAGAGCGTCTGTCCCGTATCGCGTTTGGCAAGCTCACGCGCCAGTTTGACACGTTGCGCTTCACCGCCTGATAGCGTTGGCGCAGACTGACCTAAACGAATATAGCTAAGACCAACATCCATCAAAGCTTGCAGACGACGATAAATCGCTGGAATGGCTGAGAAGAATTCAGTGGCATCTTCGACGGTCATATCTAGGACATCGGCAATATTTTTACCTTTATAGTGAATCTCTAAGGTCTCGCGGTTATAGCGCTTACCTTCACAGGTATCACATGGCACATACATATCAGGTAAGAAATGCATCTCAACCTTTATAAGACCATCACCTTGGCACATCTCACAGCGTCCGCCTTTGACGTTGAAACTAAAGCGGCCCGGCTTATAACCACGAGCACGCGCTTCTTGAGTTTGGGCAAACATCTCACGTACCGGCGTAAACACACCGGTATAAGTCGCTGGGTTTGAGCGCGGCGTACGACCAATCGGGCTTTGATCGATATCGACCATTTTATCCAAATGCTCAAGACCACTAATACTCTCATGTTTATCAGCGATAAGCGTTGAGGCATTATTTAACTGGGTTGCTGCTAATGGCATTAAGGTACGGTTGATCAAAGTTGATTTGCCCGAACCTGAGACACCAGTCACACAAGTCATAATACCAATGGGAATGGTCAAATCTACATCATCCAAGTTATTACCTGAGGCACCTTTTAGCTCAATCGTCATCGGAACTTGTTTGGGTTTGGCTTTACCTTTGACTTCCATATCGGTCGTTTTGGCTTTATGACGAATGGCTGGAATCTCGATTCTCTTCTTACCAGACATATATTGTCCAGTTAGCGAATCTTTGTTTGCCATGATGTCATCGACCGTACCTTGAGCGATAATATGACCGCCATGTACACCTGCGCCGATACCGATATCGATGACGTGATCCGCTTGCCGAATCGCATCTTCATCATGCTCAACGACCAGTACAGTATTACCCAAATCACGCAAGCGCGTTAGGGTTTTGAGCAAGCGATCATTATCGCGCTGATGCAGACCGATGGACGGCTCATCAAGTACATACATCACGCCCATCAGACCTGCGCCAATTTGGCTGGCAAGACGGATACGCTGTGCTTCACCGCCTGATAGGGTTTCAGCAGAGCGGGCAAGGGATAGATAATCAAGTCCGACACTAACGAGAAAGTTTAGACGCTCATTAATCTCTTTAAAGATTTTTTCCGCGACTTCGCCTTTATGACCGCTAATTTTAATAGTCTTATAATATTCAGCCGCATCACCGATAGACAACTTCACGATTTGAGCGATGGTTTGGTCATCAACGCGGACATTGCGTGAAATCTCATTGAGGCGTGCACCATCACAGACGTTACAAGTGGTATCCGCTAAATATTTAGCCAGCTCATCACGGACAAGGTTACTTTGAGTTTTGGCATAACGGCGCTCTAAATAAGGCAGCACCCCTTCAAATGATACGGTTTTATTTGTTTTACGACCGCGCTCATCGGTAAAGTTAAAGGTCAGCTTCTCTTTACCAGAGCCTTGCATGATGAGGTCTTGCTGCACTTTGGTCAGATCTTGCCACGGCGCATCCATATCAATTTTGAAGTGATTGCAGACGGTAGAGAGCAAACCAAAGTAGTAGGCATGACGTTTATCCCAACCATTAATCGCCCCTTGATTGAGCGATTTTTCATGATGAGTAATCAGTTTTTCAGCCGCGAAGTATTGACGTTTACCAAGACCGTCACAGCTTGGGCAAGCGCCATATGGGTTGTTAAAACTGAACATACGTGGCTCAAGCTCAGGTACGGCACGATCACACACAGGGCATGAATGCTTGGCTGACATGACTTGATTGTCATCGCCGCCTTCTTTTGGATTGCCATCCATAAAGTGCAGCGTGACCAGACCTTGTCCTAGACGTAGCGCCGTCTCTAGACTTTCAGCGACGCGGTTACCTAAGTCATCACGGACTTTAAAGCGGTCAACCACCACTTCGATGGTATGTTTTTTCTTTTTATCGAGTGTCGGTAGCTCGTCAGTATCGTAGACATCGCCATCGACACGCACACGTACAAATCCTTGACCAATTAATTGCTCAAGTAAAACCGTATGTTCACCTTTACGCTCACGAATCACTGGAGCTAAGATCATGATTTTGGTGTCATCTGGCAACGCCATGACTTGATCGACCATTTCAGTGACCGACTGCGCGACCATTGGCTCGCCATGCTCAGGGCAAAAGGGCGTACCGATACGCGCATAGAGCAGACGCAAATAGTCATAAATCTCGGTAATCGTCCCGACCGTTGAGCGTGGGTTATGGTTGGTCGATTTTTGCTCGATAGCAATCGCAGGGGATAAGCCCTCGATACTATCGACGTCAGGTTTTTCCATTTGCGAGAGGAATTGACGCGCATACGCCGATAGACTCTCGACATAACGACGTTGCCCTTCGGCATAAAGTGTGTCGAATGCCAATGACGATTTACCAGAACCTGATAAACCAGTAATCACCACAAACTTGTCGCGTGGAATGTCTAAATCGATATTTTTTAGATTATGAGTGCGTGCGCCGCGAACCTTAATATACTCGTGTGCCATCGGTGTTAGGTTTCCTATTTGCTAAAAGGGGATTGAAAATATCTCAAATTAAAAGCTAAATACAGATCAATAGAATGGTTGGTTAAAAACGTGAATATTTTGTAAGTTTATAATATGGTTATAAATAATATTTTTATAAAGTGTTCATACGTTGATGAAGTGAGAGCTATAGATGCCTAATTTACTGTTTTAATTTTTATAATTGCTGAGCGGTATACTGCTTGGCGTTCATTTTGCTGTTTTCTCATTCTACAGCCTTTGAGGCAATTGATTTTCGTAGGACTAAGCAAATCTAAATCAAATCAATGTTAAGTAGTAGTCATCTTTTGTCATGGTTTTGACCAAAATGTCATTTTATAGAGGAGTTTGTCATCTAAGCGATCGCTCTAGCTGACGAGCAATAATATTTATGACGCCTTACTTTATTGTCATGGCGACCGCATTATTCAAGGTGTGATTGCGCATCCGATGCAGTTGGTAACAAAATAATCGCGTAATATGAATGGCTTGGGTCGAGAAGGTATAGGAGGCTGCACTCATAAGACAAAAGTCTCGGCACGCAAACGGCGAATGTCTTATACTAGTGGGCTTAATTTGTAGCTAAAGTCTTGATAGCATCACAATAGTACAAGCAGCGCAGTAGTGATAAATCAGCAATGACGAACCAGTGAGGCAAGTATGAATAGCGTAGAAAAACGGGCAATCCTCGGGGTCGGTGGTATATTTGCTTTGCGGATGATTGGTCTGTTTATGATTGTGCCTGTGTTTTCTGTATATGGTGACAATTATGCGCACGCGACGCCGTTTTTGATTGGTTTGGCGGTCGGTATTTATGGACTGGGACAGGCGATATTTCAGATTCCCATGAGTTTGGCTGCGGATAAATTCCCGCGTAAGCCGATTATCTTTTTAGGGCTGATCTTATTTGCCATAGGCGGTATCATTGCGGCAAATGCGACTGATATTTACGAGGTTATCATTGGTCGGGCGCTGGCAGGTAGTGGCGCGGTATCTGCAGTATTGATGGCATTATTGGCTGATGTGACGCGCGAAGAAATGCGTACCAAAGCGATGGCGACGATGGGCTTGACTATCGCGACTTCTATTATGCTTGCTTTTGCCTTTGGTCCGTTATTGGTTGGCTCGCTAGGTATCTCTGGTTTATTTTGGTTGACCTCAGGCTTTGCCGTATTGGCGATGCTGTTATTGTTGTTTGTGCCGACACCGCTACGAGTGCTTAAACACAATTTAGACAATAAATCGATTGGTCAACAATTAGCGACCGTCCTCAAAATCGGCGATTTAAACCGCCTACATATCGGTATTTTTGCTCTGCATCTGACCATGACGGCGATATTTGTGATATTGCCGCATCAGCTTAATGAAGTGATGGGGTTGTCGGTACGTCAGCAAGGCTTGGTTTATTTGCCTTTATTATTTATCGGTTTTGCCGTCGCCATTCCTTTTATTATCATCGCTGAAAAGAAACACAAAATGCGTCAAGTATTCTTAGGCGCGATTGCGCTGATGACGGCTGCTTTAGCGATATTAGCCATTGGTAGTCAGGTTGGTGTTGGTATTATATTAGGTTTGCTTCTGTACTTTATGGGCTTTAACTTGCTTGAGGCAACGATTCCTTCGTGGATATCTAAGCGCGCCCCAGTCGCCAATAAAGCGACAGCGATGGGGCTAAATTCATCTAGCCAGTTCTTTGGGGCGTTTGTCGGTGGAGCAATGGGCGGGTTGTTATTGAATCAACCTAACCTATTGGCGTGGGGAATTTTAGCCGTCATTATGGGCGTGGCACTACTCATTATCATTCCGATTGCTCAGCCACCGTATTTATCAAGTACGACCGTCACTATTCCTAAAAATATCAATATCCAAGACTGGTCACGGCAAATGCTGGCGGTAGATGGCGTGGATGAGCTGGTCGTGATGGCAAAAGAGCAAGTGGCCTATCTCAAGCTAGACAAGACACAATTGACAGATGACTCGCGCATGCAGTTATCGAGTTTGGCGCAAAGTCCGCTAGATATTTAACAAAGGGTATAGACAACGACTAGATAGACAGCCATTATTAATAAGTGAACGCTAAATCTTTATCTCTATTTAAAAGGAATTAATATGAGTAAGTTTACGATGTTGTCTGGTGGTGTTAGGAAAAATGTTGCGCCTCGAGTAATGGCCAAACTGGCAGTAGGTCTTGGTCTATCAGCCACGTTACTACTCTCAGGCTGTGCCACACAAAACATTCAGGCCTATCAGCACAGCACGCCCACGCTCGATATGCATGAGTTCTTCTCAGGTCAAATCGATGGTTGGGGCATGTTTCAAGGTCGCAATGGCGAGGTCAAAAAACGCTTTTACGTCGATATTGATGCCACTCACGAAGGCGATAATGTCATCGTTTTAGATGAAAAATTCTCATGGGCAGATGGGTCAAAATCACAGCGTATCTGGCGACTGACCAAACAAGCTGATGGTAGCTGGAAAGGCACAGCAGGCGATGTCATTGGCGAGGCAACAGGGGAAGTGGTTGGCAATACCTTGCATTGGAATTACTTGTTAGAGCTACCCGTTGAGGATAAAACCTACAAAGTTAATTTTGATGATTGGATGTATCTAGTCGATAAAGACGTCATGCTCAATCGCTCAGTGATGAAAAAATTTGGTGTAGAGCTGGGTAGCGTCACCTTGAGTATGCATCGCAATAACGAGAGCAATGATTCTAAATAAGTTTCTAAAGGACAGAGTGAGTTGATAAGTCAGTAACTGGTAATAGTATTAATTCGCTTAATAAAATGGCAAAATAGCAATATCAGGGTTTTTTAAACCCAAAAATTATAATATATATCTAGACGACATAGATTGTCGTCTTTAATAGATAGCTTGTAGATATTCCAATAAAAATTGATTACAGTAAAATCATTAATGAATGCGCTTAGCTGCACAGTCATTAAAGCGATTCATAAAATTATTCATAAGTAAAAGGACGGTATCATGCGCGGAGTTAATAAAGTTATCATCATCGGTAACCTTGGAGCAGACCCTGAGGCACGTCAATTTAATAACGGCGGTAGTGTGACCAATATCTCGGTTGCAACGTCAGAGCAGTGGACCGACAAGCAAAGTGGCGAAAAAAGAGAAGCGACGGAATGGCATCGTATTTCTCTATTTAATCGTTTGGGTGAAATTGCCGCGCAGTATTTGCGTAAAGGCAGTAAAGTTTATATCGAAGGCAGTTTGCGTACCCGTAAATATCAAGATCCCAATGGTCAAGACCGTTATATTACTGAGATTCGCGCTGAGCAAATGCAAATGCTAGATGGTGCGACTGGTGGTCAAAGTGATAATAGCTTTGGCGGTCAAAATCAGGGTCAAGGTGGTGGCTATGGCAATCAAGGTGGTCAAAGCAATCAAAACAACTTTGGTCAGCAAGCAAACAATCAGCCAGCACAGCAAGGCGGTTATAACCAGTCAGGTGGTCAAAACAGCTTTAACAATCAAGGCGCACCTGCTCAGCAGAATCAGTTTAATCAACCTGCGCAAAAGCCTGCACAGTCAAAGCCAACAGCAATGCCAGACGGTCCTGTCGATGATGATATTCCGTTCTAGGATATACCTTAGAATTATCTGTTAAGAGTAATCTATAGAAGACCCTGCAATTGCAGGGTCTTTTTATGGCTAGTGATAAATGACTTAAAAAAATAAATTTTCTATAGTGCCCATAAAAGTCGGATGAGAGTGAGCACGTTAAGAAAGATAGATTTTATCAATTGCTATATGATCTCGCTAAAAAAGTAAAACGTTTGTTGGTTTTTATAGTTGCGCCCTGATAGTTATTCGAAAAAAAGAAAATTAATTATTGGTTAGTAAACGATTTAGTAAGAAGATAAAGCGGATAAACAGTAGCCTGCCTCATTGAGTTTATCGATTTTTTTATTCTCATTATCTTATCAAATTTTATATTGAAATTTATGAAAACTACCTTTCATATCCTATATAGACCGTCTGTTCTATTGGATTTAATTAATGCTAACGGTTTATTAAATGGGTTGATATAATCCACTCGAATCAATAATTCAAACAATATTAAATGTGGGGCTTTGATTTAAAGTGATTTTTATTAACCAATAAAAAGTCAAAATTTGACTGTTTATTGGCTGAAATAATAAAAATTCATCTGGTCGACTGCTTAGGACAGGGTTGGTTCAATTTGAAAGGTTAAAGCTGTCACGCTTTTATAATCAATTGACTATAAGAGTGCCCACCTTACTGCTAGTGCTGAGTACAAAGAATGAAAGATGGTGATGTGTTTCAAAAAACTGATTTGGGCAGAGAAGAGATTAAATCTCAGAGTCTCGGCATATTGCCGCGTGAAGCGAGAACATTGCTTATTATGATCGATGGCAAACGCACGTATCAAAGCTATCTTGATACGCTTGACCGTAGCAAAATGTTTGCCGATTTTGGCGGTGTTGCACCACTATTTGAGTTGCTGTTAGGGCTTGAGTGCATAGAGATAGTGGGCGCTGATAATGCTGCCTCCCAAACATTCACTGCGCCGCAAGCATCGACGGCTTATCAGTCTCAAGCATCGTCGTCTGAACGAAATATTGAGACAGAGTTTGATCGCACCTTTAATGATAAAGGTCTCAATAAAATGGCAGCATTAGGCAAGAAATCAATCAGTAGTATTTTCAAGGCTAGGTTGTCTGGTGCGAGCTACGAAACGATAAAGTCAGAGTTGGCCAACTATATTGAAAAAAACGCCCCACCAGTAGAAGCTTGGGGTTACTTGTTGAGTTTAGAACAATGCAAGGATAGCTCGCAATTATTGAGCTTGGTCAAAGAAATACAGAGCACCAGTAGCAGTAATTTATCGCGCGGCATGAATGATTTTATCAAAAAAATTCAACGTTAATATATACGCGATTTATTTTATAAAAAATGACTTATACCACAAATACTCGGTTATAAAAGACAGTAGCTGGGTGGTGATAGGTGAAAAATTTAGCAAACTAATTGGAGTGTTTTGTGGAATCAGCTGAGCTTTCAGAATTAAATCGCCTAAAAATGCATCATGGCGAGCATATTATTTTACGTTTAACTTATATTAGCCGTTATAACACCGACAATCCTAAAGGTGAAGTAACGCGCATCCTGACACAAGCTCAGCAAAATAATGAGCGCAATGGTATTACGGGTGCTTTGGTGTTCAATCACAATTATTTTTTGCAAAGTATTGAAGGAGCGAGACCCGTCATCAATGAATTGCTCAGAAAACTGGTTAAAGATGATCGGCATCATGCCTTACAAGTCATCGAATGCCGTGAAGTAGAGCTGCGCCATTGGAGTAAATGGTCAATGAAGTATTTGATTCCGAGCGATGAAAACAAAGGACTTGCGCTCAAATTTTCGACAGGTACTCAGTTTAATCCTTATTTGATGAACACCAATCAAATCATGATGTTGATTGAGACGTTATCAGACCTTCAAGAGCAAGAAGCAGTGAGCGCCGCCAAAAAGAAGAAACCATGGTTTTCTATTGGCTAATTGACTGACGTTTATAAACGCAAAGAACCATCACACCCATGACATTTTACAAGAGATAAGATATGACATCAGCAATGGAAGATGCACACATTTTGATGAGCATGACATACGCTAGCCGTGCCAACCCAGATGTATCGGCCAACGACTTCAACGAAATCTTGCAGCAAGCACAAGTAAATAATGCCGCCAATGGCATCACTGGTATGCTGACGTTTAATAAAGATTATTTTTTGCAAACCATTGAAGGGCCAAGAGCACAGATCAATCGTCTGTTATATAGTTTAATTGCTGATCCGCGTCATCATGACTTACAGGTTATTGAAACACGTGAGTTAAAGCATCGAGCATGGTCTAAATGGTCTATGAATTATGCTTCCCCGACTGAAAAAAATGCGGCGATTTATTTAAAATATTCGACAACGATTGATTTTAATCCCTATTTATTGAGCGCCGAAGCAGCCTATAATTTGATGAATGAGCTTAGCGATCAGCATGATTAATCAATGGCGATTTTAACTAATCGGTAGGTATATATATAAATTGGTCGCTATTTTTAATGAATTTATGTTTACGAATAACTATTAAATAAATAGTGGTTTTTTATTTACCCGATTTTACTATTCACTGACCTTTGTTATAGAAGATATAATAATCTACTGTTGTGATAGCAAGGTTTTTTGTTTATATTATCTACGCCCTTAGGTATTGTGGCTAACAATATTTTATTTGGTTGAAAAAATATCGATTTGTGACATTCATCGTTGTATTTAATGATGAATAGGTCATTCTTAGTCCTTAATAGTGAATAATGTCTATTAAGGTTATATTTTTTATCTTACAGTTGGATTTATTATGAGCAAAAATACCGCCATTGATTTAGAAAACCTGAACGTTGATGAGCTACGTGCCATCACTGAAAATGCTCAGCAGCTTATTGCCAAAAAACAACATCAGCGTTTGTATGACGCTTATATGCAGTTTGAGAAAATTGTAGAAGACAGCAATGCCTCTATCGAAGAAATTCTAAAAGCTGGTGAAACGCTAGAGAAAAAACGCAGCATCAAGTATCGCAATACTGACAACAACGAAGAAACATGGACTGGTCGTGGTCGCAAGCCAACGTGGTTGGTTGAAGCGCTAGCAGCAGGTCGTAGTATCGAAGATTTTGCCATCTAATAGTGTAGTGGCTAACAAGATGATGTCGGTTTAGATTTAGCAAGGTACAATTTTTATTAAAGGCTATTTAAAATAAGCGCTCGTCTAAATAAGAGCTTGTTTAAATAAGTCCTGTTTTGAACAAGCACCATGTTACATCTACTCTGATCATTGGGCTTGTTTCTCATGATTTGTGTGCAATCATAGCGTTTGATCGTGATAGTCCTTTCGTCTTAGAAGCTGATAAAAGCCAGTATCTTTATTGCCATTATTTTGGTAAAAAGATACTGGCTTTTTTTCTGTCATCTGTATGCCATTGTTTGTTATGATAATGACGTTTTTGTCTTATATAAGAGTTATGCAACCGTGCCCCAAGTATCTGCGTCGTCTTATAAGCGCCCTCGTAAGCTGTGGTGGCTGGTTGGGTTTGTATTATTTGCATTATTTGCTGTATTGCAAATGCCAGCGGCGTGGCTGCTTGAAAAGTATGCTCCCGAAGCGCCTTATGTACAGCATGTGTCGGGTAATTTATGGCAAGGCTCCGTTATCTGGCAGATGCCTTTAGCAGCCAAACCGCTCACAGGTACGGCAGAATGGTCGTGGCAGCCAAGGCATTTGTTATTGGGTAAGATAAGTGCAGAGGTCGATATCACTTCAGCACAAACTCGCCTCAATGGACAAGTAAAAATAGGCACCAGCTCATGGCAAGTAGATAATATGAGCGGCAAGGTAGCACCTGAGACGTTGGCAAGTTTGGTTGATTGGCAATTGCCCAATACACCGATTCAGGTCAATAATGTTTCGCTCAGCCGTCAGTCTGGCTCAAGTGCTGCAGCAGAAAATGCTTCAACAAAAAAATCATCTGGTTTTAGTCAAGCGGATGGTCAGTTGACATGGGTCGGCGGTGAGATAGGTTATCCTAGTGGTGGCAAAGTTTTTTATCTGACTATGCCTGCGATGCGTGCTGAGTTAAGTGCCGAGCAAAAAAACAATAAAAACCTGCTCCATATCAATTTATTAAACAATCAAGATAAGCGCTTGGGCGACTTATATATCGATGGCGATAATATGTTGGATGTCAGTTTGACGCAGCGTTTATTAGAAAGTATGCCTGAGTATAAAGGGCAAGCACCCCAAGATACGCCAGTTGTCAGTGTGCGTCAGCCGTTGCTAAATGGGCTGGGGACACGCTAGATGATGAATGTTTCTACAACTTTAAAACCTGTGCTTAACTCCCTTAATCGATTCTCAGGTTGGGTATTATTATTGGCTGTTGCTTGGTTATGTTGGACAGCGGCTCGATTACTATGGTTGTTGCTCGCCGCACCATTGGCACCGATGCTGCCACCAGCGCCTTTGCAAAACACATCGGCATCTGGCAAGGACTATAGTGGATTATTTGCTATTTTTGCAGACCCTGATCCTATTGCAGCAGCAGTGCAGCCACCGCCCAATGTCAATCTAAAAGGGGTTCTGTTAGCAATGCCAGAGAGCATGTCCTCGGCACTATTGGATGTCAATGGTGAAGTGAAAAACTATCGAATCGGTGATGCGCTAAAAGACAGTGGCTTTACCCTTGTCGCTGTCGACTGGAACTCGGTTGTCATCGCTGATGCCAGTGACAAGCAAACCGTCATTAGCATGCCAGCCGCGATGCCATTAGACCAAAGTGACATGATCGCAGGTGCCGTCAGTAATCAGCGCTTGCCAGAGAACAGCATGTTGCCTAATGCCCCTCAGCCTACACAAAATACTGAGGAGGCGTCCGCTGCGACAGGCAGTGACAGTAGCTCGCAATCTGCTATCGATGAAGCGGTCACAGAATTGCAAGAAAACCCCGCCAGTTATTTGAGTAGGATGGGGGTTATGGCAGCAGGGGAAAGCTATCAAGTAACACCTGCAATGCCAGCAAAGCTGCGTAATCGCCTAGGGCTTGAGCCAGGTGATAAAGTGCTAACGGTTAATGGTCAAAGCGTGGGTAGTAATCCTGCCCAAGATGCTAGTGTGCTGCAACAGGTACAGCAATCAGGTGAGGCGCAAATAGAGGTGCAACGCGGCGATCAAGTCATTACCATTCGTCAGCAGTTTTAAGCACAATAAATGGGTGAGAGCTCTTATTTTAAGCAAATAAGTTTTAAGTAAACAAGTATTTAGATAGTGCCACTTAAATAATGCCATTGTGGGCAGAACGTTAAGTGAGCAAAGCAATCATTGAGCACCTTAGCACACAATAAATCCAGTATATACTAAGCGACATCACTGTAGGTAATCATCAATATGGTAAGTTTTCATAATTTTTCAGTCACGCCTCTGTACCATGTTTTGCAGCGCCTGATGCGCCTGTGTCGTCCTCTTTGCTTAGCCGTACCATTATGGGCTGCCAGTACGGGTCTTGCGAGTGCTGAGAGCTGGAAAGTCAACTTACAAGATGCCGATATCAAAGCCTTTATTAATGAGGTGGCAACCATCACTGACCAAAACTTTGTCCTTGATCCGCGTATTAATGGCAATGTGACGGTAATTTCTAACAAAGCCTTGTCCCGTGACGAAATCTATCAGCTGTTTTTGAGTGTGATGCAAGTCAACGGTATTGCAGCGATTGACTCGGGAACGACCATTAAATTGGTGCCAGATAATGTCGCCAAACAATCTGGCGTGGCTGTTGATTTACGCGGTGACAGTGTTGGTGAGGCGTTAGCTACTCGTGTTATTTATTTAACCAATACCCAAGCCGCAGAAGTGCTGGGTGTCATCCGTCCGCTTATGCCCCAATCAGCTCATGCCGCTGCCGTGCCTGGTGTCAATGCCTTGGTATTGTCCGATCGTGCAGATAGTCTTAATCAGCTGACGTCGCTCATCCGCGATTTAGATAGCAACGTCAATGACAGTTTGCAAGTGATACCACTACGTCACGTCGATGCTGAACGTATGATGGAATTGATTAGCGCCTTGGTTGCAAGCGCTGGTAGCGGGCAAGCACAAGGTGGTAATAACCAGCTTAAAGTCATCGCTGACACCTCTAGTGATAGATTGTTGGTGAAAGGCAGTCCGGAGATGATTGCTAAAGTTAAAGAGATGGTCAATCAATTGGACACCACGCCTACAAGGCGTTTGAGTGGTCTGCGCGTCTTTCGATTAAAATACGCCAGTGCAGGTCACATTGCAGATATGCTACGCGGATTGCTCGCCAATCAATCTATTAATAGCGCTGGAGCAACGTCCTCGTTAGAGTCGGCATCATTGAACGATTCCAGTAGCACGGGTGCTACCTTGACTAATGAGTCTAGCACTAACACGACTAACAACGCGTCGACCTCAGCGACCTCTGGTGCCAATTCGAGTAGTACTGGTACAGGTGTTGGCGGGCGACCTTTTAGTATTATCGCTGATGAAACCCAAAATGCCGTTATTGTCAATGCAGCACCTGAGCTGATGTTTGAGATTGAAGATGCGGTCAATCAGTTGGACAGTCGCCGCGCGCAAGTATTGATTCAAGCGGCTATTGTAGAAGTGTCAGGTGATGATGCGACCCAGCTTGGTGTCCAATGGGCGCTTGGCAATGCCAATAGCGGCTACGGAGTCGTAAACTTCAATAACGTAGGCGCGAGTGCTACAGCACTTGCCGCCGCGGCGTTGGGTGGCGGTGCCGCCAGTATCAGTGCAGCAGCAGGCTCGATAGCTGGTGCTTTGATTGGTATTGGTGATAGCAGCAAAGACAGTCAGGGAAACACCCAGTTTTATGGGGCTATCTTGCAAGCGCTTGATTCTTCTACCAGTGCCAATCTGCTTTCTATGCCATCAATTTTGACATTGGACAATGAAAAAGCCAGTATTTTAGTGGGTCAAAACGTGCCTTTTGTGACAGGTTCCTTTACCACCAGTGGCAACGATTCTAGCAACCCCTTTCAAACCATTGATCGTCAGGATATTGGTATCAACCTAAATGTCATTCCTCATATTGGCGACAATGGCACCGTACGCTTGGAGGTCTCGCAAGAAGTATCGTCGGTGGTGCCGGGCAGTACGGGTAACGCCAGTGGTTTGATCACCAATAAAAGCCTCATCAATACGACGATTCTGGCTGATGATCAGCAGACCATTGCTCTCGGTGGCTTGATGCGTGAAAACAGCACCACGCGCCAACAAAAAGTCCCTGGCTTGGGTAATGTACCAGTCATTGGTCGACTGTTCCGCTCTGACAATGACACGACGCAAAAAAGCAACTTAATCATATTTTTACAGCCAACCATTTTACGTGATGGCAGGGCAGTCGCCAGTGTCACCGAACGCAAATTTAACCAAATGCGCGTCCTACAATTGGTCATTGATAAAAACGGTACCATTAAACAGCTGCCATTGAGCGGTACAGAAGGTTGGAATGGCGATGTTAGCGCAGATTATGAATTGATGCCGCTCAATCCCCTTGTTCCTAAGCGTGATCAGACACCAAAGTCTCAGTCTCAAGGTTTTACCAAAGTAGACAGTCCTAATAATGGTATGACAACTTATCCTTTAAACCGTTAAGAACTCAAAAAAGCGCTTTATTAATGATAGGTTAATAAAGCGCTCGCCTCCTATTCTTATAGCATGTAGAGACACGGTGTAATAAATAGACTACGCCGTACATTAGCTTGCGTATTCATAACACAGATAAACATAGCAGTTTGTATATCGCAGTATACTAATGAGTAATTGAGTAGTAAGTATGAACACTTGCTGATAAATATTGTAGATGATGATATAAAGGTAGGGGTGGAAGCAATGACAAGTCATACAAACGCTAAAAAGTGGTTTTTATTAGCAGTCGCTGCCACCGCCTTATTGGTGATTCCTCGGCGTAGCAGTCGACAAGCTGATACCAGAGCGTTAGATGAGCACAATGTATCAGATGAGCACAATGCAAAAGCCAATCATGATAATACTAATAGGGCGTGTTGAAGGTCTCTTTACTTATCAAAAGCTCTTTTGTTGATGAGTATTTTTCTAACTGTCTAAATCATTTTAAATAAAGTTGCCATTCTAAAGTGTTCATTGACGTGGTTATTGCTACAAAATGACAAATAATGTCTATTGAATGACAAATCACGGAACGCCTCGCTGAAAACTATTAATTTTGGAGTCTATCAATGACCCCTATCGATTCACCTAAGATGATCAAACAGCCCTTATCTACTATTTATCCTCTCATTGACACGCATACTCATTTTGATGCCCCAATATTTGATGATGATAGAGAAATACTGACGCAGCAGGCTCACAATCAGGGAGTACGCAATCTGGTATTAGTGGGTTATCTATATCAGCATTTTGAGCGGATGTATGAGACTGAGCGCCTGTTAAATACGCTGTCATTACCTACGACAGCCAATGTCGATAGACAAAAAGTGTCAAATTTTAGTAGCCATGTTGCGGTCGGTTTGCATCCTTTTTATATCAAACAGCATACTGACGATCATTTAATCGCTATGGCAAAAAGGATTACTGATAAACGCCCATTAGCAATCGGCGAGATTGGTTTAGACACCTTTACTGAGGCGATGAAAGCGCCTGACATATTTGCCAAACAAGTACGATTTTTTAAGGCACAATTGGATATGGCGGTGACTCATCAGCTACCAGTGATGCTGCATATTCGTAAAGCCCATGCAGAAGCGTTGGCCATACTAAAAGCGCATGATTACGATGCACACAAACTTGGCGGTATCGCGCATAGTTTTAGTGGTGGGACGCAAGAGGCCAAAGCATTTGTTAAGTTAGGATTTAAGCTTGGGGTTACCGGTCAAATCACTAACCCCAATGCTAAGAAACTGCGCCGCGCCATTCAAGCAGCGGTTGATAGCTATGGTGTTGAATGTTTGGTGATAGAAACGGATTGCCCTGATATGACGCCTATCATGTGTCAAATATCTGACCATGATTCATTAGTACCAACTCAAAACTCAGGCAGTGCACGGAGGAGTACAGCCGTACATAATAGAAATGTACCTGCCAACCTGCCATGGGTATTGCTAAGCTTGAGTGAGTTGCTTAATGTACCACCCGCCAGTCTTGCTAAGCAATTGTGGCACAACAGTTGCAGTGCTTTGCAAACAAAATGGGATTATCCGTTATCGTAGTGCCACAGATTTTAGTCAATGAAGGTTTATTATATGGCTAGCCATTGATATGATAGTGAATGAAATAGCCGTGAATAAAGAAATTAACGTAATATAAGCGTCACCAAAATAATTTAAAAGAGCATTTAATCTGTTATGAGTGAAACACAACCATTTGAGCAAACAATGACAGAGTCAGTTGGCACCGAAGACTTTACAAAAGCAGAGCTGAGCGAAGAAAATGTACAATATGAGCGCCGTTTTCAAGGTACGCGCACTCTTTATGGTGCGACAGCTATCACTACTTTTGCTGATGCGCATGTATACGTTATCGGAGTAGGAGGCGTTGGTTCTTGGGCAGCTGAGGCTTTGGCAAGAACGGCAGTGGGCACTATTACGTTGATTGATTTGGACGTATTGGTTGCGTCCAATGTCAATCGGCAGTTGCCTGCACTAGACAGCACCTTTGGTGAGAGTAAAATTGCAGCGATGGCCACCCGTATTCGTGAAATTAATCCCAAAGTAACGCTAAACTTGATCGATGATTTTTTAACTGTAGAAAACGTCGCCACTTTATTGCCAAGTCGCGATGAAGTAAAAGCCGCTGTTGCTCAAGGCAGACCTATGGTTATTTTGGACTGCGTAGATGATATGAATGCCAAGCTTGCCATCGCGCTACATTGTCGTTTTAATAAATTAAAACTGGTGTGTGCAGGCGGCGCAGGTGGCAAGATAGACCCTAGTCAGATTAGGGTGAGTGACTTGCGTGACAGTTACCAAGATCCTTTACTTGCCAAATTACGCAATAAGCTGCGCCACGAAAAAGGCATTAATAGTACACTAAAAGAAAAGTTCGGGATCAAATGTGTCTACTCTACAGAGCCACCACGTGTAGATAAGAGTTGTCAGACAGGCGGGTTGCAGTGTGGTGGTTACGGCTCAGCAGTAGTGGTCACATCGGTGGTTGCGATGATTATGGTGAGTGAAGCATTACAATTATTAATAAAACAGGCGGGCATCAAGCCGAGCGTCTGATCTTATTTAATGGAGTCTATCTTGTCTATATTGAACGCACCTAAACACAGCTACCCAGTAGCGGCAGATGAAGTAGAACGCATCAATAAGCTTAGGAAGTATCAGGTGCTCAATGATAATGATGAGCCTGCATTTAAGCGTCTAATTGATCTGGCAAAGCTGTTTTTTGATGTACCAGTTGTGACCATCACTTTCATGGACGAAGAAACACAGTATCTAAAATCTGTCCAAGGACTAGGCGGTGTTTGCCGAACGACGCGTGAAGTGGCTATTTGCAATTATACCGTGCTTTCTAACGACGTCTTTGTAGTACCAGACTTGACCAAAGACAGCCGCTTTAGCCACAATCCCCTAGTGACAGAATCGCCATACCTACAGTTTTATGCTGGTGCGCCAATTATCTTGCATGAGGACAATAAAAGCTATCGTTTGGGCTCGCTGTGTGTGATGGATATGAAGCCCAATCATGACTTTGATGAGCAAAAAGCAAAGGTGTTGGCTCAATTTGCGATGATGGCGGCAGATGCCTTGCAGTTACAGGATAAGCAGCGTGATGCCAAACATGCCAATGAGATGAAATCAGACTTTTTGGCCAATATGAGTCATGAAATCCGTACCCCAATGAATGGTATTATTGGTATGGTGGAGATGCTCGGTGAGACCAAACTTAGCAGTGAACAACAAGAATACGTGGATAATATCAAAGTTTCCAATGAGCATTTGATGGCGATCATTAACGGGATTTTAGATTTATCGAAAGTAGAATCTGGGAAAATGACCATTGATTCTATTCCTGTTAACTTATCTGCATTATGTAATGAGGTGGTCAGCCTCTTTGCTGTCAAAGCACGTCAGCGAGGGCTCGTTTTAGACTACCATTATACCGAGTCGTTATCGCCCTATGTACAAGGCGATCCGGTACGCCTCAAACAAATTTTAGCAAACCTTGTTAATAATGCGATTAAATTCACTCGTGAGGGCGGGCGAGTCACTATTGATGTCAAACACGTACCCAATTGTCATTGTGATGGTTTTGACGATGACAGCGCTGACCAATATCGCGCTCAAGGCATTTCGGCAAGCGATCTCAGCAAAATAACGGCTCAAGAAGCTATCAGTAATACCATCTATCATGAAGTCATGACCTTATGCATTGAAGTCACAGATACGGGTGTCGGCATCAAAGCTGAGTCATTGGATGCAATATTTGATGCTTATGACCAAGCAAATAAATTCACCCACCGTCTTTATGGTGGCACAGGTCTAGGACTCTCGGTTTGTAAGTCTTTGGTTGATTTGATGGGCGGTTATATCGATGTGGATAGCGAAGTGGGTGTGGGCACTACGTTCAGTGTTTTATTACCGCTACCGACTATTGATGAAAACCAGTATGAGATGTGGCAAGAGTCAAATGACTTTACGATGATTGAGCCGACCCATGAGCGTGCTGGTCATATATTGTTGGTTGAAGACGATACCGTCAATGCCATTATCGCTAAAAAAGCCCTGAATAATAGTGGTCATACGGTCACGCATGTCACTGATGGGCAGCAGGCTATTGAAATTTTTGCGCTCTCACCTGAGCGTTATGATGTTATTTTAATGGACCATCACATGCCTATTTTAGATGGTGTACAGGCCACTATTAAATTGCATGAACTTTATGATCCTCAATCATTACCACCTATTATTGCGTTGACCGCCAATGCAATGGACGGTGAGCGCGAAAAGTATTTAAAAGTTGGGATGCAAGATTATTGTACCAAGCCTTTTAAACAAGAGCAGTTGAATGCATTGGTACAATATTGGCTGATACAGAAACACTCATCAGCAGAGTAGTGGTTTGGTAAAAATGTATAGAAGGTTATTTATCATCGCTGTCATCAATAGCGACAGTTCATCCACTATAAAAAACCACAGCGTTAACCTTGCTTGACATACTCCATATGAATTTTTATTCGGTTGCTTGGGAGTACTTTTTAATCAAATCAACTACAGAGACAATATTAAAAAAATATTCATAAATAAAAAAAGCTGAACCGCTTTATCATTGGTTCAGCTTTTTTGTGGAATAACAGCTAGAGGCTAACTGTTAAGTTCTATTATGTCGAGCGCTATAACTTTTACATGCTATTGGCTAACGCGAGTTTGATAGTCACCTGTGCGAGTATCAACACGCACGACTTCTTCTTGTTGTACAAACAACGGCACACGGACGACAGCACCTGTCTCTAACTTGGCAGGTTTGCCGCCACCACCTGAAGTATCACCACGCACACCAGGATCTGTTTCAGTGATTTGCAACTCAACAAAGTTAGGCGGTGTTACTGAAAGAGGAGTGCCATTGAATAAAGTGATGGTACATAGTGCATTACTGTTTTCTTTTAGCCACTTTATTGAATCGCCCATCGCTGTTTTGTCCGCTTGAATCTGCTCAAAACTTTCAGGGTGCATGAAATGCCAAAACTCACCATCGTTATATAGATAGTTCATTTCAGTATCCATGACATCAGCAGCTTCTAAGCTGTCGCCTGACTTAAAGGTTTGTTCCAATACTTTACCACTACGAAGGTTGCGCAATTTAACACGGTTAAAGGCTTGACCTTTACCTGGTTTGACAAACTCGTTTTCAAGAATGGCACAAGGGTTGCCATCGAGCATGACTTTTAGACCAGCTTTAAATTCATTAGTAGAAAAACTTGCCACAAGAAACTCCTAGGGGTTATAAATAGGGTGGTAGATAAGTGAATGAATAGCTTGCTGCGTTAAAATCGCTTATTACGCTAAGTGTTTAAAGGATAGGTCGTATGCTTTGATAGGCTACGCACTAAGCGCGTATAATAGCGACTTTTGGGCACAGGTATTAGGTTGTCATGATAAACCATTTAATCACACAAAAAAACTGGCAAACGCAATTATCCGAGGCCATTACCTCTATTGATGAGCTGTTAAGCATCCTAAAGCTAGAATCATTGCGGGCAGAGGTTTATGTACCTAAGCATTTTGAGCTGCGCGTACCACGTGGATTTGTGGCAAAAATGAGTATCGGCGATAGCAATGATCCTTTACTGAGACAAGTATTGCCTGATCAACGCGAGCAAATCAAGGTAACGGGCTATGTGGCGGATCCCTTGAGCGAGAATACGCAAAACCCAGTCAAGGGTATGCTGCATAAGTACCAATCCAGAGTATTATTGACCGTGACAGGTGCTTGTGCCATTCATTGTCGCTACTGTTTTCGCCAGCATTTTGATTATAGCGCCAATATGCCAACGGCTGATGCCAAAGAAAATATCATCAACTATATCAGCGCACATCCTGAAATTAATGAGGTGATTTTGAGTGGTGGTGATCCATTAAACGTCACCAATAGACGCCTGTTTGCCTGGCTAGATACGCTAGAGTCACTCCCGCAATTGACCACTATTCGCTTACATACGCGCTTGCCGCTGGTCATCGCAGCGCGTTTGGACAATGCGTTATTGACCAGACTGTCTCAAAGTCGCTGTCATATTGTGATGGTCATCCACTGTAATCATGCCAATGAAATCGATGCCTTAACAGCAGAGCATCTGCAACGTGCTCGAGCGGCTGGCATCACTTTATTGAATCAAGCGGTGCTATTAAAAGGCATCAATGATAGCGTTGCTGTTCAAATGCAATTAAGTCAGCGTTTGTTTTCATGTGGGGTACTGCCTTATTATCTACATGTATTAGACAAAGTTGCTGGTGCCGCACATTTCGATAATGATGAGCGCTTCGCAATTGAGCTGTATTGGTCATTGTTGGCAGCACTCCCTGGTTATTTGGTACCCAAGCTGGTGAGAGAGCTACCAAATAAACCTTTCAAAGTACCGATTGATATTTACAATGATCGTTAATATAGGCACTATGGTATATTGAAAAATTAGTGAACAAAGCGTGGTTTTTAGAAGATAGGCGTGCGGTTAGATGATGCTATAGAAATTAATCGTTACTAAAAATGGGTGCTGTCGATTTTGATGGTTGCTGCTGATTTGTATCTTTTATCTTGTATTGTTGCATACGGCATGGTTGAATATTTGCCTCCTGCCAAGTTACTCAAGGTTACTAGGAATACTGATGATAACTTTATCGACGTTTCAAGAGCACCTATCTTCTACAGAGGCATTGCCACTAGTTTCTAAGCGATCCGCTAATGGCCAAGAAGGTTATTTGCTAAAATTGTTGGCAGCGTTACCTTCGCAAACGCAAGCACAGCAAGCTGAACAATTAGCAAAAATACTTACGGTACTACGTGTGGCCAATATCGATGAGTCGCAACGTCTTACCCTTATGGCGACGGTGATAGACGCCTCAGATCAGTTAATTGCCACTTTGCGACAGTCTTATATTTATGAGACAGGTGCGCTTAGCGACATTCAAATGGGTTATGTGGCTCAAATAAAGTCGCTATATTATTCAATGATTATGGTCTATGACAGAGTGATACGTCATAAAACCTCATTGCTCAATAATCAGCGAAAATACGCTGCAAGTAATGGCTGGCAGCGCTATTTTAATGGTGATAAGTCTTCATCAACGACACTCGCCATTGCTATTTACCAGACGCTGCTGATGTACCAGAAGCTATTGGGCGAAGAAGCACTGTGCTATCAAAAACCCTCATCTTACTTATGGCATAAAATCAATCAGCTGTATTACCTTGCTTATCAGTACCATGCGGCTGAGATTAATATGAGTGTTACGGCAGGCACCCAGCGTGCCAAGACGGTTCATCAGCTGTATTGCCAAATTTGTTTATACAGTCTATTAAATGTACGTGCCATGCGTCGTCCCAATATTCTGCTCGTCCAACGTTTGTTACCTGAATGGGCTAAGCATATCGTTGCGACGATTGAGCCAACCACCGAGACCCGCGTGTTCGTTGATTTACAAAGTGACAATCCGCCAACTTACCTGACGGCCAGCTCTACAATTAACCCATACGACGATCGTTATCACTGTTTATTTATAGAAATTGCCCCGCTGGTTGAGTATCTTAAACGACGCAAACAGGCTTTAGTTAAGGAAGGGGGTGACGGCGTTGAGAGTCATTTGCTTAATAAAATAGCGATGACGCTCAATTACCGCTATTTACAGCCGCCGCTTACCCTAGCGACTAAACATAGTGCGAAAGAAGACGCTGTTTTGATTACAGGTTTTAATAATATTCATTATCGGGTGAGCCATTCGCATAGCTTTACCAGTTTAATCGCTATAAAAGAGTTACCAGATGAGCAGCGTCCTCGTTATGATACCGTGAATAAAAAACAAGACAGCAGCCACGTATTAGCCAGTGAAACCTTTGATCGTAATGATGATTTGTCATTATTTCGTACCCTACGATTATTACCAACAGTAGATATTTTAAATAAAGACCACTTTCATAAAGATCGCTTTCATGAAGAAAGTGTTCATGAAAATAGCCTTAATATAGTAGCTGATGATAATACATCTGCGACGACTGCACCGCCAGCATTACATATGATGAGCCTTTTTTTGGTCTGTCGATCTGATACAATCACGCCGCCTGATTGGTCAATGGGCGTGGCGCGCTGGCTTGATTTTGATAGCAAAAACCCAGAGATCGAGTGGCAAGTACTCGGACATCAGCTAGTGGCTTGTGGCTTGCGTTTAGAAGGTAGAGAAACGCGTAGTCGCCATTTTGTGCCAGCATTTATCCTTGGTAGAGATGAGCGACTACAAACCACTGGTACTTTGATTGTACCGACTTCTTACTTTCAGACCGATGATAGAGTCATTATGCGTATTAATAGCAAACAAACCCCTTTACGTTTGGGACAGAGGTTGCTGATTACGGATGAATTCAGCCAGTATGAGGTGGTGCAGCTTTAGTTTGTTTGAGCGTCTATTGAAAAGTTGTCAAATAGTAATGTCAATAAATACTGGTTTAAAGGTTACTTCATTGAATTTTTTTATTCGATAATAGCAGTGAATAAATGTACTGAATAATGATGATAAGTTAGTCTGCAATCAGTCAAGTTATTGTCTATAATGATTGATACAGTTATGTTCGTTTATATGATGTTTTGGCTTCGCCAAGATGTCGCCTTGATTCGAAAGACGATGCCAATCTACTAAAAACCGCTAAGCCTATCCCTGATAGTATTTTCCTTGCTAGGTTAATGCTTGGAAAAGGTGTAGGGTATCAAACATAAAAATAAGATCACAAGATCCAAAAGGCTTCTTATGCGTACTCAGTCCATCTTAAACCTTTTAGTCATTGATGACGATCAGCTCTACGCTGAGCGTCTTGTGCACTTACTAGGTTGCTATTATGACACCATCAATTTAGGGTTTTTGGACGATAAAGAGGAGCTGTTAAAGTCACTTCGACAACCGTGGGATGTCTTGGTGTTTGGCAATGCTTATGATATGAGTTTCACCGATGTGGTGGGCGTCGTTCAAGAGCAAAGTATTGATTTGCCTATGATCTGCCTATTCAATGAAGAGATGGTAGCGTCCACCAATAACGATGAGGGGCTACCTGATATTATTAGCGGCACGATGGTCAAATCGCTCAAAGTAGACCAAGAGATGGCAGTAGTGATGTCTATCTGCCTACAGCATGATAATTTACGCAGTCGCCGTGAGCTTAGAACGTTGCGCCATGTTCTCTCTGAAGCAGAGCAACGCGCCAACGTATTGATTAAAAACTCTAAAAGTGCGGTCGCCTATATTGATCAGGGTATCCATATTTTTGCCAATGACCCTTATCTTCAGCTTTTTGGTTTTGAGTCGATGAATGATGCCATAGGCGTGCCTGTTGTTGACCTGATTGCAGGCGGTGATAACGTTAAGGGTTTCAAACAGTTCTTACGTCAATTTGATAAAGGTAGCCGCCAAGAAGTCGAGTTCAATTTTGAAAGTAAGCGGATGGATGGCAGTACTTTTGAAGCAAAGCTACAATTGGCAGCCGCGACCTTAGATGGCGAACCGGTGACGCAGGTTATTATCCAACAAAACCATAATAACAGTGCGGAAGTCGCCAAGCGTTTGGCAGCTGCTGAATGCAAAGATAGCCTGACAGGAATCAACAACCGCCGCGGCTTTGAAGAACAAATGGCAATCGTGTACCAGCAAGCACGTCAAGGTGTACTGACGGCTGGGCTTTTGTATATTCAGCTCGATAATGTCGGTAAAATAAGAAGCAGTCTAGGTTTGCAAGGGGTAGATGCGACCGTCAAGCAAGTCGCCTATGCGTTAGATGAGCTGATATCAGACGGGCATGTGAGTCGTTTTAGTGATACCGCCTTTACCATACTGGTCGAGGACAAGAGCACCACAGAGCTTGAAACACTGGCTAAGCAAATTGGTTCACGTATCAGTGATATGCTCATTGAAGTAGATAAGCGTACGACCAGTACGACTGTCAGTATTGGTATGGTCAAAATCGAAACCAATACAGCAGAGCCAAGTATCGTGCTCGAACGTGCGATGGATGCCATCAATCAGATTATGATAGAGACCTCTAATCATGGCGGCACCTATCATTTATATGATCCAAGCGAGCATGCCAATAGTGATGATCATGCGCTTGCCGAATCTTTAGTTGATGCCATTGCCAATAGCCGTTTTGAGCTGTCATTCCAGCCAATATATGATATTAACAATGACCGAAGCGACTTTTTTGAAGTATATCTGCGGTTGCCGTTGGCGGATGCGGACAATACGATATTGACACCTGATCAATTTATGGCAGTCGCCAAGACGCATAAATTGCTCGAAAAAATAGATCGTTGGGTGCTCATCAATGCCTGTAAAAAGGTCAATGAGGTACGTAAAACGCATTCTGAAGCCAGATTGCTAGTGCAATTGACTAGTGCCTCATTGATAGACAAAAAACTGCCTAGTGTTGCCAGTCAGCTTATAAAAGCGGTGGGCGGTGCAGCTGGTGTACTCACCTTGCAGTTCAACGAAAAAGACGTCTCAGACCATCTTACAGTGGCAAAAACACAGTTTGCCGCCCTTAGCCAAGTCAGCTGTCAGATGGGTATCAATAACTTCGGTTCTTCTGCCAAATCCATAGAGATTGTCAGTTTTGTGCAGCCATATATGGTGCGTTTAGCACGCAGCTATGTGGATGGCATTGACTCAGCAGACAATTTAGAAACTGTCAAATCACTTATTATGCGTACGAATGAAGTCAATGTGGACGTATTGATGCCTTATATTGAAGATGCGGCAACCATGTCCGTTGCTTGGAGCGTGGGCGCGCGCTATTTACAAGGCTATTATTTAGAAGAACCCAGCAGTACGATAAAAGTTGCGACCTAAAGTCATTGAGAGTGCGTTTGATATGCAACTATCAACAGTGCCTATTTATGGAATATTCTACACGGCTTAATCGTTCATAAATTCTTTATCGTCATACATTACAAAAGTTTTACTCAAACTGTCCTATAAGCGTTGTTTATTGGCTTAATATGCCCCAATAAATAACGTCATGTTTTTACAAGCAGCTGTTTAGACGTGAAGAGGGTTCCACTTTGCATGTGTTTGACCCTTACCTTATTATCTATATTGTTCACCTATAGCTGACATTCCTTAACCAAAGATTGCCGAAAATGCCCATCATTAATAAATATCAAATAAGCAGTGTATTTGCTGCTGTTTTATTGCTCAGCGCTTGCGGAGAAAGTACGCCACCGGATCATCGTGCTGCTGTGACATTGCCACTCTATACGGAAGGTGATGCTGATAGCGGCGCGATCATTTATCAAGACGCTTGTGGTCAATGTCATCAGCTGAATGCGGGGCTCAACAAAAAAGGTCCGCAGCTGATGAATATATACGGTGCACCCGCCGCTGAGCTAGAAGATTACACCTATAGTGACGGGCTAAAAACATCAGGTTGGATATGGGATGCGCAAACGCTCGACCCTTATATTGCGGATGCAGAAAAAGCCATGCTAGACTCAAAAATGCTATCAAACCCGATGCCCGATGCGCAAGAACGCGCAGATGTCATCGCTTATCTGTCAACGCTTCGTGCCGCCGCGCCGATAACTGAAGATGACTCAAAGCAATAGACAATCTATGGCGTGTCCTCAAGCTAAACGAAAGCGACTAAATGGGCTAAAGATGGTTGAATTTTGCCAAACCACGTCAAACAGTTGGTTAATATCTTGATATTATCAGTGCTATTTTCCTTGTTTGGCTGCCATTTATCTCATTTTTATCACCATTTTTAAAATAAGAACACGCCCTAGAAACACTAATCCCATAAGAAATGAGCCAATAATTGACTATGACCCACGCAGCCATCGATAGAGCCATTACAACACCACATCAATCAGCAGCAGAGGTGATTCATAAGTCGACCTTTAGCGCTGCCGACTGTCGTCACAATCAGCAAAAAATTGCCCAACTTATGGCGCAGTTAAATCAAATAGTGCTGGATAAGCCGCAAGTGGTTAAGCTTGCGCTGAGTGGTATTTTGGCAGGTGGACATTTGTTACTGCAAGATCTGCCGGGTATGGGCAAGACGACATTGGCGCAAGGCTTGGCGCAATTATTAGGCTTGAGCTTTAGCCGTGTACAGTTCACCAATGATATGCTGCCAGCAGATATCTTAGGCATGAGCATTTATGATCAAAAGAAACAGCAATTTGAGTTTCGAGCAGGTCCTATTTTTACTCAGCTGCTACTCGCTGATGAGATTAATCGCTCTAGCCCTAAGACGCAAAGCGCATTACTAGAAGCGATGGAAGAACGGCAAGTCACCCAAGATGGGCAAACCTATCCTTTGCCGCAGCCGTTTTTTGTCATTGCGACCCAAAATCCTTTGCAGCAAGCAGGTGTCTATCCACTTCCTGAATCGCAGTTAGATAGATTCTTATTATGCTTGTCGCTTGGTTATCCGTCGCCTACCGCAGAACGTGAGCTATTAAAAGGTCAGGATCGCCGCGAGCTACTAAAAAATTTAGATGCGGTGCTTGATACCGAGGCGGTCTTATTAGCACAGCAAGGTGTTAAACACGTTTATGTCGCGGATGTGGTCTTGGATTATCTGCAGCGATTGGTCGCAAAGACACGAGCAAGCTCCGAGTATCATGGCTTATCACCGCGTGGAGTATTGTCGCTACAGCGTGCCGCGCAGGCTTATGCGTATGTATCGGGGCATATGGAAGTGACACCTGAGGATATCCAAGCGGTGTTTGCAGCGGTCACAGATCATCGTCTCGGTCAGCGTTTTGTCCCAGCGCATGTGACTGGTGGGCAGGCGACGCAGACAATCGCGCAACGTATATTGGCAGAAGTGGCTGTTATCAGTTAAATGATGGTTATTTAAATAGTTGTTACTTCAATCACTATTATCTGAGTATTTATTTTTCAGCTGCTTGTTGTTTCATAGCGTATTTGTTTTTAAAGCTATCACCAATTATGAATGAGAGTATCAATTTTATGGTAAGGATAGGGTAGTCATGAGCTTTTTGCCAAAAGCCTTAACCGTACCAGCCACTTCAGCATTAAGCCGTTGGTTCGCCTCGCGTGCGCCTAAAAACGATAGCGCCACCCTCAATTTGCGTAACGTCTATATCTTTTTTAGCCGTGAAGGGGTGCTATATGCAGTGTTACTAATCATCACCTTTATCGCTGGCATTAACTATGGCAATAACTTGGTGTTAGGTTTATGTTTTTATTTGGTCAGCGTTTGGCTTATCAGCTTTCATGTAACCTTTGCCCATATCTCAGGTCTGCAAGTACGTTTGCTTGAAGTGACTATGGCAGAAGCGGGCGCGCCTGTTTGGGTGACTTTGCAGTTGCGCAGTGAGAGCCGTCAACCAAGACGACAGTTGTTATTTAGCTTTGAGCAGACTGATGATAAGGCTAATAGCAAGCTTAATAGTAAGACAGATAAAAAAGCCAATAAGAAAATCAAAAATAGCGTTAATAATCAACAGTCGATACTTGTGACACGACTGCAAGGCGAGCAAATTATTCGCTTGCCAGTACTGACGCAGAATCGTGGGCAGTTTGAATTACCACGCTTAAAAATAAAAACCGTTTATCCTTTGGGCATTATGCGGGCGTGGTCCTATGTTTATTTTGCCCGTACTGCTTGGGTCTATCCAAAACCTGAAGTGTTTGATTGGCAGACGCAATATGCCGTTGCCAGTCAGGAGGATTTGCCAACAGGTGGGCAATATCGGCAAGGTCAAGATGATTTTGAGCGGCTAGATAACTACGTTGAAGGCGAGTCGCTGGCACGGGTGTCGTGGGGACATGTAGCACGTGGTCAAGGCATGTTGACCAAGCACTTTGCTGATCCAGTCGGTCATGAGCAAACGTTAGATTATGCGGATATGCCAGCAGCACATCATGAGCAAAAACTCGCACAACTGGCGTATGGGGCGATGAAATTAGGTGAGCTGGGCGTGACATTTCATATGCGCTTACCCAATGATACCCATTCTACTGCACCAATGGGTGAAGGCGACAGTTTTGCACAAGCGTGCTTGCTAAGGTTGGCGAAAGCACAATGACTAATAGAACCAACTCAAAAAAACTCCCTACAAATGATGCTGAAAACACATTTATAGGTTTTCCTGAAACAAGTCCCACAAGCTTTGAGCAGTTGGCACTGGGTCAAAACGTCACTGATCGTGCTTTACAGGATAGCGCTACAAAATGGACTCGTAAGCTATTCGCCTTGCCTGCTTATTATTGGGTGCTAATTGCTCAAATTACCGTTATTTTACCTCATGCGGCGCATCTGCCGTTTTGGTTGATAGGTTTTGCGGTGGTCAGCATCGCCGCACAGCTACCGTCTATAAAAGCTAAGTTTAAAAAAACAGCGCATTTAAAACGTGTCTATCAAGGCATGCAAATGCTCGGCTTTTTATTGGGACTGGCAGGTCTATGGCTGACTTACAATACAGCGTTTGGACTGGATATGGGCGTGGCGTTTTTAGTGCTCTGTCTCATCAGTAAGCTGTGGGAGATGTATAAACGGCGAGATGCTTATGTGGTCCTAAATTTATCACTATTTGTCCTTGCCGCGCTGTTTTTGATGGATCAAGGTCTTGTGACGACTTTAGAAGTGATTGTTGGTGCAGTTATCATTTTATTGGCATTTATTGCGCTTAATGATGACGGCAACACTCGCGGTGATGGTCGCTTGCGTACTTTGGGTGTGCTGGGTATCGGGGCGTTGCCGTTATTAGTCGTGCTATTTTTGTTCTTCCCGCGCTTGCCACCACTATGGTCAGTACAGCTATCAGGTCAGCAAGCAACCACTGGCGTGTCCGACAGTATGTCACCCGGGGATTTTGCCAATTTGGGACAATCGACTGAGCTGGCGTTTCGGGTAGAGTTTGCAGAGAATCGCCCGCCGCAACAGCAGTTATATTGGCGTGGTTTGGTGTTTAGCGACTTTGACGGTATTACATGGCGTCCTAGCCCTCAGCAACGACAATGGCGACCTGCACCGCAAATGCCATCTTGGATTGAGAATGCCTTTGCAACTGTCCCTGATGAAGTAAAAAATACGCCTACCAGCTATGAAATTATCCTAGAGCCGACGCAGCAAAACTGGCTATTTGGACTTGATTATCCTTTTGCCCAGCGCCAAGATGTCAGTATTACTTCAAACTTTACCTTATTAAAAGATCAGCCCGTCACTCAGCAGTTACGTTATGAAGTATTGCAATTTGCACCGATGCGTATCGATCCGATTCTCTCTGATGAGTTGCGACGTCTAAATCTTACCTTGCCAGCCGACGGAAATCCGCAAGCAAGAGCACTGGCACAGCAGTTATTTGCGCAATCAGACTCAGACCCAGTGCGCTATATGGCGGCTATTGAACGCTGGATTAATCAAACAGAATTTCGTTATACGTTATCACCGCCACGGCTGAATAATAACCGTATTGACGAGTTTTTATTTGAGACCAAAGCTGGGTTTTGTGAGCATTATTCCTCCAGTTTTACCTTTATGCTGCGCGCCGCTGGCATACCCGCGCGCGTCGTCGCCGGCTATCAAGGTGGTGAGCTGAGCCGCGGTGGTAATGTATGGGAGGTGCGGCAAAAGGATGCGCACGCTTGGACGGAGGTTTGGCTTGAGGGTCAAGGCTGGGTACGTGTCGATCCGACTGCTTTTGTCGCACCTGAGCGTGTCGAGCAAGGGATGGATGCGCTGACGCAGGCACGAGGAGCGGCAATGTTCGGCGATGGCGCTAGCGCACAAATCAGCTATCAGCAGTATCAAATGCTACAAACCTTACGCCGTCTATCCGACCAAGCAAGCTATTATTGGCAAAAAGACGTCGTCGGTTACGATCAGGACAAGCAAGCTGACTCGCTACTGAAATGGTTTAACATCCGTTCAATCACGCAGCAAATTATTTGGCTAGCGGCAAGTGCTATTACCGTCATGGCTATTGTGGTCTTTATCATTTGGCAACGCCGCCGCAAGCGCTGGCATCCAGCAGACCAGCCGCTTGCACAGCTATCAAAACGTATTGGAAAAGTGGATAAATCACTTGCTCGTGATGAAAGTGAAGGACAGCTTGCTTGGCTTGAGCGCTTGGCAATAGCGGTTAATGACCGAGAAAATGATTCAAGTACTGATACAAACGCTGATACCAATGCTAAAAGTAGTAAGAAGAGCGGTAAAGTGAGTAAGCTAACAGATAGCGGTCATTCAGATATTGTCCAAGCAAAAATCATGCAGATGAAGCAGGACTATCGTCAGCTCCGTTATGGGCGTCTAAGCACATTTGAAACCAATCATAGCGAATACCAAGCCGTACTCAAACAGCTAAAGAAAGATGCACGTGAATTGTTCTAGTGGCTGCTCTGTGAAAGCGTTGTTTAGCACATGATAAAATAGCTAATGATAATAAAGGAGGCGACTCTATGGCGATATATGTAGATTTTATGCAGATAGAATTTAAAGGCTATAAGTGGTGCCATATGCTGGCAGATACCCTGCAAGAGTTGCATGACTTTGCAGCGTTGATTGAAGTAGATTCGCGTTTATTCCACCGTCATGCCAGTTATCCGCACTATGACGTCACGGTACAAATGCGAGAAATAGCGATTGAATATGGGGCTATTCCTGCTGGTCGAAAAAAGATTATCGAATGTGCAAAGAAGTTAAAAGTAGAGTTGCATGAGCAAATAGCACGGTCTGAGCATTGCTAGTAAATGAAGCTTTTAAAGATATAAAAAGGTGGGAGTGCTTTTGCATCCCACCTTTTTATTTGTTCAGATTTTCACCCAACGCTTATACCTTCTCAAAAAATTAGAGTAGCAAGAAAAAAGAGTGCAAGCACTACATCTAGTAGACTAAGCGAGCGGAACAAGCAAAAATGACGTCGTTAATCGTATTTTTTTGGTTTGGTATTACTTTGCAACTGCTGCTTTACTAACGCCATCAAGGGCTTTTGCAATATTCGCCAATTGGGTATCACAACCTTTTATGTTATGACGGTCTTTGAGATATTCAGGATTGTTGTACGACAACCAAACTTTTTTATCAGCGTCTTCACTGATGAGGATTTTTTGCGGCAAGTCGATAGCGACGCTTTGCTCGCAATTCATCAATGGCGTACCCGCTTTTGGATTACCAAACATAATGACCTGCGTCGGTCTTAATGTTAAATTGACACCTTGGGCATTCTTTTGGTGATCGACGCGTGCAAATACTTTCATACCTTTGCTTTCAATAATTGCCGCCAGTTTATCAGCAGTATCTTGCACGGAATGATTGCTTTGCAGCGTAACCAAGCCTTTTTCGGCATCGATAGCAGTCATCGTTTTTGGCATTGATGGCATCTTATCAGGCGCTTTTAAAATATTTTCAACACTGGCGCAGGAGGATACGACCAATGCTAGGGTAGCGATAGAGAGAATCTTAAGCATGAAAAGTCCTTTTATTGTCATTGTTTATTCAGCGAATGATGGCTGACAACATCGAATATTTAGTGTGAACCATAATATTCCTTGTGCTTAGTAGCATTGTGCGTAATAAACCGCGCATAGTAAAGCCTCGCATTGCAACACACCTTAAAAAATGCCTAAGACAAAACGCATAGCTAAACCAAATGCTCTGCTAGATAATCGACGAGCAGTCTAATCTTTGGCGATAAATGACGGTTGTGCGGATAGATGGCCCAGATACTTTCTTCAGGCTCTCGATAGTTATTCAATAAGCTGACCAGCTCACCTGATGCTAAGTATTTTTGCACATAATAGTCAGGCAGCTGCACGATACCCAGACCTTTTAACGCCGCATCGACTAGACTGTGACCGCTGTTATATTGGACACTGCCAGACACGCGCAGGTTTTTTTCTTTATCAGCATTTTTTCCAGAATCTATTTTGCCATCTTCTATAAAGTGCCAATAGTCACGTGTGCCAAGTAAGCAGTTATGCTGACTCAGATCGCTCAAAGAATGTGGTATGCCGTATTTTTCGAGATAAGCAGGCGCGGCACAGACGAAATTGGTACGACGGCTAAGCTTTTTTGCCATCATCGTCGAATCACTTAATTTGCCGATACGAATCGCCAAATCATAACCGCCATCAATGAGGTCGATTTTTTGATTGCTCAAAAACGCCGTCACTTCGATATCGCGATATTGCACCATGAAATCATTGACCAGTGGCAATAATTGCTGCTCGCCATAAGTGACAGGAGCGGTCAGTTTAATCCTACCTTGCGGCTTTGATTGTAAATTGCTCACTGCTTGCTCAGCCGCATCCAAGCCATCGAGCACCCCGCGGCAATGCTGATAAAACACGCGACCTTCTTCAGTCAACGATACTTTACGCGTCGTGCGATACAGCAGTTTAATATTCAGTCGCTTCTCTAAAGCGCTTATCTGCCGACTGACTTGCGCGGTTGAGATGCCCAATTCTTTTGCGGCGCGCGTAAAGCTTTCGTAATCTGCTACATAAACAAATTCGCTAATACCATCCCAGCGCATGATTATTACCACTGTGTAAAAGATATTTGCAAATATAGCACATTGTTATCGCTATAGAAAAAACTATAATAGTCAGTATAAAGCTTTACAGACTGCTACAACTGCCGCTTGCCTCCATTCAACAAGCAAGATAAGCTGAATAGAGGTCTGCGCTTAATAACCCATAAAATGAATTAAAAAGAGAGATAACGATGTCAGATAAATTTATTAAATCAAAAGCCGCCATTGCTTGGGGTCCAAATGAGCCACTATCTATCGAAGAAGTGGATGTGATGCTGCCCCGTAAAGGCGAAGTATTGGTAAAAATCGTGGCAAGCGGCGTCTGTCACACTGATGCATTTACTTTATCTGGTGAAGACCCAGAAGGCGTATTCCCAGCGATTTTGGGTCATGAAGGTGGCGGTATCGTTGAGCAAATCGGCGAAGGCGTCACCAGTGTGCAAGTCGGCGATCATGTCATTCCGTTATACACCGCAGAATGTGGCGTCTGTAAAATGTGTACCTCAGGCAAAACAAACTTGTGCTCAGCGGTACGCGAGACCCAAGGTAAAGGCTTAATGCCAGACGGCACCACACGTTTTTATAAAGATGGTGAGCCAATTTATCATTATATGGGCTGCTCAACCTTCTCTGAATATACGGTGTTGCCTGAGATTTCTTTGGCAAAAGTGAACAAAGAAGCACCACTAGAAGAAGTCTGCTTGCTTGGTTGCGGTGTTACCACGGGTATGGGTGCAGTGATGAATACGGCCAAGGTAGAAGAGGGTGCGACTGTCGCTATCTTTGGTCTTGGTGGTATTGGATTGTCAGCGGTCATCGGTGCTGCAATGGCAAAAGCAAGTCGTATCATTGCCATTGATATTAACGAAAGCAAATTTGAGCTGGCTAAAAAGCTTGGTGCGACTGACTGTATCAATCCTAAAGATTATGACAAACCGATTCAAGAGGTCATCGTTGAATTGACTGATGGCGGCGTTGATTATTCATTTGAGTGTATCGGTAATGTCGATGTCATGCGTTCGGCGCTTGAGTGCTGCCATAAAGGCTGGGGCGAGTCGGTCATCATCGGTGTTGCTGGTGCTGGACAAGAAATCTCTACTCGTCCGTTCCAGTTAGTGACTGGTCGCGTCTGGCGCGGTTCAGCATTTGGCGGTGTAAAAGGTCGTTCGGAATTACCAGGCTACGTTGAGCGTTATCTGGCGGGTGAAATCCCACTACAAGACTTCATTACCCATACCATGCCATTAGAAGACATCAATGAAGCGTTTGATTTGATGCATAAAGGTGAAAGTATTCGTACGGTTATTCATTTTTAAAAATCATTATTAATAATAGTGATTATAGATTTAGCCTTATAAAATAGCAGTATGCTAAACCAAAAATGCCGTCCTTATATAGGGCGGCATTTTTCTGGCATTGGCAATTATTTTTTAGTGGAAAAAATTATCTGTTCGGCAAGCGTGGTTAGATCTGCTGCTATAAAGTCTGGCGATGGAACGTTTGGTGCTGATAATAAAGCATTATATGGTCGCGTGAGAAACGCCCCTCGGCAGCCAGCCGCTTGAGCGCCGATGGTATCCCAAAGATGACAGGCGACCAGACATAAACCTGATGTTTCAACAGACAGCTCCTTAGCGACCATTTGATAAGTTTCAGGCGCAGGCTTGAACTTACTGACAGTCTCAACGCTAAAATGCTGTTCAAAGAAATGGCTGATATCTGCTTTTTCGAGTGGCGTAGGAGACGCGCCACTTGCTGAGTTAGTCAATGTCACTAGGCGAAATCCTGCCTCACGTAGTTTTGTTAATGCTGGTACTACATCAGGATGAGCAGGCATTTTGCTCATGTGCTCTTTTAACTCATCAATATCGTCGTCTGTTAACACGACTTTATGGATAGCCGCTGTCATCTGTAACGCACCGATGCCAAGCTCACCAAAAGGCGTATAAAGTCCTGACAACGTCATAGTTTGCGAATATAGCACCAATTGGGCAAACCATTCTCTTAGCATTTGCCTGTCACCAAACAATCGGGCAAATAATGGCTCAAGAGTGGTAATGTCGAGTAGCGTCTCATTGACATCAAACACGATAATAGGGAGAGTTTTATCAGAGGACATAAGGGATCCTTTTAGAAATAGCAAACGAAATCTTGCCAAAAAATCTTGTTAGGAAAACTAGTCTGGCATGTCAGCCAACTGCTGCAAGATATTCTTGAAATTTTCCACGCCTTGTGCACCACTAACCAGATGACGCTTATTAAAAATTACCGCTGGCACGCTTTGAATGCCTTGTTGTTGCCAATGTTGCTCTTCTGCGCGCACCTCTTTAGCGAACCTTTGGTCTGCTAACACGGCTAATGCCTCATCACGATCTAGTCCAATCTCTGCGGCGATATCAGCAAGCACGGCATTGTCAGAAATATTGCGACCATTGGTAAAATGAGCGATGAATAACGCCTGCTTTAAGTCATGCATGCGACCTTGCTGATCTGCCCAGTGCAGTAATTGATGCAAGTTGAACGTGTTGTGCATACGCGTGTCATCGTTAAAGTTAAACGTAAAGCCAACCTCATTACCAGCTTCGATTAATCGAGCACGGCTAGCATCAGATTCTTGCTTGCTCGACCCATATTTCTCCATAATATGTTCACGCATATTCTGTCCTGCGCTTGGCATATTTGGATTAAGCTCAAACGGATGCCAATGTATTTCATGGGCCGTATTTGTTTGCTTAAGCGCTTCAGCAAGTTGGCGGTAACCAATGACGCACCAAGGACAAACAACGTCTGAGACGATATCGATGCGTAGTGGCTGCTCTGAGGATAACTGCTTTGAATGTTCCATATCTATCTGCCTAATTCAGTATTTATTTTTTATATAAGCTGTCTGTGGTCGACCGCCTTATAAATCAATGCTCATTATCAATGCTAATTAACTAATGCTAAGAGAGTGAGAGAACAATTACAATATCGTCTAAGTTACTGTTTAATGAGTCTCTGTCTAATAAGTATCTGCTTAAATAACTGTTCAAATGGCGGCTCAAATAACTCAGCGATGCACTGAATTATCAGCAACTTAATAACAAAATAGGTGACTACTTAACCAATATGTAACGGTCATCAAACGGGTTTTTGCTTAAAGTGGCGGTACTAAAAATCTTGGAGTCATAAATGAAAAATATCACTGAAGCCATGAACTGGCGTTACAGCACCAAAGAGTTTGATGCCAATAAAAAAATATCAGCAGCAGACTTTCAAAGTTTAAAGGATATCCTACGACTTAGCCCATCAAGCACCAATATCCAACCTTGGCATTTTGTGATCGCTGATGATGATGCTGGCAAGGCACGTATCGCAAAAGGTACGCAAGGGATGTTTGATTTCAACACGGCAAAGGTGAAAGATGCCTCACACGTCATCATTTTCTGTAGTCGTATCTATGCTGATGATGAATTTTTGCATGAAGTATTGGATAAAGAAAATACGGATGGTCGCTTTGCAGAGCCAAAATTCAAAGAGCAAATGCATCAAGTTCGCAAAATGTTTTTGGACATTCGTCGTTATGAGCAAAAAGACGAGCCACATTGGCTGGTCGAGCAAGTGTACCTAAATATGGGCGCATTATTGCTGGGTGCTGCTACTTTAGGCATTGATACTGTGCCGATGGAAGGTGCAGATCTAAAGGCACTCGATGAAGAGTTTGAGCTACGTAGCAAAGGCTACACAGCCGTTGCCGTTATCTCACTTGGTTATCGTAGTGAAGACGATTTTAATGCCGATTTGCCAAAATCTCGATTGAGTGAAGCGAGAATAATTACTAAAGCGTAATGACCGACTGATATTTTTAACTGACTATATTGAACTCAAATAGCGTTATAAACGGCATGTTTATAGCGCTATTTTTTTTGCTAATAAAATGAGTTTTTGAGTTTCATTTATAAAATTGATAGTGAATAAGTGAGATAAAATACTGAGGAGTAAAGTTTTCATAGATTAAAAACTACACTGCAATAACTACAAAGTAAAAACAAATCGACATTTCTAATAAGTCATAATAAATCGATTGGCGCGACTTTTAAGAAGCGTTTAACCCTATTTTTTTGATTATCTGCCAGCGAGAAGCCAGCATGTCTACCTTGAACTTAACCATTAATAAGCAAGATTATCAGCTTGACAATCTTGATTCACGCACGACCTTACTCGATGTCTGTCGTCAGCACCTCAAAATTACGGGGCCTAAAAAAGGCTGTGACCATGGTCAATGTGGCGCTTGTACCATACTTATCAATGGGCGTAGGGTCAATGCCTGTTTGACCTTAGCAGTTATGCACGATGGTGATGAGATTACCACGATTGAAGGTATTGGCATGCCCGAATTATTATCGGAGCTACAACAAGCCTTTAAAGATAATGATGCGTTTCAATGTGGTTACTGTACCCCTGGGCAAATTTGTTCAGCAACAGCGCTGATCGATGAGATTAAACAAAACTGGCCCAGTCATGTCACTACAGATTTGCAAAACCCTGATGGATTGCTGGTGCAAGAAATCGCTGAGCGTATGAGTGGCAATATTTGCCGCTGTTCTGCTTATCCCAATATTATTAAGGCCATTTCACAAGTTTTAGAAAATGAAATGAATGACTCATCTAAAACTGACGCAGTACAAAAATCAGAGGTGACGGGTATTTGGTCGCCACCACCTAGTGAAGCGCAGCTAGGTAGTCAATCTATGAAGAATAAGACGGCAACTAGCAGGTTAGGAGATCGTTCATGAAACGTTTCGAGTATAGCCGTGCTACCGCGCCAGAGCAGGCAGCCCAATCTGCTAGTGTAAAAGACGCCTCATTTATCGCAGGGGGTACCAACCTTTTAGATTTGATGAAGTTAGAGATTGAAACGCCAGTTAAGCTGGTGGATATCACTCGCTTAGCATTAGCTCAAATTGAGAAGACTACAGATGGTGGCCTACGCATCGGTACGCTAGTGACCAATAGCGACTTGGCCGCGCATCCTGAGGTGATTGCCAATTATCCAGTGCTATCACGGGCGATTTTGGCAGGTGCGACGGGACAGTTGCGTAATAGAGCGACGACGGGCGGTAATCTATTACAGCGTACGCGTTGTTATTATTTTTATCAGACAGACAGCGCCTGTAATAAACGCAAGCCAGGTTCTGGTTGCCCAGCGATACGTGGCGAAAATCGTACGTTGGCAATTTTAGGTACTAGCGAGTCCTGTATTGCTCAGCATCCATCTGATATGGCCGTCGCGATGCGCTTATTAGATGCCACTATTGAGACGTTAAAAAGGGATGGTTCAACGCGTAAAATCGCGATTAAAGACTTTTATTGTTTGCCAAAAGACACGCCACATATCAAAAACGTTTTAGAGTCTGGTGAGCTTATCACTCATGTTGTGTTGCCAGCGCCCATCAAAGGCATGCACACTTATGACAAAGTGCGTGATCGCGCGTCCTATGCTTTTGCCTTAGTCTCCTGTACCGCGATCATAGACGTGACTGATAATGAGCGTTTGGACACAGTGCGCTTAGCATTCGGCGGTATTGGTACTGAGCCATGGCGCAACGAAGCCGTTGAGGCATTGCTGACGGGTACTGATGGCAATGAAAATGTCATTAAACAAGCAGCGGACTTATTATTAAAAGAGGCTAAAGGTAGTGGTCAAAATGATTTCAAAATACCGCTGACTCGTCGTCTACTCAAACAAGTTATTCAACGCGCATTAGCGGGCAAGGGAGCATAATCATGTCGTTATTGGACTCAGTATTTCCGTCAGAACCGACCAAAAAAATGATGATGAATGAGCCTGTTGAGTCGCTTTTTGATAAAACAGCGAGTAAATTGGTAGGTAAGCCCATTAACCGAGTCGAGGGATCACTTAAAGTCAGCGGTCAAGCGCACTATACGGCAGAGATTCATCTAGACAATCAAGCCTATGGCGTATTAGTGAGCGCAACGATTGCCAAAGGACGCGTTAAGCAAATTGATAGCAGCTCTTTAGAGGGTATTCCCAACATTATTAAAGTAGTTACTGATCCTGAGCACTTTTTACGCAATGCCCAACAAGGCGGTGCAACCAAATCACCTAAGCAAGGCGTTAGTGAAATTTTTTATCATGGTCAGCCGATTGCGGTTGTCATTGCTGAGACGTTTGAGGCGGCGACCGAAGGCGCAAAAGCGCTCAAAGTGACTTATGAGGATGAGACTGAGCAGGCGGCATTGAACTTTACGGCAGAGCTGCCAAATGCTCATGACGTTAATGAAAAAAAAGGTTCTGATAAAAACTCAGAAAAGGGTAATCCAGAACAAAGCCTCGCAAATGCTGCGGTAACCCTTGACCGCTTTTATCATACCCCAAGTCAAAACAGCGCAGCGATGGAGCCTCATGCAACGCTTGCTCACTGGGAGGGCGATAAGCTGATTATGTACTCCTCTAATCAAATGCTTTCTTCGTGCAAAAAGCAAATCGTTGATGCATTGGATTTGGATCTAGAAAATGTACAATTAATCGCTCGTTATGTCGGTGGGGGTTTTGGTAGCAAGCTTGGGATTTCTCCAGAATCGATAGCCGCCGCACTCGCCGCAAAAGAATTGGGTCGTCCCGTGTTAATCACTATGACCCGTCCGCAAGTAATGGAGGCAACGATTAGACGCTCGAACACGCGTCAACGCATCGCAATTGGCTGTAGTGAAGATGGTATTATTGACACCATGATTCATGAGACGGTCTCTAGTAATTTGCCAGGAGAAGCCTTTTTTGAGCCAGCAGCGCTCTCTACGCATTATCTGTATCGCGGTGACAATCGCCGAGTTAATTATCAGCAAGTAGATATGAACCAAGTATTGTCAGGCTCAATGCGTGCCCCCGGTGAAGCAGTGGGGCAGATTGCCCTTGAGTGTGCGATGGATGAATTGGCAGAGCAACTCAACCTAGACCCTGTCGAGCTGCGCCGTCGTAATGAGCCTGAGCAAGATCCTAGTAAAGGTGTCCCGTTTTCCACGCGTAAGCTCATCGCTTGTATCGATCAAGCAGCTGAACAGTTTGGCTGGAATCAACGCAATGCTAAGCCTGCCAGTCGCTTAGAAGGTGATTGGTGGATGGGTATGGGTATGGCAGCGGCAGCTCGCGGCAACAGCTTAGCGCCATCAGAAGCACGGGCGACCCTGCAAATAGATAACTCAAAAGCACTAGGCGTCAAAGCTGTGATTGAGACAGACATGACCGATATCGGTACAGGTTCTTATACCGTATTTACTCAGGTTGCTGCAGATTTATTAGGGCTACCAATAGATCATATTGAAATGAAACTTGGTGATACCAGTTTGCCACCTGCGGTAGGCTCAGGGGGCAGTATGGGCGCTGCCAGTTCAGGCAGTAGTATATACCTTGCTTGTCAGCAGCTACGTGAAATGACCGCAGAAAAAGTCGGTCTATACCCTGATACCATTCAGCTGGATAACGGTCAAATTAAGCAGATAGGTGAGCATGATGCTAATTTTGTAGAAACCGTTATAGAAGCAGGAAAAGAAAAAGTAGCAGGTTTGGGCGATAACATCGTAGATAAAGTGGCTGATTTAAAAGATAAATTAGCTGAAATAACGGGAATCTCACTAACTGAATCGAAAGAATATGACTTTAGTAATTTTCAGACTCATTCATTAGCCGATATCGTCGCTCAATATGATGACCAAAAACTCAGTGCCAAAGGTCAAATTGCACCGGGTAAAAATGCCAAAAGTCATCGCCAAGCGTCATTTGGTGCTAATTTTGCCGAGGTCGCTGTACACCGAGTGACTGGTGAAATACGCGTCAAGCGTATGACAGGCGCCTTTGCAGCAGGGCGTATCCTCAATCACAAAACCGCGACCTCACAGTGCTATGGCGGCATGGTATTTGGTATTGGTTCGGCATTGATGGAGCAGGTGATTCACGATAAGCGTGACGGTCGGCTATGTAATCATAATCTTGCAGAATACCATGTCCCAGTCAATGCGGATGTTCCTCAGCTTGATGTTATCTTGGTAGAAGAGGACGATCCGTACACCAATCCAATGCATATAAAAGGTATTGGGGAAACGGCGATTGCAGGTGCTGCCGCTGCTATTGCTAATGCCGTTTACAACGCCGTGGGTGTACGAGTTTATGACTTTCCTATTACTCTCGATAAATTACTTTATGAACTACCAGAGTAGGTTCTTAGTCAAATAGATGGACAATATAAACCCGCTAATTGTAGCCGTTAGCGGGTTTTATGAACTGGTTTTGTAAGTTGGTCATGATGGATATATACCGTATATAGACATCAATGATAGAGAGTATATAAGAGGCGTTATGAATCAAATTGCTGATATTCTTAAGCTGGCACGCGAGGCTCAGCAACAACAGGTCGACGCGGTACTAGCAACCGTCGTGCGTACCGAAGGGTCAGCCTATCGCCGCGCAGGCGCGATGATGCTCATCTGTGAAAATGGTCGTTCGGTCGGGATGATTAGCGGCGGCTGTCTGGAGCCACATATTATCAAACGTGCTTTTTGGCTCACGCGTCAAGGTGCAAACGTGCAAGTCTACCAAACGGGTGATGATATCGAATATGCTGATGGTGTAGCGCAAGCGAGCGTATCAGAAGAGGGTTTTGACTTTAATAGAGGCAGTGATAATAAGGGCACAGATAATAAATACGATGAACAAGATATTGATTTGGACGAGTTAAATTTTGGATTAGGCTGTAATGGGCGCGTACACGTGTTGTTTGAACGGTTAGCGACGGCAATGTCTTTGTTAAATGTCATCAGTCAGGTTCGTCAGTCTCAGCAGCCAGTAACGGTAGCAACTTTAATCCGCTCTACAATCCATTTTAATACCCAAAATAATCCAAACTCTCAACTTCAAATTGGTTTGCGTCTTAACCTAGATAATTATATCAAGTCAGGAAAACTCACCGCTATCGACGCTAATAATTCAGATAAAGTGGTATCTAATGCTTCAAGCACAGTTATCCATGCTATTGAAAGTTTATCCGAATATAAGCTTCTCCATAAAAATGCTGAGTACGTCATCGTAAAAGATGACAATGACAATTTAGCCACAGAATGGCTGATTCAGCGCCTACAACCACAGATACGCTTGCTGATTTGTGGTGCTGGCAATGATGTGATGCCGCTAGTTACGATGGCAAAGATGCAAGATTGGCATGTGACAGTGGTAGACAGTCGAGCGCAATATGCCACGCAGCGGCGTTTTCCTGAGGCAGATAGCGTGATGGTACTAGCGTTAAATGATAGTGACACTTTACTAAAACTCAGTAAAAATGCCGCTATTGCTTTAATGTCGCATAGTCTCAGCCAAGACCGTGCTCGCCTTGGCGTATTATTAGAGCATGCTAATCACTATAAATATCTTGGACAACTAGGACCACGCTACCGTACCGAGCGCTTAATCGAAGAAATTAGTACAAGGTTTACAAATTCTGCCAGTTTAAACCTAGGTATCAAAAAACTGCATTATCCGATTGGTTATAAGCTGGGCGGAGATGGTCCTGAAGCCTTAGCACTGGGTATCATGGCGCAAGTCAATGCTGTCGTCCATAATCAAAACCTATCAGCAGAAAACTCAGACACTCATCTGTCAAACACTAACTGTACAACGCTATTTTCTACGCATATTGATTCTATAGAGACGACTGCTACAAGTGCTCGTGCCGCGATAAATTTATCATGAGCCGCGACGCATCTATTTTAGCCTCTACGCAACTGAAGCCAATAAATCTATCAAAGCCACCAAACCATGCGGTCATTATTTTGGCCAGTGGACTGAGCCTGCGTTTAGGTCAAGCAAAACAGTTACTATGTAAAGATGGCGAACCCTTAATTTGCTTCATGACCAAACTCGCACTTTCTACAAAACCGCAAGCAATTATTATAGTTATTCCTGATAATCAACCATCAATAGCCAGTGCGATGAATGAATTGGCTTTTCAGTACTCTATGATTCAAATGGTCGTAAATTCTACGCCTGAAATAGGTATGGCGTATAGTTTGGATTTGGCTATTGAGGCAGTCACGCAGTTAACAAGCTCATTAATCGAGCGCGTCGTCATTATGGGTGTTGATCAAGTTTTACTCGATGAGCAGCATTTGGCAAAACTGCTGGCAGATAAGCGGTCTGTAGTGGCAAGTACTTATGGTAGCTGGCAGCATTTAAATAATAGGAGTTTAAATGAAACGTCTGCTGCCACTGTATTAAAGCAAAATATTATCGGACTACCTTTAACGATTGATTGTGATTTACTCAGAGAGTGGCAAGCATTGCTGGTAGGCGATAAAGGGCTGCGTTATTTAATTAGAGGTTTGCCGCCCAGTCAGATAAGTACCGTTGTTAATAATCAACTGAGCTATGATATCGATACTCCTGAGCAACTTGCTCATGCCAAGCAAAAAGGCTGGCTGGATAAATAGTATTAATAGTGTCAATCCATAAGTGATAAAAATGATAAATTTGATAGAAACAGAACGTCTTTACCTTAGGCAATGGCAAGCAAGTGACTTTGCTGTTTTTGCTGAAATAAATGCTGATCCTGAGGTAATGAAGTATTTTCCCAAGTTATTAACGCCTAAAGTAAGTGACATCATCGCTAGTAAATGCCAGCAGCTTATTGCTAATCAAGGCTGGGGGCTTTGGGCAGTATGTTTAAAAAATAGCACTAAAACATATGATGATTTTATCGGTTTTGTTGGCTTGAATGATACTCACGCAGATATGTCTTTTGCCCCTGCTGTCGAGATTGCATGGCGACTACATAAAGATTATTGGGGACAGGGCTATGCTACAGAGGCGGCACGTGCGGCGCTGAATTTTGCTTTTACTGAGCTGTCGCTCGATGAGGTTGTGTCATTCACAGCGGTTATCAATAAACGCTCGCAATTGGTTATGGAGCGCCTTGGCATGATAAATACCCGCGCCAACTTCTACCACCCAGCCCTTGACCCTAACCATCGGCTGGCTGAGCATGTACTGTATAACATGACGCGGCAACAGTGGAACAATCAGTTAGCAGGCTTGTGACCACAAATCAATGCCCACACTCTGATATTAACAGGACTACTCGAAGATATTACTACCGTTATACAACACAAAGTAAGGTTTGCGATATAATTTATTTTCTATTAAATGTAAAATAAGGTCGTCTTATGAATCGTACACTGTGGTTAGTCATTGGCATCATTAGTATTCTTGGCGGTATCTTTGCATTTTTTAATCCTCTTAGCGCCACTTTGGCCGCTGAGCAGTTAGCAGGTTTTATCTTTCTTTTAGTGGGTGTTTTACAGTTTATTGCCTTGTTTCGAGCACATAGTACCACTGGAAAAGTGCTAGCGGCCATCGGCGGTGTACTTGGTGTATTGATTGGCATTGAGTTATTACAAGATCCGTTACAAGGCATATTAACCTTGACCATGGTAATTGCTATTTTATTTATGGCAACGGGTATAGTCAGAGTTGTTGTTGCTTTCGGTCTACGTCGGACAGTGGCTTTTGTCCCAATATTACTCTCAGGTCTGCTCTCAATTATATTGGCTATCATGATATTTACCAGTTATCCGCAATCAGCGACGTATATTCTTGGCATACTGTTGGCCGTCGAGTTGATATCTAACGGCATATCATTAATTATGTATTCACGTATACCATCAATTATAGTGCGCAATATATAAATGTAGTTGTAGCAACAAACAAAAAAGACGCTGTAAATAGCGTCTTTTTTTTTATTTCATAATTTATTTGAATATCACATCTTAATAATGCGTAAAGCCTAAGTGCAATTTGTAATACCTTATCCTTGTATACAAATCGGCTATAGCAGAAGATGAGAGAAAGAGATTGAAAGAAGTGCGCTTGGTTTGATATAAGCGCACGGGTCAGTATGGCAGCGTGTCATATGGATATTTAATGGTATATCAAGCGGTTTGGTTGAATTAGCTAAGAAATCTTAAGCCAGACGTTTTCAATGCCCATACCATCTCAACAAAGGCGCGGCTATTAGTTAAAGGCTCGCCATCGATGATGAGGGCGTAACCTGAACCATCAATCCATAAAAACACAAAGCTGGTCTCAGGAATCAGTAAGTCAACTTGTTGAAAAAACGAGATGGCTTGGCTTTCAACCGCCCAGCCGCGTTGTTTTTGGCGAATCATAAAACCTGAAAAGTCAGCAGCTGCAACACTTAGCATGTCCGCTTCTTCTTGGCTGTAACCGATTCGTGCTAGGCAAAACCCTTCATCAGAGCCAATAGCGGCACGGCGTTTACCGGATAAGCTGGCAACCACATACGGTAAAAACTGATCCAATGGCAGATTGGGTGCGGGTAATAACAAAGACAGCTTTTCAATCCAGCCATGTTCTATAAAGCTCTGTAGCCATTCGTCAGAATAACGCTCAAGCCAATCAGCGGCGAGCAACGTCTCCCCATAGGACATTAAGTCTTGTAATGACAGCTGTTCATCAGTGGGCTCACTTTGTGAAAATGCCTCAAAAATACCGGCTGGAGTGAGGGTTAGATACGTTTTATCAGCATTTAAGTAAGAGGACATAGCGGCTACCATTGTGATGAAAGGGTTAAATCGGCGATAAATTAGGTCTTGATGGTCTGATCAAGATGCTGTTGACAGTTGTTCCAGCGCTCATCGAACTGCCAGTCGCTTTTACCCAAGCGAAACCATACTAACGAGAAGGCAAGTCGATCATTGCGAGCGATACAGTGAGCAAAGAATTCGTTTTCGATCTGCTCAATCGTGCCCCAATCCTTATCTTCACGCGCCTGCATGAGCTCAGCGGTGATGTCTTTGGATATTTCTTTGGCGTCATCGCTACTGATAAGCAATCGCTGTTTTTGCTCATTGAGAGATGGCGATATCAGGACACTCCAGCGAGTCGCCAGCATACTATTGCGTTGAATATATCGCTTCTTACTAATACAGTCGCGAAACCCTTGCTGGACATGAGGGTACAAGCGATCTTTAATACGCGTAAACAGGTTATTTACATCGTAAGGAATGTCATACCAACAGCCATAAAAAAAGTCTGCGACGGCACCTTGCAGCGGCTCTTTTTCGGTTAAAAGTAATGCGGCATTGATACGTTGTTCATGAAAATGACGGTTATTGGGTGCCAAAAACACTTTACGCGAATATAAACGAAATACTCGGCGTGCTTCCATCTCATTTTCTTTAATAAGGTCTAAATCAGACATAATAGTGTCCTTTACGTCATAGTGTCTATTGTATGGCTAACAGCTTATGGCTAACAGCTTATGGCTAATATCGTATGGCTAATATCGTATGGCTAACAGCTTATGGCTAATATCGTATGGTCAAAATGATATAGTCACTATTGAGCGACAATAGGCTATGACTTCACTAAGCGAAACGGTGCAACGTGCCAATTAATAAGTAGTAATTAATAATTAATCAAGTAAAGTTTGCATCAAATCTATCATAAATTCAGCATCTTCTTCGTCCATGGCTTCAAACCCTTGAGGCATGCCAAGTTCAGCCAATGCTTCTCTACCATCGTCATCATTATGCAAGTTCAGGATCGCATTCATGAATATTTCTGTATCAGGAAAGTCATCTTTAATCAATAATACATGGCTAATGTCTGCCAAATCACTTTCGATTAGCACTGACAGCTGAGTTTTGGTCAAGCGTGAAAAGCTATGAAAAATCTCTGCCAAGAAAAAAGCCGCTTGAGCATCACCTTTGATGACTTTACGGGCGGCTGCCTGATAAGTCTCAGTGATATCCCATTTAAGATCAGACTCTTCTATATCCACAGCTTCTAGCAAGCGTAAGCCGATCAGCTTAACATCACGGTTGTCTGCCATTGCTACGGTCGCACCCGCTTTAATGTCTTCTAAGCGCTTGATATCACTGTTTGCCGCAGCAGCAATGACCATCTCATCCGATTTGCCGATAGGGCGTGCAACAGCGCGATAGCCTTGTTCACGGATCAAAGTGGCTGCATCAAATGGGTTGGCATAGATAACTTGAATGTCACCTGCCTCAATGATTTGCTCTTGTTCAGCATGTGAGGTAGGTATGTTCAGATGCATATTTAGGTTGGCACGTTTTTGAATCAAGATATTAAACATGTGCCAGCCTGCAAAACGCTCAGGAGAAAAATCAGGGGCGATTAACATATTGTGTGTCGTCATGATTTAGCCTTCCTCATTTTGATTCATTTGGGCATACTGAGCCATAGCAGCTTCGATTTTGCTACGTGATGGCTTACGGCGTACCGAGGTATAACCCACTGTTTCGCCGCGACGAATGTTTGGCACAACGGTCGCATAGACCCAATAGTGACTGCCATCTTTGCATAAATTCTTAACGTAGCCATGCCATTTTTGCCCAGCTTCTGCGGTATCCCACAAATCTTTATAAGCGGCTTTTGGCATATCAGGGTGGCGCAAAATAGATTGTGGCTGACCAATAAGCTCATCAACGCTGTAGCCACTAATTTCGACAAAAGCATCGTTGACGTGAGTCAGCACACCATCCAAATCGGTGCGAGATACAATCAGTTTGCCATCAGGATAAGGGCGTTCAATACCAGTATCATAGACAGTCCGCGATGTACCATCATAATAAGTCAGAGTAATCTGCTCAGCGGGCATATCAGGCTTATGTGCATCAGGGATTGGAGAACCCATCGTAATCTCCTTTATTTATCGTTATATTTATAATGATTAAAAAACCAATCTGGTGTGGTAGTTGTCGATAACATCATGTTGCCTTTCAGCTCAGTCGTCGTCCCAATATTTATCAGGCTATTATTCCACACAAATAATGTGTGCCATCTTAAATATTTTTTATGAGACAGTCACTTCATTTTGATTTAAAGTCATATTTATCAGTCGCGCTATGTGCTATATGACGTTAAATAATAAAAAATATGTTATCGACAAAAATCCAAATTTACCAATTAGATAAGTTTTGCAAGGGCTTCTGAGGCACGCTTGATATCTAAGAATATCAAACCAAGTTTTGCATTCGGTTTTGCCATAATAGTAAGTACCGCTTCATCTCCAGATGAGGTCATAATCACGTAGCCTTTTTCACCTTGAATCATAATGCGATCGATACTACCACGTGCCAACTCACGACCTGCGCGGTCACCCAATGACAATAAAGCCGCTGACATAGCGCCAACACGGTCTTCATCAACGCCCGTTGGTAGTGCTGAGGCAATCATCAGACCATCGTTAGAAATAAGGGCAGATGCTTCAACATCGGCTGATGAGCTGTTTAGGTCTTCCAAGATTTGCTGGAATGAATCTGTACGCATATCGCTTTCTCTATGACGGGTTATTCAATTGATAAAATAACAGTTAGTAATGGTGGAGAATAAATGTTGACTAAGTCGGCTATTATAAACCCTTGCTGTCAATATTGATATACATCAGCTCAAGCAAAAAGCCAAGTTTTTGGGTTTTTTATACCGTTTGGTGCTGGTTATTGACCTTTCGTCTTTACTTAACGGTTATCAATACACAAATTTCCATTAATATTTGATTTATTTACCGATTAGGAAAAGGAAGGTTTTTTAGTAATACAGGACTATTTTTAGCACAATCAATGAGATCTGTAAGCTCATCAGTCGGCGTCTCAAGGTGCTATGTAAAGGCGTACTCTAGACTGTGTCAATAAAAATCGCTTATAACTTTTCATGATGGTGATATTTACTAGACTTATACGCCTCAAAAATGATATATATTATGGGATAAAAAATGTTCTTGTCTCTGAATGTGGCATCTAGGCATAAATTCAGTCAGCTTTTTTAATCCCATTTGTCTCTACACAAGCCAGCGTGTCGGGGCAATTTCAGTTTTACACCAGTGTCTACAATCCTCTCGTTTGTTGTCATACGACGTGACATCGGTGTAAGTAAGCACGATCACCATTTTTACCCTAAGGAAAAGATATGAGTATCAGTCAGGCCATCGAAAAAGTCGAAGCGCGTTACGCCCATCAACCTGAATTCGTTCAAGCGGTAAAAGAAGTTGCAATTACGATTGCGCCGTTATACGACGCCCACCCAGAATATGATACTTTTAAAATATTTGAGCGCCTCGTTGAGCCTGATCGCGTTATTGCTTTTCGTATTAACTGGGAAAATGACCAAGGTGAAGTTCAGGTTAACCGCGGCTGGCGTGTCCAGTTCAGCAATGCGTTAGGTCCTTATAAAGGTGGCGTGAGATTTCATCCGACTGTCAACCAATCTGTGTTGAAGTTCTTAGGCTTTGAGCAAATATTCAAAAACGCTTTGACTGGATTGCCAATGGGCGGCGGTAAAGGTGGCTCTGATTTTGATCCCAAAGGCAAAACCGACAGTGAAATCCGCCGTTTTTGCTATGCCTTTATGCGTGAACTACATCACTATGTGAATAAAGACATCGATGTGCCCGCTGGTGACATTGGGGTGGGTGGGCGTGAAGTCAGCTATATGTTTGCTATGTATAAAAATTTAACGCACGAATACGGCGGCGTTTTGACCGGTAAAGGCGTTGGCTTCGGTGGCAGTTTGATGCGTACTGAGGCGACAGGTTATGGCGCGGTGTATTTCTTAGAAAACATGCTTACGGCGCAAAATGACGATATCAAAGGTAAGAGAGTATTGGTTTCAGGTGCTGGTAACGTCTCATTACATGCTGCTGAAAAAGCCCATATGCTGGGTGGCATCGTCGTCACTGTGTCAGACTCACAAGGGACTTTGTATGATGAAGCGGGTCTGAATCAAGAAAAAATTGATTGGCTCAAGGCGCAAAAAGCAAAAAGCAAACCGTTGGCTGAGTACGTCGATGTTTATGGTGGAGAGTGGTTTGCGAAGCAAAAGCCGTGGCAATTCAAAGGTGACATCGCGATTCCATCAGCGACGCAAAATGAAGTCAATGAAGAAGATGCCAAGCTCATGGTTGAAAATGGCATTACATACGTTGTCGAAGGTGCCAACATGCCATTGACTGCTGAAGCCATCGACTATATTCGTTTGCACCGTGTGCATTATGCCCCAGGTAAAGCCGCCAACGCGGGCGGTGTAGCAGTGTCTGCGCTTGAGATGTCACAAAACTCAGTCCGTCAGTATAAGAGCTTTGAGCAAATCGACTTGCGCCTCAAAAATATCATGCGAAATATCCATGACTGCGCAGCTGACGCCTCAGAACAGTATGGTCAAACAGATAATGGCTATATCAACTATATGGCTGGTGCAAATATCGTTGGCTTTAAACGAGTTGCTGATGCATTGGTCGCTTACGGTATTTTAAACTAAGCACTTTTATCATAGCCACCTACTAACGAATAACGCGTTTGTTTTAACGATAGGCGCGTTTTTTATGAATTAAACCTACCGTGAACAGTCAAAGTGGTTTTTATGAAGTGATACGATTGATCTATTGATAATGTGTGTTTTTTAAAAGATAATAATTTTAGAACACTCAATAAGATTAATTTTGTGGAGACCGTTATGAGCAAGATTTTCAAGCCATTTTCGCTAACGACTTTGGGTACCCGTGCTGCAGTAGTAGTGGGTGCGGCTATGTTGACTACGACAATCTATGCATCTACACAGCAACCGCTAGCAAGTGAGGTGCAAGCCGCCAAAGCCAGCAGAATAAGCTTACAACAAGCAATAAATATTGCGGCGAAAAAGTCATCTGGTCTATTGATGAGCGCCAGCTTTGATCACGATGATGATAAAGCACAAGGCGGTGTGTATGAGATGGAATTTGTAACCAGTAGCCGAAACTATGAAATCAAAGTCGACGCCATGAATGGTAGAGTGATTAGTACGGATGTGGAACGATTAGACAGTGATGATCTGGTAGATTATAAGGCGCTTAAACAAGCGAAGATTGATGTTAAACAAGCAATGAAAATTGCTGAAAAACAATCGGGCGGCCGTGTTATCGAGATTGAGTTTAAAAACGACCGAGATTATAGTGATCATGCGTCCTATTATGAAGCTGATATCCTTAAAGGTAATAGTATCGTTTGGCTAAATGTTGATGCCAATACTGGCAGCGTATTCAACAATAAGTTTAAGAAATAGCTAAGTAAGTTAGACAGATAGATAGATATGATAGGTATCGCTAATAGTCGTTTTTTTCGCTACTCAGTTTTTTGAAAATGAGATAGCAAAGCTGTGCATTTATTATTAAAAAAGCCCCAATCATTCAACGACTGGGGCTTCTTTAATGTGAGTAGTTAGATAAGTTCGCTATACCGTCTCACGCCACTTGCCTTGAACCATAATGCCGTTAATAGGGTTTAGTCCCATCTGATAAGCCAAATCCGCAGGGCGGGCGATATCCCATAAGACCAAATCTGCATCACAGCCAATCTCTATTTTGCCTTTATTAGACAATCCCAGCGCTTGTGCTGCATAAACAGTTGCCCCTGCCAGTACCTCTTCAGTGGTTAAGTAAAATAGCGTACAGCCCATATTCATCGCAAGCAATAATGAGGTAAGCGGTGAGGTGCCAGGATTGCAGTCGGTTGAAATTGCGATAGGTATTTGATGTTTGCGTAGTGCATCAATCGGTGGCAATTTGGTATCCCGCAAGGTATAAAATGCTCCTGGTAATATCACTGCAACGGTATTGCTAGCCGCCATTTTTTTGATGTCTTCTTCTGATAAGTGCTCTAGGTGGTCGCTCGACAGCCCCTTATATTCGGTAACCAAGGCACTTCCGCCTATATCAGATAATTGCTCAGAGTGTAGTTTGACTGGCAGACCTAACGCGCGCGCCACTTCAAAAACGCATCTGATTTGATCGCTACTAAAGGCAATGTTTTCACAAAAGCCATCGACCGCATCGACTAAGCCTTCTGAATGCAAGATGGGTAGCCACTCGCAGACTTGCTCGATGTATTCGTCTGTGCGGTCCTGCATGTGAGACTTGTATTCAGGTGGTAGGGCATGTGCTGCTAGATAAGTAGTGCTCACATGAATATCGTATTTCTCTCCCAGTTGGCGAGCGACCGTGAGCATTTTGCGTTCCGTGTCTAAGTCTAAGCCATAACCAGACTTGATTTCGATACTGGTGACGCCTTCTTTCATCAGTGCAAGCAACCGTTTTTCACTTTGTGCAAATAACGACTCTACACTGGCAGCGCGGGTAGCAGTGACGGTTGAGACAATACCGCCGCCTTGTGCCGCAATGTCTTGATAACTGGCACCTTGCAGGCGTGCCTCAAACTCGTTACTGCGGTTGCCACCATAAACGATGTGAGTGTGACAGTCGATGAGTCCGGGAGTTACCCATTTGCCATCCACATCTGTGATTTGACTAGCTCGATATTTAGGTAAATGAACAGTGATTTGATTCTGTGTACCAATCCAAGCGATTTTACCACTTTTAATACCGATTGCAGCGTTCAGTAATTGTCCGTATGGGTTACTATCAGCTTGATTGTCGGAATGAATATTAAACCCGTATTGCTCTGAAAAAGTCGCGACATTAGCGTTAATAATGACATGGTCAAATGACGTCATAGTAAACTCGTCTAGCGTCTGTTCTGTAGGGTTTTTCAATACGGAGTTCTTTGATGCACTCATAATGTGCTCCTGATTAGTGTGAAGTCGTTGCTCTTTGTTCGTAAGACCTAGGTGACAAGTAAATGCTGCTCTACCATAGTCGCTAGTAAGCGAGCAGCAACTTTGCAGCTACGACTGTCAATATCAAAGGTAGGATTAATCTCAGCAATGTCGGCCATTTTTACTTTACCAGTGGCCATGATAGTTTTTACCATGCGTTCAACGAAACCTAGCTCAATGCCAAAGGCGGCAGGTGCGCTAACTCCTGGAACGACGCTAGATGGCAAGCAATCCATATCGATGGTTAAATACACGATATCAACCTGATCGATAAAGCTTTTGACTTGCTCAGCAAGCGTATCCCAAGGCTGCTGCTGACAGTCTTCGTCACTGATTACTTGTACACCTAACTGCTCAGCGCGATCAAAGAGCGCCGCCGTATTAGAAAATCGACTGACGCCAATACAGCAATAATGAAAGGGCTGACCATGTGCATCAAGGTGCTCAGCAATTTGGCGAAATGGTGTACCAGAAGTCGCTACATCAGATTGGCGAATATCAAGGTGGGCATCAAAATTAATAATTCCGATAGTAGGTGCTGTATGTGTGCTGATAGTTGTATCGTTTTGACTTTCTAAAGCCTGCCATAACCCTAAAAAGCTGCCGTAAGCGATGGCATGATCACCGCCCAATCCGATAGGCAAACCGCCTTGCTTGACGATAGCGCTCCCTTCCTCAGCATATTTAATCTGAGCTTGTTCAAGAGTATTCGTGGCAAAGTCATCATCGTCGTGACAATGAATGTCACCAGCATCACCCAATAAGGTTGATAATTGTCCATCAAAGCGCTGTTGCAATTCAGCGATGACTGGCAGCGTAGCAAATGCTCGACGAATTAATGGCGGGGCTGCTCTAGCACCCACGCGGCCTTGATTACGTCTGACCCCTTGATCACATGCAAAGCCAATTAGCCCAATATTTTGACTCTCATAAGGCTGAGCAAGCTGATACCAATAGCGGGCGCGTGCCGTCTCAAATGGCTCGGCGCGCCCTGTCCATTGGGTCATATCAGCAGGGGTGTGGCCAATGTGAGTGGTAGTCGTTGCTGTTGTTCTCGCTATTGTCATCGCTGTTCTCTGCCCATTAATATTTATTTAGACTCGTACCAATCGCTGCGTAGTGACTGCCAATGTTCAGCAAGCGTACCGTCTAATACCAACTGCTTGGCCGCTTCAATATCTGGGGCGAGGTAGCGGTCTTTATCATAGAAAGTCACTTGCGCGCGTAATTTTTGATGTGCTACGGTCAACGGCTCTGACGTATCTAATCCACGATGGAAATCGATACCTTGACCAGCAGCTAATAGCTCAATGCCAATGATGGTCGCGGTGTTTTGCGCCATCTCGTATAGGCGGCGTGCGCAATAGGTGGCCATCGATACATGGTCTTCTTGATTGGCAGAGGTTGGGATACTGTCGACACTGCCTGGGTGAGCGATAGATTTATTCTCTGATGCCAGCGCGGCTGCGGTCACATGGGCGATCATAAAGCCTGAGTTGACCCCAGCGTTATCAACCAAGAATGGCGGCAGACCACCTGACAGCGTCGCATCGATAAGTAAGGCCACACGGCGCTCAGACATAGAACCAATCTCGGCAATTGCCAAGGCTAAAATATCAGCGGCAAAAGCGACTGGCTCAGCATGGAAGTTACCACCTGATATAGCCACTGGGCCATCTTCGTTATTAAAAATTAGCGGATTGTCAGTGACGGCATTGGATTCGATTAGTAGCGTTTTACCTGCTTGATTGATGATATCAAGGCAGGCACCCATGACTTGCGGCTGACAACGCAGGCAGTAAGGATCTTGCACTCGGTCATCCTGCTCACCATCATGCGAGGCGCGAATCGCACTGCCTTTGATTAATTGACGGTGCGCTTTGGCGATTTCAATTTGACCATGATGACCACGCACGTCATGAATACGCGCATCAAATGGTGAATCCGAGCCTTTGGCAGCATCAATAGACAGTGAGCCTACAATGGTGGCGGTCTCAAGCAAATCACGCGCTAAGAAATAACCCCGTAATGCCAATGCGGTTGATACTTGTGTACCGTTGATAAGTGCAAGGCCTTCTTTGGCTGCAAGAGTAATAGGCTCAAGTCCATGCTGCGCTAGAGCGTCAGCAGCAGGTATTTTTTTACCAGCGACAAACACATCACCTTCGCCCATCATCGCCAGCGTCATATGTGACAAAGGGGCTAAGTCACCAGAGGCGCCAACCGAGCCTTTGGCTGGGATATTGGGTGTGATTTGATTATTGATTAAGCCAAGTAAACTATCAACCACTTCGCGGCGTACACCAGAGACACCTTGCGCCAAACTGGCAACTTTCATTACCATAATTAATCGTACCACGCCAGCAGGAAGTGCATCACCAGTGCCCACTGAGTGAGAAACGATTAGGTTGCGCTGAAGTAGCTCAAGTTGGTCGTCACTGATACGCGTCTTGGCAAGTAGGCCAAAACCCGTATTGATACCATATGCGCTTTTGTCGCGTGCAATGATGGTGCGCACATCTTCGTGCGAGGCATCGATGGCTTTATAAGCACCCTCGGGCAGTGTCAATATGACAGGCCGCTCGTAGATATCACGTAGCATCTTAAAGCTAAGCTGGCGAGGGTGTAAGGTTAGTTGCTTGATATCGTTCATAAGATGATCCTAGTATTGTAAGACACATGGGTTATATTATTTTTGATTCATGTCTTTGTTGAAATGACGTTTTTTAAATGTTTTTAGTTAACATAATACTTGTTATTAAATTTGTTTTTTTAGCCAATCCAGTTGAAGTACATGGCTAGATGTCCGAATGCCGCAGCCAATAAAATACTGAGTACCACACGCTCAAACCAGATAATGACCATTTTGCCGACAGATAATGGTATTTCAGTGGCAAGCACACAAGGAATCATGGCAGAGAAAAACAACACGCTGCTAATAGAGATGACCCCTGCAACATAGCGAGTCAGTATATCAGCCTCACTGAGGAGCAGTGCTGGCAAGAACATTTCAGCCAATCCCGCTGACATACCTTTGGCGGCAACCAGAGGCTCTGGTAAGCCGCTAAGCCATGTAAATGGATAAAGAAGCAAGCCTAAAGCATCGAATACAGGCGTATACTTTGCTAATATCAATCCTGTCAAGCCAACCGCGATGATAGAAGGCACAATCGCCGCTGCCATCGTCAGCCCATCGCGAAAGTTAGACCATAAGATTTGTTTTAGGTCAGTGGCACGGCGCGAAGTGGACAAACCCAAATCAAATGCTGCCGCCAGACGTGTACCACGTTTATGGTCTAAAGCGGGACGTTCAACGCTATCATCCACAAGACTAATTGGCGGAATACGAGCAGTAATCGCAGTGACGATAAAGGTAATCACTAGCGTAGACCAAAAAAACAGGTTCCAAAACTCCATCAGACCAAGCGTTTTGGCAACAATGACCATAAATGCCGCTGATACGGTCGAAAATCCAGTCGCAATGATAATGGCTTCGCGCGCTGAATATTGCTTTTGCAAATACACGCGATTAGTAATGAGCAGCCCGATAGAGTAGCTACCAACAAAGGATGCGACGGCATCAATCGCTGATGAACCTGGGGTTTTCCAGATAGGTTTCATGATTGGCTGCATGAGCACACCGACCATCTCGAGCAAACCAAAACCCACCAAAAATGCTAAAATTAATGCCCCAAGCGGTACAATCATACCGACTGGTAATGCCAGTTTTTCAAACAAAAACGGCAGCATGCCCTTTTCCATCATAAAGGCAGGCGCTACGTCAGCAACATACATCACTGCCAGTATCAGACCAATGATTTTAAAAGCAGTCATAATCATGTGGGTGATGTTTTTACGCCATGAGCCGTCTATAAATGGCTTACTTACCCCAAAGATCATCAGTAAAAATAATAACGTCACAGACAATGTATGCTGCTGAGTGACCAGATAAGTTGCCCCATGATCGAACAAAATCGTGCTTTTCTCACCAATGGTAAATGGCACAAAAAACATGACCAAACCGATAGCACTAAAGACTATCAACTGCAGTAACGCTACAGGTTTAGACAGTAGTGCTTCAGTTGGTGTCGCTGCTGCATCCTTGAGATTTAGTGTCGTATTTTGCTCAATCATATTATCCTCCTTGATAAAATGTCGATGATATCCTTATGTCAAGTAATCACTTATAAGGATAAAAGGTATGCTACTTAATCATCGGCAAATTTAGACCATAGTCTTTCGCTGTTTTGATCGCTAGCTCATAACCTGCATCGGCGTGACGCATGACGCCTGAGCCGCAATCATTGACCAGTACCCGCGCCAAGCGTTTGGCTGCAGCATCAGTACCGTCTGCGACGATGACCATACCTGAGTGCTGTGAATAGCCCATGCCAACACCGCCGCCATGATGCAACGATACCCAAGTTGCGCCGCCTGCGACGTTGAGCATACCATTCAATAATGCCCAATCAGATACCGCATCTGAACCATCTTTCATACTTTCTGTTTCGCGGTTTGGACTGGCAACAGAGCCCGTATCCAAATGGTCACGACCGATGACAATAGGGCCTTTTAGCTCGCCGTTTTTGACCATTTCATTAAAGGCCAAACCTGCTTTGTCACGCTCACCCAATCCTAACCAGCAGATACGGGCAGGCAAACCTTGGAATTGAATGCGCTCTTTTGCCATATCGAGCCAGCGATGGATATGGGTGTTTTCAGGGAACAGCTCTTTGATTTTTTGATCGGTCTTATAGATATCTTCTGGATCACCTGACAGCGCCACCCAGCGGAAGGGGCCTTTGCCTTGGCAGAACAGCGGGCGAATATAAGCGGGGACAAAACCTGGGAAATTAAAGGCATCTTTGACCCCTTCATCAAAAGCCACCTGACGAATGTTATTGCCATAATCGGTCGTTGGAATGTCCATCGCTTGTAGATCTAGCATCGCCTGTACGTGTACGGCACAAGACTGAGCGGCAGCTTTGGTTAATGCTGCATGTTGCTCCGAATCTTCTTGTGCAGTTTTCCATTCTTCTACTGTCCAGCCAACTGGCAAGTAACCATTGATCAAATCATGTGCTGAAGTTTGATCAGTGACTAGATCAGGCTTCATGCCGCCAGCATTGGCGCGCTTGACCATCTCAGGTAGGATATCTGCGGCATTACCAAGTAGGGCAATAGAGACCGCTTCACCCGCGTCGGTATGCTGTTTGATGAGCTCGTAAGCATGGTCTAAGTCATCGGCTTGCTTGTCGACATAACCAGTACGCAAGCGAAAATCGATACTAGACTGTTGACACTCAATGTTTAATGAAGTTGCCCCTGCAAAAGTAGCCGCAAGTGGCTGCGCGCCGCCCATGCCACCAAGACCAGCGGTTAAAATCCAACGTCCTGCCCAGCTACCATCATAATGCTGACGACCTGCTTCTACAAAGGTCTCGTAAGTACCTTGGACGATGCCTTGCGTGCCAATATAAATCCAGCTACCAGCCGTCATTTGACCATACATCATCAAGTCTTTGCGATCGAGCTCGTTAAAATGCTCCCACGTGGCCCATCGCGGCACAAGGTTAGAGTTTGCAATCAAAACACGCGGGGCATTTTCGTGCGTTTGAAACACGCCAACTGGCTTGCCAGATTGCACGAGCAACGTCTCATCGTCTTCCAATTCTTTTAATGACGCTAGGATTTGATCATAGCTTTCCCAATTGCGGGCTGCGCGTCCGATACCACCGTAGACGACTAGGCTTTTTGGGTTCTCAGCCACATCAGGATGCAAATTGTTTTGCAGCATGCGATAAGGGGCTTCGGTCAGCCAGCTTTTGCAATGTAGGGCGCTGCCCGTGGGCGCGGCGATTTCGCGGCTCTCATCACGGCGAGTCAGCTTAGTCTCTTTATTGGTTCCATGGTCAGTAGTCATTATCATATCCTTGTGATATCTGTTAAGACGATAAAGTAATCAAAGTAAGTGTTTTACCGTCAGTCTATAAATTCAGTGGAACATCGATTAGATGACGCAGATTTTTTAGTACTGTCGTAAAGTTGTATATACAAATTATCAAAGATACTTTTTTCATGCAAGCAATTTTTTATAAATGACTCAATTATTTTTGTGAGGATTTTGGTAGATAGATAAATGTCACAGTGTTTTGCCAAGGTTCATGACGTTATCTCGTGATATTATGGCGCTAATCTTATTGGTGAATTAACGGTTAAACACGGACATGACAAAGACGATTCCGGCATATCAGCGCATAAAAAACGCCATATTAGACAATATTCACTCGGGTAAATGGCAGGCGGGCAATGCAATTTCTACAGAAATGGCGTTGGCAAAAGAGTTTGGCGTATCGCGTATGACGGTCAATCGCGCCCTAAAAGAGCTGAGCGAAGAGCGAGTGCTAGAGCGCCGGCAAGGGTCGGGGACGTTTGTCGCCCAGCAGCAGTTCAATCATACCTTTGTAGAAGTGCGCAATATCGCGCAGGATTTAAAATCTGCCAACCGTGATTATCAGGCGCAAGTGGTGAGTAAACGCATACTTACGGCTGCGATGTTGGATGATGAATTACGGCGTAAATTTGATATTAATGAAGTAGCTGTGTCTTCTAATATAAGCGCTAACACAAACGCTGATACAACCGTAATGGATGACAGTACTGGCGCAGATAGTAGCAGCGACGTTGCTGTTTTATACGAGGTAAAAATCATTCACTTTGCGGATGGTCAGCCCATACAGTTCGAAGAGCGCTGGGTGGATGCGCAAAAAGTGCCAGAATTTATTGAGCAGGATTTTAGTGTGGTCAACACCAGTGATTATCTCATTGCCAAAAGTCCACTAGAGCGTGGTAGCTATACCATTCGTGCACTGGCGGCACCAGATGAGATTGCCGCGCTACTGCAAATCGCACCGCAATCGCCGACATTGGTATTGCGTCGTCAGACGTATTCAGCAGGTCGAGTATTGACCTTTGTGAAGATGTGGCATGCAGGCGATCGTTATCAATTCTCTGGTGAATTATAATAGTCTTACGCATGCTCACTGTTTTTGTACGTTTATTCTTTCTGAAGTGCGCTAGTATATGAATAAATGGCTATTTAATCGGCAATAATAACGTTAAGATCTGCTTAAAAAATGTCCAAAAATTCAAAGATGATATAGAAACGGTATTGAAAAATATGCTGAGCATCCTCAAATCGAGCAGCCAAAGCTAAATAATGCGGCGCAAATACTTTATTATAGTATTTGTCTGTGCTGGTCTTATCCTTATTTGTTGCTATGGTTTTATTGGCACGATACCTTTTTGCATTATTCATTCACTCTTATAAGGACGTCTTATGAAACGTCGTACTCTTTTAGCACTTGCCGCCAGTACTATGCTACTTGCCGCTTGTGGTCAGTCTACTACCAATGAAGCAGAAACCAATGCGACAGACAGTGCCGCGACGGGTGGCTCTGATTTGCTGCAACGTATCAATAATGGTGGCACCATCAACGTCGGTACAGAGGGTACTTATCCGCCATTTACCTATCATGATGAGAGTGGCAAGCTAACTGGCTATGATGTCGAAGTGACACGTGCGGTTGCGGATAAACTAGGCGTAGACGTCGAATTTAAAGAGACTCAGTGGGATGCTATGCTGGCAGGTCTTGACTCAAAACGCTTCGATATGGTGGCCAATCAAGTAAGCTTGACCACGCCTGAGCGTTTGGCTAAGTATGACAAAGCCATGCCATATAGCTGGTCGGGCGCGGTTGTACTAGCACCGACTGATGACAATCGCTATAGCTCGTGGGAAGGTTTAAAAGGTCTGCGTACTGCGCAATCACTGAGCAGCAACTATGGTGAGCTTGCAGAACGCTACGGCGCAGAAATCGTCCCTGTCGATGGTATGGCGCAAGCGATTCAACTGGTTAAGCAAGACCGTGCTGATTTTACGATGAATGACAATCTGGCAGTATTGGATTATCTCAAAAAATTCCCAGATGCAGCACTTGAGATCAAACTGACAGCGCCTGCGAGTGAGCAGACTGGCTCAGGTTTAGTACTCATCAAAGGGGATGACGCTGTAGTGGCAAAATTGAATGAAGCAATGGCTGCATTAACAGCCGATGGGACGCTGACCAAGCTTAGCGAAGAGTTCTTTGGTGCTGATATAAGTCAACAAAAGTAATGCTAGCGTCTATCACGTCAATGCTAGCTGAGTTACTGGCACTACTACCATTTATGGATCCTGCGCGGGCGCAAATTGTCCTCAATTCATTTTGGCCAATGCTTAAAGGCGGTATTTATTATTCGATACCGCTGGCATTGATCTCATTTGCGATTGGTATGGCTATTGCGCTGATAGTGGCGCTGATTCGTATCGTACCGCGTGCTGGCTGGTTCCATGAAATCATATACAGACTTGCCCGTATTTATGTGTCCGCCATTCGCGGGACACCGATGCTGGTTCAGCTATTTATTATTTTCTACGGTTTGCCAAGTATCGGAGTAAAGCTTGATCCTTTTCCCTCAGCGATTATTGCCTTTTCGCTCAATATTGGCGCGTATGCATCGGAGACGGTGCGTGCCTCTATTTTGTCCATTCCAAAAGGTCAATGGGAAGCAGGCTCAACGGTCGGATTAACCTACCTACAAACCTTCCGCCATGTAATTTTGCCGCAAGCGCTTAGGGTATCGGTGCCACCGTTATCTAATACTTTTATTAGCTTGGTAAAAGACACCTCATTAGCCTCATTGGTGCTGGTCACGGAGCTGTTTAAACAGGCTCAGATTATCACGGCACGTAACTATGAATTTATGTTGGTCTACACCGAAGCGGCGATTATTTATTGGGGTATTTGTCTGTTCTTGACCTTTATTCAAGGTAAGCTTGAAACCAGACTTGATCGCTACGTGGCGAAATAAACCCTTGATAATTGGGGCAGTATAGGATGGTAATACCGCGTCGATAAGCGTGTGTTATTAGCAAACAGATATCAGTACAACAGGAAGCTTTATGATTCAAGTCACTAATATTCACAAAGCTTTTGGTGGCAATCAAGTGCTTAAAGGCATCGACTTGACCATCGAAAAAGGCAAGGTAGTGGTGATATTAGGACCGTCAGGGTCTGGTAAAACCACTTTTTTACGCTGCTTGAATGCGCTGGAAATTCCTGACCAAGGCATCATTGCTTTTGATGATGGTAGCTTAACGGTCGACTTCGCTACCAAGCCTAAGAAAAAAACATTGCTGGCGTTGCAGCGTAAATCAGGCATGGTATTTCAATCTTATAACTTGTTTCCACACAAGACCGCGATTGAGAATTTAATGCTTGGGCCGACGGTAGTGCAAGGGCAAACTAAGGCGCAAGCCCGCGAGCAGGCACTGGCATTACTTGATAAAGTAGGCTTATCGGATAAGGCAGATCTGTATCCGTTTCAGCTATCTGGTGGTCAGCAGCAGCGTATCGGCATTGCTCGTGCACTGGCTATCGAGCCGTCACTATTATTATTTGATGAGCCAACGTCTGCGCTCGATCCTGAATTGGTACAAGATGTACTGGGCACGATGAAGCAACTGGCATCTGAAGGCTGGACGATGGTCGTTGTGACTCATGAGATTAAATTTGCTCGTGATGTGGCAGATCATGTGGTGTTAATTGAGGATGGTCATGTGGTCGAAGAAGGTAGCGCTAAGCAGATGTTCGAAGTGTCTACTCATCCACGTACGCAGGCCTTTTTGCAGCGTATTGAACAGTAATATCATTAAGACAGTCCAAGTTATTTAGCAACTGTCTATGGCATAAATACTTATCTCTTAAGCAAAGTGTCAAGCACAATAAAGCCCCGACTATATCGATATAGTTGGGGCTTTCTTTCGTTTAATAGCAATGGTACCAAGGCTATTCAAAGGTCTTAAAAAGTACAGACTAAATTCTTTGTCGTCTTTTTAGCCAGCGTGGTACGCGAGTGGCAGTGCCGTTTAATATGGCATTAAATAAAGCTGCCAGTAAGATTAATACCACGCCCACATATTGAATCCAAGATAAGGATTGATGCAGCAATAGTATGGCAAGGGCAATGGCAGTCAATGGCTCAAAAATCGTAAATACTGATGCACGAGTGGCAGGTAGTTTCTCTAATGCTTTCATATAAAGCGCAAAGGGCACGACGGTTCCAATCAAAGACAACCCCAAGGCATATCCCCAAGTATGTAAAGGTAAGCTCAATAACCGCCCATAGGTTTGATAGGTTTCAGGTAATAATAGCAGTACACCAGCACTGATGATAATAGAGGTAAAAAACACCAAAGGCGCAGGGTGTGCATCGTGCATCGCGCGCTTGCCCAGTACCCCGTATAAGGAATAACAGACGCCTGCTAGCAGTCCTAATAGGATGCCCCAGTTGACTTGTGCTTGCTCACCCAGCATCGTCAATCCAACACCAAATACTGCCATGAGCGCCAGTAATGCCGACTGGCGAGTGATAGATTCATCAAGCAAGAATGCCGAAAACAATAAGCTAAACACAGGTGCAGTATAAAGCAAGGCAACCGCAGGCCCAGCACCGACATAGATCACAGCAAAAAAGTAGCATACCGACATACCAAGTACGCCAATCAAAGACTGCAATGCCAGTCCAAGCCACTGCTTTCGACGAAGCTTGATAAGATGCGGCCATAATTTCGGTAGCATGACAAGAATAAGAAAAGCCGCGGTCACGATACGTAAGATCGTAATCTGCCAACCACTAAAGCCAATTTGATTGAGGTAGGTTGAAAATATCCCTAACGTACCCCAGCAGACCGCTGCCGTGATGATTTGAATAGTGCCTATCCATGACTGCCGTGCTGACATTACGCCATCGGTATTTGCCATATCGTTCTCTATTTTTATGTGATATCAAAACCCATGCCCAAACTCAAAAACTCAAACTGTCCCAGCCTTTTGGCTAATGGCATCATACAATACTGAAATAAGAAAAAGACAACCCAAGTAAGGGCTGTCTTTTGTTTATTTTTTCAGTCTATCATTAAAGCGTTAATTAAGTTCGAACACAAGTCAGTTAGACATAAAATTCAATTTATTTGAGTTAGAGGTACGCTTGTTTTTAGCTTATGTCTTTAGCTTATCACCCTTTGGTGTCATATCCCCCAAACTTAAGCATCATGACTTACAACTGTAGTAAAAAATTCGTCAGCAAGCGTTTGGCACCTTCCGTCGCAAATGACTCTGGGTGAAACTGCACACCTTGAATGGGATAGTCTTTATGCTGTAGTCCCATAATCTCCTCACCTGCTAGCGCAGATTCGGTTAGGCTGAACTCAGCATGAGCATTATTGGCGACGACAGCTGTGACAGCCAAGCAATCTGGTAAGGTGTCTGCTTTTACCATCAATGAGTGGTAACGCATGATTTCAATCTCTTGGGGCAAGCCTTGATAGACACCCGCGCCATCATGGCGAATCGATGATACCTTGCCATGCATCGGCACGCTTGCCCGTACCACGTCGCCGCCAAATACATGGGCGATGCCTTGCATACCTAAGCAGACACCTAGTAGCGGCGTCGTCTTACCCATGATTTCAATCACTTCGGCACAAATACCGAAGTAGGCAGGGTCGTCAGGAGCGCCAGGGCCCGGTGAAATGATAATGCGGTCAAGATTCATTGCCTGTACATCTGCTAACGTTATCTCATTATTACGTTTAACAATGACGTTCGCGGCTTTATCGCCGTCCATCGTCTGCAAAATCTCTCCGATATATTGGTAAAGATTAAAGGTAAAGGAGTCGTAGTTATCTATAATTAAAACATTCATGGGTTATCAACTCTTTGGCAAAATATAAGCAATTTACGGGTTCATAAAACTGTCTAATACCACTTTCATGGCAGACAATTTACGCTGAATTTCTAGATATTCATCAGCAGGATTGGAGTCATAGACATTGCCGCCACAGGTCTGCGCATAGGCAGATTCGCCGTTGATGAATAGGCTGCGAATAGGAATGGCAAAAATACAATCACCGTTAAAATTAAACGATCCAAGAGCACCACCATAAGCACCGCGCCCATCTGGTTCTAGCTCATTGATGACTTTAATTGCTTCAACTTTTGGCGCGCCTGACAACGTCCCAGCGGGGAAGTTGCTGGCAAGGGCGCTAAACATATCTTCATTAGGATGCAAGATTCCGACGATTTCAGACGAGATATGTTGCACGTGAGAGAAGCGTTTGATATCCATGAGACTACGTACTTTGACGGTGCCAAATTGTGCCACGCGACCGATATCGTTGCGATGCAAATCGACTAGCATATTGTGCTCGGCAATCTCTTTGGCATCGTTGAGCAATGCACGGGCAAGCTGTCGGTCTTCGATGACATCGACACCGCGCTTGGCAGTACCTGCCAATGGATAGGTTTCCATCTCACCTTGACGCAAGCGAAACAGCAGTTCTGGTGAGGCACCAATGATGCATTGCTGGGCAAATTTCATAAAATACATGTGCGGCGACGGATTGACCGACCGCAATTTCTCATAAATGGGCATTTTATCGCCGGCAATACGGTATTTGGATTTAAAACCTACCTCACACTGAAAGATACGCCCCGAGATGATGTCTTCTTTGACTTGCATGACGGCTTTAGCGTGCTCTTCTTGACTCATGCCGTCACCCAAAAACTCAACTGTCGGCGGCTCATAGCTTGGAATGGGCGCATCAAGTAGCGCTTTGATTTGCTCGATGCGATTTTCTTGCTGTGCAGTTGGATAGTAAAAGTAGAAAATCTCACCAGTCATCTTATCGAGCGTTAGACCATCCAAATATACGCCAAATTTAAACGGTTCAAAGTCGTCGCTCGGCTTAGCATTGAGACTGGGTTCAAAGAAATTGACACTGTCGTAACCCAAATAACCGACAAGACCACCGCTTTGGTCGCGAGCAATGACGTGCTGCGGCGTAATTTTGCGCAGTAGCTCGTAAGGATTATCCGTTTGATAATGAGTGGTTTCAGCGGTTTTATTATCAGTAATCGCGAGGGTTGTACGATCGATGGCAGCAATGGTCATCACTGGATCAAAACCAATCGCATGATGACGCGCCATATGTCCATCTTCGCCCAATGATTCGAGCAGATAACAGGTCTCAAAAGCGCGCTCAATACGTTTGAACAACGCAAAGAAATCAATATCCTGCGTGAGTTTAATGCGCTGTGGTTTACTAGGAATATCAATAGCAGCAGGTTGCTCAGGTTTTGAATTAGGAAAGGTCATAACAATATCCAAATTGGTTCAATAGTTGATCAAATGAAAAGTAAGACAAATTAAAGTTCTAGTTTCTAATTAATTAGGCGGCCTTTTCAGATGTGTCTTTCATGAATGTTTTCTATGAGTCATGTCTATGAGTAATTAGTAAGGCACTCACATCGTGAACTTGCATGGCTTTGGCGCCGCGCGAGACGGTAGCAATACCGACACCTAGCTGCTCAGATATCTCGCGCTGGGTGACACCGCGCTCCAGTAAGTCAAAAATGCGGATACGATTCGTAATTTCCTGCTGCTCTTTTTCCGTCAATAGCGCACTGAATAGTAGGTCGATAGCGGTGCTGTCATGACAACTGGCTAAATGGCTTAATAAGCTTTGATAAGGGTCTGTGCTCATAACATTCATCTTAATGGAAAAGAAAAGGGAAGCTTACTTCGTTTCAGTATTCTAGTACGATAGTACATAAAAGGCAAGTAGCCTATGTAGATGTTTTGCTACTGCTGTTAAATGGGCACTGTGTTTTGGAAAATGATTATTTATATAGGATGGATCCTACATTCATAAACATAAAGCCAGCTAATCTTTATTAACTGGCTTTATGTTTATAAATGGCTAACAGCTCGTTTACAGACCCTAATTAAACGGAAGAGTGCTCACTGGCAAGTTCAATTTGCACCTGCCAATCCTCTATATCAAGCTCATAACAGTTTTTGCCTTCGCCATTGATACGATCTATCACCAAAAAATCAGAGTCGCGACCGAGGGCAAGTAACGGATGATGCCAGACATTGGCATCGTATTGCACACCTTGATGAGATTGGACATAAAACACGGTCAAATCAGCCGCAGACTGTGGCGGCGCACCAGCAGGTGCAACGATGACGATATAATCCTGACCATTCATCGAAAAGAACGCTTGCGTGCCAAACGGATGATATTCCATGACCGATAAGGCAATAGGGAATTCACGTTTTTTGGCGCGAAAGATACTCATGCCGACATCGCCGCCGTCAAGTTTGGCTTTAGCGATGGCGTGATGGCGACAGGCATAGCCTTTATTGATATGGTAGCTATTTTCAGGCGTCTGTGCTTCCTTGTCATAGGGTTCGATTACAGTGCCGTAGGGCGCAAACTCAGCTTTGGTTAAAGGTCTTGCAACGATCGTAGTCTTCATAAGAGTACTCATGACTTTGCCTTACTTTTGGTGATCACTGTTTATAATTGCTATGAGCCACTTTGCCATAAGCCCGTACGCGAATTAAATCAACATCTGGGAATAAATGACATATTCGAATGAACGATTATGCCGCTATATTGCTCATCGTTCTGAATGCTTTGTTGTTCTGATTATTATTGTTATTGCGCAGGGTTTATCGTGCTGGGCGAATAAACGGCATATGACGATTCACGTCTTTGTATAGTAAGTATCTAAATGGACCAGGTCCGCCAGCGTAACAAGATTGTGGGCAAAATGCGCGTAGCCACATAAAGTCGCCCGCTTCCACTTCTACCCATTCACCATTTAAGTGATAGACCGCTTTACCTTCTAGGACATACAAACCATGTTCCATCACATGAGTTTCATCAAATGGAATCACGCCACCTGGTTGGAAAGTGACGATATTCACATGCATGTCGTGACGCATATCAGACTGCTCGGTAAATCTGGTGGTTGCCCATACGCCATCAGTACCCGGCATCTCAATCGCTTCAACATCGTGATCGCTAGTAACAAAGGCTTCAGGCACATCAATTCCTTCACAGTGTTGATAAGCTTTACGAATCCAATGGAATTTAACGTGCTTGTCGCTATTGTTTTTTATCGTCCATTTGCAGCCGGGTGGTAAGAATGCATAACCGCCCGCTTCAAGATGATGCGACACGCCTTCGATAGTCATGTCCATTTCACCTTCAACGATGAATATAACACCTTCAGCGTTTGCATCTAGCTCAGGCTTTTCTGAGCCGCCATTAGGCTCAACTTCGACGATATACTGTGAAAAAGTCTCAGAGAAACCTGAAAGTGGGCGTGCAAGCACCCACATGCGCATACCTGTCCAAAACGGCAGGTAGCTAATAACAATATCGGTTAGCACACGTTTAGGAATAATGGCATAAGCTTCGGTGAAGATAGCGCGATCAGATAGCAGTTGTGTTTGTGGAGGCAATCCGCCAGTTGGTGCGTAATATGTACTCTTTGTTGACATCGTTGATGTTCCTTAGTGGTGTTGTGCCGCAATAAATTTGTGTCTAAACGTATGGTTACATCCAGTTCGCAGTGTTATCGGCAGTGGCTGGATGGTTTTTATACCAGTGTTTGGCAATGTCATCACGGCGGCATACCCACACATCGGGCTTGCTGGTGATATATTGCAAAAACTTTTTGAGGGCGATGATGCGACCGGCGCGACCAATGATGCGGCAATGCAAACCGATGGTCAGCATCTTGGGTGTGTGTGCGCCTTCTTCGTATAAGGTATCGAAGCTGTCTTTTAAATATTGATAAAAAGGCTCGGCGTTGGTAAAGCCTGGGCTTGAGGTAAAGCGCATGTCATTGGTCTCTAAGGTATAGGGAATGACCAAATGCGGCTTACGAGCGATTTTATTACCGTCTTCTACTTTGACATTGAGCCAGTAAGGGAGTTCATCCGCGTAAGAGTCTGAGTCATAAATATAGCCACCTTGTTCGGCGACCAACTCACGAGTATTGGGGCTATCTCGTCCCGTGTACCAACCGAGCGGCTGACCGCCGATCATGCTCTCGAATATTTCAGTGGCACGGCGCACATGCTCGCGCTCGGTCTCGCGGTACATATTTTGATAAGTAATCCAGCGTAGACCGTGACTGGCGATTTCGTGCCCATCTTCTAATATGCGCTCGATAATATGCGGCGTTTTTTCGGCAGCAGCAGCGCAAGTGAAGGTCGTAATAGGCAAACCGTATTCTTTAAAAGTGTCTAATACTCGCCAAACACCCACACGGCTACCATACTCAAATGCCGACTCAATCGACTGATGACGATTGTTAAACTCTGGCGTACCTAAGACATCCGATAAAAACCGCTCTGATTGACCGTCACCATGAATCACGCTATTTTCTGCGCCTTCTTCGATATTGAGGACGAACTGTACAGCGATTTTAGCGCCGCCTGGCCAGTTGGCTTTTGGCGGCTTGTCAGTATAGCCTTTTAAGTCGCGAGGGTAGGCGTCTTGATTGAAATCGCTGATTATTTTTTTACTCATTGTCCATATATCCTAAATATTTTAAAGCAACTTAAGTCAACTAAAGCAAAATAAGGCGTAACTTTGGATTCATGTAATATTTATCTACGGCCTTTATCTACGACCTTTATCTATAAGCCCGATGCGTAAGCCACCATTTGCTGACGTTCTTCATCCGTCAATTTTGTGAGATTACCCAGTGGCATATAGCCTGTTTGTACAGCAGTGACGATTTTTGCTTTATGAGTTTTCATGTCGGTTGGTGTCTGCAAGATGATACCAGCTGGCGGCGCGGCAAATCCTTGCTGAGTAGGCTGAGCGGCATGGCACGTGCTACAGCGCGTGTGCACGACATCCATAATGGCATCGTCAGCAGAAGCAGTTACTGGCACGACGTCGGCAGTGATATTTTCATTTGAGACAGCGTCATTGCTTATACTAGAACCGTCGACTGCGCTATCAGTTGTTAGTGGTACACTATCTGGTGTCGCCGTTTCAGCAGCGGCTGCAGCATTGACAGCAGGTAATGGCTCAATTGGTTCTGGGCGCATCCAAATAATTAATAATACGGTTAAGACAGCAGGGATGACCAAATAACGCGGCTTATGATTGTCCAAATGCTTTTGGTTAAAATAGTGACGTACAATAGCCGTGATGATACCCACAAATACCAATACCAACCAGCCGTGAGCATGAGAGTACATCATCGGGTAATGATTGCTAATCATGGTAAAGATCAGTGGTAAGGTAAAATAGTTGTTCATCAGCGAGCGGTTTTTTGCTTGTAGTGCCAAGTCCGCTACTTCTTTGCCTGGTTTTTCACCACGCCTCACGCATTCTACCAGCGCTCGTTGCGCAGGCATGATGCCAAAGAACACATTACCTGCCATCACAGTACCTAAGATAGCACCGATATGAATGAACGAAGCACGGTCACTAAATAGCTGATAAGAACCCCAGCAGGCGATGATTAATAGGATAAAAATAATGGTGCTAAAAATGAAGGAGTTTTTGCCTAAATGGCTGCGGACAATCACTTCATAAATGAAATAACTGCCGAATAAAAATAACAAACTGGTCGAGATGGCACCGATACTACTACCAAAATCGACTTTGCTGGGATCAATCAAGTAGGCAGTTGCATTGGCATAGTAGACGATAGAGAGCATCGCCATACCCGTCAGCCAAGTGGTATAAGCTTCCCATTTAAACCAGTGCAGGGTCTTTGGCATCTCTTCGGGTTCAAGCTTGTATTTGGCAATTTCATAAAAGCCGCCACCATGTACCGCCCATAGGTCGCCTGAAATGCCTTTGTCAGCCTTCCACTGTGGTGGTTTACGTAAACTAAGATCTAGCCAAACAAAGTAAAAAGACGCACCAATCCAGGCCACACCAGCGATGACGTGGAACCAGCGAAAAAATAAGTTAAACCAATCGAGATAATAAGCGCCCATGTTGCAAATGTCCTTTTTACAATTTTCTTTTGTTCAGCTTTTTTCAATCTTTCGACGCGTTTTGCTATGGCGACGTTCTTTTATGATGTGTTTTTATATAGTGATGTCAAAAACTAAGAGCCGCGATACGTGCTGTAGCCATGTGCGCTAAGCAGTAGCGGTACATGATAGTGACCGTTATCACTTATCATAAAATCGATGACAACTTGTGGATAAAAAGCCGTGAGATTTTGTTCATCGAAATAAGACTGCGTATCAAAGGTTAAGGTATAACGACCAACATCTAAGTGATATTCGGCAATATCAATCGTTGGGTCAAACGACCAGCTATCTGGTGCCACGCGTCCATCCGCGTTGGTGACGCCATTGGCTAATAGAGATGCCTCGCCAGTTGCGCTTACGCGATCTAGCGTCACGGCAATACCAGCGGCTGGTTTGCCCAAATGGGTATCTAAAATGTGTGATGAGAGAGTACCTGACATAATAATTCCTTTTATGTAAATGAGTCAGATGGGCTGAATGCGTTAAGCGTCACTCAGCAGTTTCTGTAAACGTAAGCGGGTGATTTTATTTTGCTCAGCCGCCGCATTGACCAGCTCAGTAGCGCGATCATTGGGCAAGCGTGCTAACAATAAATCGAGCATTTGCTGCGCGCTCTTACCAGTGGCAAATACGATAAAGATAAAGCCAAATTTATCAAGGTAATCTTGATTGCCTTGAGCCAAAGCTTCAATCACCTCGTCATTGGCATCATTAGCACCCGACTGCTCATGGGCAGCACTGTCTTGCGTGTTGCGGTATTTTTCTTTTAACGAGTCGACGTTGCCGATTTGTGGATGACCATCAAAAGCCTCTAGTAACTGGGCTTCTGCTGTCCGTGCTTGTGCCCAAGCATCATCACTATGAGCAAGTAATGTAGATATATCAGCAAAAGGACGTTTTTTTTCTAAAGTCTGCGCCCAATGGGTGCTGGTACAGCAGGTCAATAGATGTGAAATTGCCTCAGCTGTTGAGAGCTCATTAAACTGCTGTAAAGATAGTTTCACAATGACATCCTTTTCTTTGCTGACAAAAGCAGTGGAGTAGCATCTCTCGATAACATCTCATGCTAAAGTAGTATTTATCGATTAATAATTGGTTTACTATGAGCTATTCTGCTTAAACCTGACCATTTGGTCAACTACTTTATGCAAAATATTTTATTTAGACTGGTGATATTTCATAAAAATTAGCATATGAATCCAGTTATTGGCTGGGATATGGCTCTTTATTCATCACAATAATGACAGGTAACATTTATCATGGCTCAACATAACGATATAGAACCACAAGCCGCGTCTGACGCGCCTGTACAGCGCAATCAGCAAGATATCCGCGCCCACAATCAAACCGTCATTTTGGCGGCGGCAGAAGAGGAGTTCGTGCTGCAAGGTTTTCGCGGTGCGACGATGCAAGGTATTGCCGATAGAGCCGAGCTGCCAAAGGCCAACGTGCATTACTACTTTAAGAATAAAAAAAATCTGTACCAAGCCGTGCTGCATTCTATTATTCAAGAGTGGAACGATGGCTTGGTTGCTATGAGTGTCGATAGTGACCCTAAAACGGTCATCGAAAAGTTTGTCCGTACCAAATTGCATCAAGCGTTTGCTCATCCCAATCGCCATAAATTGTTTGCGCTGGAAGTCATCGGCGGTGCCCCGCATCTGCATGAATTTATGTCGGCGACCATGAAGGCGTGGGCGCTAGACAAGGCACAAGTAATGAAAACTTGGCATGAGCAAGGCAAAATTGGCATCGCTGATCCTTTACAGCTATTGATTTTGATTTGGGCAACGACGCAGCGATATGCAGAATTTGAGACAGAAATTGTCGGTTTGATGGAAAAGAGTGAGTACGATCAGCAGGATGAAGCGCGGGCGGCAGACTTTTTAGTGCCGTTTATTTTGCGTGGCTGTGGTCTTGAGTAATGCTTATGTATTATTATTTTACGTCTATAACATGCCATTAATACGAAAGCATTCTGAATGTTTTCGTATTAAGGCGCGCTAAAAGAGTCAATTTTCAGAACTAGAACAGCAATGCTGATTGGTAAAGAATTTGACTATTCTAACGTACGTTTAAGAAGCCTTTTGTCTAAGAGGCTTTAGACCGTCATCCAGATGTTGTTCTACCGTATCAAATTCGACACCGTAGTTTTTGGGCAAAATCATATCGAGAGTAATGGCCACAATACCTGACATAGTAACCGCCGAACCAAAGATATTACGGAAAAGCTGCGGCGCCTGTGCGAATACATCAGGAACAAAAGCCACGCCCATAGACAGACCTAGCGAAGTGGCAATGATTAAGATATTGCGATGGGTAAAGTTGACCGTTGATAGGATGCGAATACCAGCGGTCGCTACCGTTGCAAACATCAATAACGTCACACCGCCAACGACTGGTTTTGGCAATTGGGTAAAGATAGCACCCAAAATAGGAAATAGCCCCATAGTGAACAAGATAGCCCCAACATAGAAGCCCACATAGCGACTGGCAATACCGGTCATCTGAATCACGCCGTTGTTTTGGCTAAAAGTCGTCACTGGGAACGTGTTAAACACCGCCGCAATTAATGAGTTGACACCGTCTCCCAATACGCCACCTTTAATACGTTTCTCGTATAAAGGTCCTTTGATGGGTTCGCCCGATATCATCGAAGTCGCCGTCAAATCACCAGAGGTTTCAATACTGGTAATGACATACATAAAGGCGATAGGAATAAAAGCCTGCCAATCAAACCCAAAGCCAAACTTGAATGGCACAGGTAGCGTAAAGATAGGGGCATCAGAGACCAAAGAGAAATCAATACGTCCCATAAGAATGGCTGCGATCAGACCAAGCATCAACCCTATAAAAATAGCACTGGAGCGAATGACTTTATTATTAACAATACTAATCAATACCACACTGATCAAGACTCCGCCACCGAGCAGCAGATTCTGTATACTCCCGAAATCTTCAGCGCCCACGCCGCCTGCCAAATCCGTCAGACCAACCTTGGTTAATGACAGACCGATGGTCACAATCACACAACCCGTCACGATAGGGCTCATCAGAGATTTGAGTCTGGTGATGAATTGACTTAAGAAAATCTCAACGAAGGCACCAAGAAAGGAGACGCCAAAGATAACAGAGAGAATCTCCTCCGGACTCCCGCCTTTGTTTTTTACCACAAAACCTGCCGCCAATACCGCGGCCAAGAAGCCAAAACTGGTTCCTTGTAATGCCATAAGACCTGAACCTACTGGTCCAACTTTATGCGTCTGAATAAAGGTAGCGACCCCTGATACCATCAATGACATGCTGATGAGATAAGGGATATGTTCCCCCAAACCCAAGACGCCGCCTATGATTAATGAGGGGGTGATGATACCGACAAAGCTGGCAAGTACGTGTTGTACTGCGCCCAAAAAGGCTTTTGTAGGGGTAGGGCGGTCATGCAATCCGTATAGTAAATCGGGGTTCCCTTGAATGTGTTCGCTCATCTTGGCTTCCTCCTAAAGTGACTTTTAGTCCAAGCTCTGTGGAGAGCGCTAAGCAGTGTGATGAATTTAGAGATGGATATCGACACACCGTTTATCTTCATATTACTTAGTTGTCTCACAAAGAGTCGCACTTATCCTTGTGCTAATAAATATCAGCAGCTAGCTATTATTTATTAATATGACTAATAGTCGTAGGTTTAAACCTGACTAATTGGTCAACTATCTAAGGGTATAGTGAAAGGGTTGGCTATTGCAACGTTTTTTTTCATGTTGATGGCTTTATTTCTTAAATAATAACAGTCTATTAGACGAACATAGCGCAGCGGATTTGGTTTGCTCGCTATTTCTACTCGTCTAAAAACAGTAAGCAACAAAACGGAATAAGTCAGCCAGATTTAGCGCTATTTTTTAATATTAAATTTCTCGCATTAATTATTGCCAAATTGTTAGTACTTCGTTATTATGCCTCTCACTATTAAAATGCTAATAATTATCATTAACATTGTTATTCGTATGAGAGACTTTGGCTTTGTCAAGACTCCAATCGTCTAAAAAATGGTTTTCAATAATAAGCGGTGCAACTGCCACAAGCTGTGCTCAACAGTAAATAGCTCTTAAAAATTCTAATTTGTGATAGTCAATAAGGTGAGTGTGTTATGCGTGAAGTAAAGTTATCAAAACTATCTAGTCAAATGACGGTATTGTCCATGGGCGTGGCAGCGGTATTATGGTCACAAGCAGTCAGTGCAGCACCTGCAGAAGACATGCCAAGCACCACGTTGCAGACCATTACGGTGACAGCCAATAGCTCAGTACGTGATAAAGTGCAAACCGATTCTGTTTACATAGAAGACTATACGCCAGCGCAGCAAGCCAGCCATTTAAGCGATTTTTTGAATGTCGTTCCTGGGGTTACGGTAGGTGGTACCTCAGCGGTCAATCAGCGTATTCGTATTCGTGGTCTTGAAGACAGCAACCTAAAAGTCACTATCGATGGGGCGCGTCAAGAAGGCAAACTTTTTTATCATATGGGTGACATTACTATTGACCCTGATTTGCTGAAGCAAGCAGATGTCTCAGTCGGTAATAACTCAGTGACGCTAGGAAATGATGCCATTGGCGGGGCGGTGGCCTTTAAAACCGTTGATGCAGTGGATTTGCTGCAACCGGGTCAAAGAATAGGGGCTAAAGTTCACGCAGGCTATGCTAGTAATAATGACGAGCTACTAACGTCAACGACTGTATATGCCGCACCAACGGACAATGTTGACTTACTGGCTTACTATGGCAAGCGTGATAGCGATTCTGGCGAAGATGGTAACGGTCGTGAGCTGTTTGAAGACAGTAAAACTGAAAGCATCTTATTAAAGGCGGGTGCTTATATTGCGGATGACCATCATATTGGCGCAAATTTCAGCCAAACTGAAAAGAAAGGTATTTTCCCATTCCGTCCAGACTTCCCTAGCCGCTCTGAGCCTCCAATTCCGCAACAGGTGAAGCGCGATACTTATGGTATTGATTATAGCTTTAATCCTAGCAACCCACTGATTGATGTAGATACCAACGTGTATCAAACCAAAACCCGCATTTTGCGCGATTCTGATTATATCAATGATCCAGGTTTTGATTTTAACGCTGAAGTTCAAACCACAGGCGCAAAAATCCAAAACACCAGTGACATTGCTACGAATGTTGGCACACACAAGCTTATCTCTGGGATTGAGCACTACAAAAAAGAATCGGAGATGGAGCGCGACTTCGTCAAAGCAGGGTCAGACGAGGCAACCAATACATCAGTATATCTAGAAGACCAATGGAAAAATGGTAAGCTCACTTTAACACCTGGTGTGCGTTATGACCGCTACAAATCTCCTGAGTTTATCTCTGGTGGCAAAACCTATGATAATGTCGTTGGTGCACTTGCCGCAAGCTATGAGATTGCACCATTGACGCAAGTATTTGCCAGCTACACGCAGTTATTTAATGGTCCTGACTTAAGCCAAACCATTTTTAATTCAAATGGTGACAAAACTTACGTTAATAATGACTTAAAAGCAGAAGAAGGGTCTAACGCTGAAGTAGGTATCGTTACAACGTTACGCGATCTAACGGTAGCCGGTGATGCACTACAACTAAGCGGTAAGTACTTTGAAACTGATATCGAAAACTACATCGAATTTGTTCGTTCCGGCGGAACTCGCGTTGGCTTAGACTGTGTCACTGGACAATTAGGTGGTGAATGTCAAGGCGTCATCAATAAAGATGAAGATTTTAAAATTAAAGGGGTTGAGCTCGCTGCCGACTATAAAATGAATAACTTTAGTATGGGTTTGAGCTATTCACGCGCACGCAGCGAAGGTGAAAAAACGGGCTACAGCATTCCTTCAGTGACTGGAAGCAGCTCAGAATCAGGCGATAAATATATGGTCAATCTGGCTTATGCCCCAACAGAGACCACAGATATCGGCTGGCGCAGTACGTATGTTGCTTCAGTGATGCCGAATACGTCTGAATATGAGATTGAAAAACCAAGCTATAATGTTCATGATATTTTTATGAACTATTCGCCAAAACAAGTTGATGGATTAAAAGCCACGCTTGGCGTTTATAATCTTTTTGATGAAGCTTATGCGAGCCACTCATCTCGTCTAAATCCGATTGATGATGTTGCTACTGACTTTGAGAAAGGTCGTAATATCAAAGCGTCATTGACGTATCAGTTCTAATCTTATTGTCACTTGATGATAGATGAAAGGGCCAGCTGTCTGTATAGGATAGCTGGCTTTTTTATGGTCAGTAAATGGCGAAGCATGTGATAGCAATTACAACTTTTTTTAAATACCAATAAAAATAACCAATGAATAAAGAAACGATGAATAAAAAACCAATACTAATGACTTCATTTCCCCCTACGTTGCGTCAGAGCTGTTTATGGATTCATCGTTATACTGGGCTTGCGATGGCCGCCTTTTTGATCATTGCTGGTATCACGGGCACGCTATTGGCGTTTCATGATGAGCTCGATGATGTGTTTAATCACAAGCTGGCAAATATTGAGGCGCAACACAAGCCGCCACTACCGATCGCCACACTGCATGATGCTGTCATCAGTGCCTATCCACAGTATCAATTTTCTAGTATGCCAACGTCAGTAGAGCCTAACAAATCAGCGGTTTTTTCGGTAGATAGAGTCCGAGGTGAAAGCGCCAAAAATCAGCCCAAAGCGCCATTTCAAGAGGTCTATGTCAATCCCTTTACGAGTGAAATCATCGGTACGCGTGATAAAGAGGAGTGGGCATGGCGCAATACGATGTACAAGGTATTTTGGTTGCACCGAGATTTATTGCTAGGTGATATCGGCAAATTAATACTGGGTATCGTGTCTTTAATCTGGACGATTAATTGTTTCATCGGATTCTATTTAACCTTTCCAAGAGCAGTTAGCGCCAATAAATCTCAACAATCCGCATTGAGAAAATCATCTGACAAACCCCGCGCTTCATTTTTTAAACGCTGGCTACCTGCTTGGAAAATCCGCCGAAAAACCAATACTTTTAAGCTCAATTATGACATGCATCATGCGTTTGGCTTATGGCTCTGGCTCATATTGTTTGTCATTGCGTGGTCGAGTGTTGGTTTTAATTTAAAATCGGTATATCAGCCTGTAATGCAAGCGCTGGTAGGACTTGAAGGTAGAGATGAAGGCAAAGGAAATAAACAAAATAAGCCTGCGATAAACACTGAATCTAGTAGTGATGAGGCGACTACTATTGGCACTAATATGAACAGTACTAATAAGGTAGACAAGGCTAATAGTATTGCTTATTTAAGCAGGCAAGCAGAGATCGCCGCACAAAAAAATGGCGTCGACGTCCAGCAGCTATTGGGAGTGCGTTGGGTAGAAGAGGACAATCAATGGCAAATGCGCTTTAAAACCAATAAAGATATCGGTAAAAAAGGCGGTGCGTCATCTATCACGGTTGACGCCGCAACAGGCAATATCGAGCGTATTAATTTTGGGTATCAAAGCTCATTTGGTAATCAAGCTGATCAATGGATGGCAACGCTACACATGGGACATATCAGCCATGGCGTAGTTCATTTGTTGTATCAAATATTTTTAGCATTGACGGGGTTAGCCGTGGCGGTCTTATCTGGCACAGGTGTGTATTTATGGGTCAAAGGGCGTCAAAGTCGGTTAAAGCAAAGGCAAAAATTGACGGTTAAAGACAACTCTTTGAAGCGATTACGCGAAACCAGCCATTAACAATCAGCTATAAAAAATGGGCTATAGAACACACTGTACTTAAACCGCATCGACAATCACTGGGCGACCTTGATGACTGAGCACGGTAACATCGACGTTATACAGATCCTTCATGGTTGTTTGGGTGATGACCTCTGCAGGTTGACCGACAGCCATTACCTGACCCTCTTTCATAGTGACCACGGTATCGGCGAACTGCGCAGCTTGATTGATATCGTGCAACACAATGACCACGGTTTTTTGCTGAGTATGGCTTAACTCACGCAGCTCACGCATCAAGCGCCCAGCATGATACATATCCAAATTATTGAGCGGCTCATCGAGTAATAAATACGGCGTATCTTGGCAAACAATCATCGCAATTAACACCCGCTGACGCTGACCACCCGATAGTGTCGATAAAAAACGCTCGGCTAATGGCGCAAGCTCAAAACGTTCGATAATTTCTTGCACTTTTTGCTGATCATCAGTCGTCGGCTGTCCTTGATGATAAGGATAGCGCCCAAACATCAGCAGCTCATGCACGCGCAGTCGCCCTTGTACTTGGTTGTCTTGTCCAAGCATCGCCACAGTTTTGGACAAGGTTCGCGCATGACAGCTAACAATATCACGTTCCTCATTATCTATAGCGAAACTGACCTGTCCCGACTGTAGCGGTTGCAAGCGCGCCATGACCGAAAACAAGGTGGATTTACCCGCGCCATTGGGGCCAATCAAGGCGATCACTTGGGCGCTTGGTAATGACAACGTAATGTTATGAAGAATTTGCTGTTTGCCAATATGGTGCGAGATGTTATTGAGTTTAATCATAATGGTTCTTATTTTTACAAAGGATCTGATTTTTGATTACTATATCAATGGTTTTTAGATGATTGGCTACTAGGTTAATGGTTACTAAATAAGCGCGATATTAACGACGCTGAGTCATAAAAATCAATATTAAGAATACCAAGCCACCAGCCAATTCAATGACGACCGATAGCACACCCGCCATGCCCAATAGTTGCTCAAATATCGTCTGACCGAGTACCAAGCAAATCATCGCCACCAAACTGACCAATATCAGACGCTCGCTGTGATACATATGCCGAGCGATACGATTGGTTAGCGCACAAACCAACAGCCCAAAGAAAGTCACTGGACCGACCAATGAGGTTGCCGTGGCGACCAATACCGCAATGACCGTTAATAGCCCAAATGCCAAGCGTTGATAGTTAATACCGAGGTTAATGGCTTGTGATTTGCCAAGCATCAATACGTCACATTGATAACGCCAGCGCCAGATAAAAAGTGCGCTAATGGCACAGATAACAATGCTGATACCAAGCAGCTGCGGATTGACCGTATTAAATTGCGCGTAACTGGCAGATTGTACGACGACGAAATCATCAGGATTGATCAATCTGGCAATCAGGGCTGATAAGCTACGAAACAAGACCCCAAAGATAACGCCCACCAATATTAGTCGCGTCAGATCCTGACTGCTTTTTGAAAACAGCAGCTTAAATAATAATAATGACGCGCCAAACATTAAAACAATTTCAAGGGTGAATTTGGCAAGAGGATTGATACTGGTAAAACTTATTGCGCCCAAAAAGAAAACCAACAGGCTTTGTAATAAAACGTATAGCGAGTCAAAACCCAATAGTGATGGCGTCAGAATAGGGTTGTGCGTCAAAGTCTGAAACAATAAGGTCGATACGCCAATCGCATACCCGACCACCATTAACGCCAGTAACTTTTTACCTCGCAGCGGTAGCGCAAAGTCCCAATGGCCGTTGACATTGACTGTCAAAAATAGGATGGTTGAGATCAGCAATATGATAGCGGCAATGGATTTTGGGTGATTGACTATAAATGTCCAGAGTCGCGCAACACAACTTTGTCTAAAAGTAGTTTTGTCGTTATTTTCTGAAGCACTGTTATCTATAGTGTTATTGGCTGTGGCGCTAGGCTTAGACGGTGAAAACATGCGTAAATCCTATAGTGCTAGGCTTATCTAATCAGACAAAACAACGATAAAAGAGAGAGAAGAGGCAAAGAGGTTTGATCAGTCGTTATGAATAAAAAACTTTATAGCGAGTTATTTTATTGTTCAGCAGGCGCACGTAATAATAGCCATAAAAACAGTACCGTACCAACAACCCCAAAAACCGTCGCCACAGGCACTTCAAATGGATAGCGTATCGAGCGTCCAATAATATCGCACAATAGCACTGCCGAAGCGCCCAATAATGCCACCGCTGGTAAGCTACGGCGCAATTTATCCCCCATCAATCGGCTGACGATATTAGGCACGACCAAACCAATAAAAGGAATCATGCCAACAGTTACAACGACAACTGCACTCATCATCGCCACCATACCAACGCCAACCCACGTCACTTGTCGTTTGCTGATGCCTAAATTGAGCGCGATATTGTCACCCAAACCGACGATGGTCAGCTTGTCAGCAATGATATACGCCAACACACACAGTCCGCCTGTCAGCCATAACAGCTCGTAACGACCTGCTAAGACGCCAGAGAAATCACCAAATTGCCAAACGCTGAGCATCTGTAACGATTCTGTTTGATAGGCGATAAAGGTCGTTACTGCCTCGATAATGCCGCCAAAGACGATACCAATTAGCGGGATCATCAAAAAATCCGTCGGCGGAATACGATGAATCAGCAGCATAAACAGCATCATGCCAAATACCGCGGCGATGGTAGCCACACCCATCTTGACAATGAGCGCACTGGCTGGAAATAGCAGGCTAACCACCAATAATCCCAGTGCGGCGCTTTGAGTTGCACCGACCATCGATGGCTCAACGAAGCGGTTTTTGAGCACCACTTGAATAATCATCCCAGCAACTGCCATGGAAACACCGGTCAAGATAATAGCGATGGTACGCGGTAGGCGACTTACCAGTAGCAGTGAGCTGTCGGAGTTGGCGCTATGGTTGATAAGGCTGTGAAATATACCTGACCATGAAAAATCAGCCACACCAATTGATAAGCTTAATAACACCAAAAGCCCCATAATAATGAGGCTGCCCGTGTTGATGACCCACGGCGGTATAGAAGTACGGCGATTTTTAGAGCTTAGACCACGGCTTGCGCTTTTTTGCCAACTCGTTGATGCGGCTGGTAAAGTAGGGCGGGCTTTGACGCTGGTCTGCGCACGAGAGGAAAATAACGGCATATCAGCTACTGGCTTAAAGTGAGGGTTGGCAACTGACAGTCATGACAGTTGCCTAAAAACGAATGACGCTTATTTAACATGTTGCTTGTGTAGCATATTGCTTATTTAACGTATTATTTATTTAGCGTTAGCAAAAGCCTCTTTAATGATCGTCAAATCCTGCATCCATTGGTAATAACCGCCAAAGGCAAGGTATGAGTCTGGGCTAAGGTAAACCACTTGATTCTTACTCCATGCGTTGGTTTGCGCGACCAATGGATTGTCCAATACGGCTTTGGCACCAGCACCATCTTCACCAATGGCGGCACTGCGATCGACGACGAATAACCAGTCTGGATTGGTTTTTTGTATGTATTCAAACGAGATTGGCTGACCGTGGCGCGCATCGGCGATTTGGTCATCTGCCATTGGAATATCCAGCACGGTATGGATGAAACCGTAGCGTGATTTGTCGCCGTAGGCAGACAGCTTATTGCCATTGACCATGACCACTAAGCCTTTACCTTTATCTTTGGTTAATGTTTTGGTCTCATCAATGAGCCCATCGATATTGCCTTGCAGTTTCGCTGCTTGAGCACTTTTACCGAACAATGCACCCAAATCATGCAAACGCTGCTTGCTCGATTCATAGATATTTGCAGTATCAATCGTCATGTCGAGCGTTGGCGCAATACTGGACAGCGCATCATATTTTTCTGCCATGCGTGAGCCGACTAAGATAGCTTGCGGCTGCATCGCGTTCAACGCCTCAAGATCTGGCTCAAATACGGTGCCGACAGTTTTTGGTTCAGGCTGTGTCTTAGACTGTAAATTGTCTAATTTTAGACCGCTTGGCATGCCATCGACAGCAACATCAAGCGCGGCCAAATCCTGCATCAATGTCATATCATAGACCACCAACGGCGATGGATTCATTGCCAAGTCGACATTACCTTTTACCGTGTCGACCGTGATTTTTTCAACAGAGACCGCATCGTTATTAGCGACATTCGAGGCATTATCTGCTGTTTGATTTTCAGTCTTAGCGTCCGCGGGCTCGGAGTCGTTAGATTCAGGTGAGCTACAACCTGTCACACTGATCGTAGCAACCAGTGCGGTCATCATAGCAGTCAGCAAAGGGCGTTTGAAAAAAGGAGTAGAGCGGTTAGGCAATAAAATAATAGACATAAATAACTCGGTATATCAGCTGGTTGGACAAAGGATGTATCAAATAATCGGTCATATAAAAGTAAAAAGAACCTCATCGGTATAATGTTTACAATGCTCGACGCTATTACTTCTGACGTTATGATTTTTTATTGGTTGTTTTTACGCTTAGCTATTGAGACATTCAACACGCCTTAATATCTTGAGATTTTGTAATCTTAAAAGATGCGCAGTCGATTAGGGGCTATGATAAATTAATTGAGACTCATTATCAATACAAATGATAATGGTTTTTATTACGTCACTTTATTTATGGCTGGTGACGGCTGTAATACAATAACTCTGCATAGCGATATTTGAGAAAGGGTGGTCGAATGCCTAAGCAAATTTTGCTTATTAATAACGCTAAATGATTAGCCGATCATTTGCCTGCTAAGCAAAATTATTATAAATTTATTATTGATAATAATTATCGTTTGCATTATTATCTACGCCATTCTACCTCGGTTAATGAATATTAGGGTGTTATGAGTTCAACGGATTTAGACGCGCCACCACTTAAATTGATACTCGCAGCTATTATTATAGTGGTGGGCTTGCACGTGCTGACGGCAGTTGCATTGGTGGCGATCAAGACGCCTGAGATAAAAGTTGAACCAAAAAAAGACACACCACCTATCGAGATAGAGATGATGACGTTACCTGTCAAAACGGTCATCCCTGAAGTAGAAGAAGTTCAGGAAGTAACGCCCAAAAAAGCAGCGCCTAAAACAGAGTCAAAACCTGAACCTAAAAAACCGGCACCGTCAAAACCTAAAGTAGCTCCAGTAGTGAAGGCTAAGCAAAATATACCAGAAAAACCGGTGGTAAAAGCCAAAAAGGCTGATATAGCACCTGTCGTAAAAGTAGAAAAAAAGAAGCCGGATATTATTAAAAAAGAGGTGTCGAAAAAGCCAATAGTAGAATCGAAAGTCGATACCTCAATGGCTGATAGTCAACGTGAAGCTGAAGAACGACGTAAAATGCTAGCAGCAGAATCACAAAAGGCCGCTCAAGAAGCCCATGATAGAGCAGTGCAAGACGCTAAGAAAATAGCCGATGCCAAGGCTGCCCGAGAGGCTCAAGCCGAAGCGAATGCCAGAAAAGCAGCAGAAGACAAAGCGGCTAAAGATGCCGCGCAAAAAGCAGCAGCCGCTGCAAGTAATGAACCCGTGAGCTTTACTGCTAGTGCTGCAGACTGGGCATCAGCGCCAAACTTTAGCTTTCCTACTCGAGCCGCTCGTAGAGCATCTTCGGGTGATACATTCAAAGTGGTATTGATATTAAGAGTGAATAAGCAGGGCGGTATTGATAGTGCCCGCGTTGCTCAATCTTCAGGCAATTCAATAGTAGATAAAGAGGCGCAGCGTCAAGTAAGCTCTGGAAAATTCAGACCTTTTACTAAAAATGGCGTGCCAGTCGTCGGTAATGTGACATTACCTGTTACTTATAATGTGCCATAAATACATGGTTATTAGTACCAAGCATCGGCGCAATCGCAAATAATCGAACAATGGTAATAAAATACAAAGGAGTCTTACATGGACTTTATGCAATACTGGCAAATCAGCGACATGGTGACAAAAACGTTGTTCTTTTTGTTGCTTGCTTTATCTATTCTTTCTTGGGTGACAGGCATCATTCGTGTGCTACAAAGCCGCAAATTGGCCGCCAATGTTGCAGAGGATTTGAGTCAGCAGCTTCAAGTAAAACAGGCTGAGATGATAGCAGCAGATGCCACTACTCGCCGTTTGGTTACTGAGCAGATCTTACTCAAGCATATTGGTCGTTACCGTTTTGCCAGTGAGCGCGGCTTACCTATTCTTGGGACGACAGCCGCAATTGCGCCATTTATCGGTTTGTTTGGGACGGTATGGGGAATTTTTCATGCGCTGCATAATATTGGCATGAGTGGGCAAGCAGGCTTGGGACAAGTGGCAGGGCCAGTCGGTGAAGCACTTATCATGACAGGTTTGGGAATCGCCGTGGCGATTCCAGCCGTGGTGTTTTATAACCTTGCAGTGCGTATCAATCGCCGTGTGATGTATCACGCCAACGATAGAGCGCATGACTTATTGGCACGTTCTGCCGAAATGGTCGTTACCCAGCAGCCGTTAACGGACAGCAAATCGACTGTTACCCAAGATTCGTTAGCAAAGGGTATGCACTCAAACACAGCAGATGCTCAGCAAGTGACTCATTATCATAATTCAGCCGCGTCGCAGCCTTAACGACTATCCATTGATGGGACAGTCCGTTAGGCGATAGCCAAGCGAGCTATATTGCGAATAACCAAATGTATTGAGAGTAATTATGGCATTTCAATTGGGTGATGATGACAGTCAAAGCATGAGTGAGATGAACCTCATTCCGCTTATCGACATCATGCTGGTATTGATGATTATATTTCTATTGACGGCGACCGTACTGAATCCGACAGTGCCACTAGAGTTACCGAAGACCAGCGCTGCGTTAAATGAGGCGCCACCAGAGGCTATTCAAATTAGCATCGATAAAGACGCAGGGATATTTTGGGACAGCGATGCGATTAGCATGGAGGAGTTAGAGGCACGGTTACAGCAGCAAAGTGCTGGAGGTAAAGACCCTTCTGTACAATTGCGTGCTGACAAAGACAGTAAGTATGACACGGTCGCTCAAGTACTAGCCGCTGCCAGTCAAGCAGGACTTACAAAGATAGCCTTTGTCAATGAATAAGGCGAGTCTATAAACGATATGATTATCATATGATGTTTGTTAGATAGCCAACCATCAAAAAGGTAGCTAATATAATAATAAAACAAAAATAATAAACTTTTCTCCAGCCTCAATGAGTACTTAAACCTCAAATTAAGTACTCATTGGGGTTTTCTTTTTACCAGCCATAGCCAAAGGGATGATAGCCGTAACCAAAGCGCCCAGGCCCGTAGCCAAACGGATAAGGCGAACGTAGGTAATCGAGATCACGTTGGCGGATATAGTAGTAACGTCCTTCCGCGTAAGCTTCTTCTAGCTTTTCGATGCCTTCGAGCGGACAAACGGGCTGCCAGTCGTAGCCTTCGCGACCAAGTTTATAAGCATTAAGCTCGGTGCAGTAGCTTTTGAGACCTTGCTGTCGCCCTTGCTCCCATTGTATGCGGTTGGGCATGGGACCACCTACCTTTGCGCAGCTATCGGCATAGTGACCAAAATAAGCACCTGAACGCCCTTGCAAGCCATCAGCATAGCCGACTTCTTGCCAGTTGCTTTCCTGACATTGCTGCGGGGTGAGATTTTGCGTCGTTGCACAGCCTGATAGGGTAAATAAGGCAGCGCCTACTAGCGAGAGGGTAAGCCCAGTTTTACTCATGAGTTTATGGACACATTTGCTCGCTAGTGAAGCGGTCGATGAGTTTCGCTTAAGAAGATAATTCATAATAAACCTGCGCGCGTTTAAAATTATGGTTTATCATAGCACTTTTTGATGCTGACAACTTTTTGTATCTCGTTATTATGCTGTTTTTTATTCGAGTTAAGTGTTTGATCTATTAGCACATATAGCCAAGCCATCGAGATTAGAAAACGCGAGTGGTTGGTGGTTATCAACTTATCATGCTTGATTTTTAACGGTTCGTGCTCATTATAAGCTTCTATATAGTAGCCAGTATTTAGACAATCATTCGTTAAACAGCCGCACATTAGAACGCTACTGGTTAGAAAATGACTTGTTAAAAAGTCACTGGTTAAAAAGTCAATGATTGCTTTTTTATAGTTAGCTGGGCAATCGCTGTCTTTGTTGTAGCCTGTTGTATAGATAGTAGCGGTTTTATTTTTTAGTACATTTTCATTTATCCAAAAGGTCGGACCATCATGGGAACATTCATTGGCGTTATCATTGTACTATTTGTATTAGGGAGTATGATGGCGCTCAAACCTAACGGTATCGATCAGCGTTTGGATAAGCTGCGCATGACCGCGCGTCGTTTACAATTGAATCCAAAGCTGGTGAGTTGTCCTGATTGGATCAAAGGTAAAGACAACGAATATGGGCGTGGAATGTTAGGTCAATACTGTTTAGTGTTAGATGATGTGCAGCTGCCGCACACGCGCTATCAAGTGATTGATGGGCAATGGCGACCAGATAGTAGTTTTGTCGATACAAGCAAAGATGATGTTAAGCTCACGATTCCAAGTGCGATTCGTGCTAATAACAGCACTAATAATACGATTGTCAAAAAGACCAATTTTAGCTTGGATAAAGCACCGCTAGATTTGCCAGTCAGTATTGAGCCATTTGTTAAAGGTTTGCTGACTAAGGCGAATAGTATCGTGATTTATTGGGAAGATATCGCTTATGTGCGTCCTTCATCCAATCCCGCTTATCAGCAAAAATTGATTGAAGCAGATTTGTTGGTGCTCAAAAAACAGCTTGAACAATGGGCGTCAGAGATGCAAAAGCGCCTATAAAACGGCTACAAGGTAGAAAATCATTTTTTAATCTCCATTTATAAGCAATATGCAAGAACTTTTGGCAAACTCTCAGTCATTTACAGTTGACAGTGTAACGCTTAGCAGTGTAACGTCTTTATAACTGACTCTTTATCTTATGGTTATTGTTTGTTTTATAAACGTTTTTTTAAGCAGCTATTACTATAATGATTCACCGCGCTACTATAACTCACAATTATAAATTGCCATGCTGCTGTATTTATTTTTACTTTTAATTTACTCATATAATAATGGTGTCGTCACATATGGCAAAAACCGCAACCAAAAAAAGTCCAGCGCCCGCTGCTGGTAATCCCAAAGGCAGTCCAAAGGGCAAGTCTTTGGTGATTGTAGAATCACCTGCCAAGGCAAAAACAATCAATAAATACCTTGGCGATGACTTTATCGTGCGCTCCAGTATTGGTCATGTCCGTGATCTACCGGTTGGCGCAAGCAAAAGTGCAAAAAAACCAACAACGACTAAAAAAGATGACAGTCTAAGCAAAGAAGAAAAAACCCAGCAAGCCTTGGTACGGCGCATGGGCGTCGATCCAGAACATGACTGGGCAGCAGTTTATGAAGTATTACCAAATAAAACTAAGGTCATTAAAGAGCTTAAAGCTTTAGCCAAAGACGCTGACAAAATCTATCTGGCAACGGATATGGATAGAGAGGGGGAGGCGATTGCGTGGCATCTTAAAGAAGTCATCGGCGGCGCTGACAGTAAGTATGAGCGTGTGGTTTTTAACGAGATTACCAAATCTGCCATTCAAAATGCCTTTAAGCAGCCCTCCAAACTTGATATCGATCGTGTCAATGCCCAACAAGCGCGGCGCTTTTTAGACCGTGTCGTTGGCTTCATGGTATCGCCGCTGCTGTGGCAAAAGGTTGCTCGCGGTCTCTCTGCAGGTCGCGTCCAGTCCGTTGCTATGCGTCTGGTCGTAGAAAGAGAACATGAAATTCGCGCCTTTATCCCAGAAGAGTATTGGCAAATTCATGCCGATACTCACGTTGCCAATAGCAAAAAGGACGCTGAGCAAATTGCGATTCGCTTAGAGGCGACCAAGCAAGGCGGCAAAACGCTTAAGCTCATCAATAAAGAGCAGACAGATAAAGTCTTAGAAATTCTTAACTCAAGTGACTTTATCGTCAAAGAGCGTGAAGAGAAGCCAACGCAGTCGCGTCCGAGTGCGCCATTTATCACCTCGACATTGCAGCAAGCAGCCAGCACACGATTGGGCTTTTCAGTTAAAAAGACCATGATTTTGGCACAGCGCTTATATGAAGCGGGTCATATTACTTATATGCGTACCGATTCGACTTTCTTATCTGGTGATGCACTTGCTGCGGTACGTGGCTATATTGAAGATAGCTATGGCGCAAAATACGTACCAGAAAAGCCAAATTTCTACGGCAACAAACAAGGCGCACAAGAGGCGCATGAGGCGATTCGTCCATCTAATGTCAATATGAAGTCAACGCAGCTTAAAGGGGTTGAGCGTGATGCCATCCGCCTGTACGAGCTGATTTGGCGTCAGTTTGTCGCTTGTCAGATGCTGCCAGCAAAATACTTGTCAGTGAATCTATTCGTCGCTGCCAATGATGTCGAGTTAAAAGCACGTGGTCGTACGTTAGTATTTGATGGTTACACCAAGGTTATGCCACCAGCGAAGACTGACGATACTTTGCTTCCGGATGTCAAAAAAGGCGATAAACTAATACTAGATAAGCTCGATCCGAGTCAACATTTCACCAAGCCGCCACCGCGCTATACCGAGGCAAGTTTGGTGAAAGAGCTTGAGAAAAAAGGCATCGGTCGTCCATCGACGTATGCGTCTATCATCTCGACCATTCAAGATCGCGGCTATGTGAAGCTTGAGAACAAGCGCCTGTTTGCTGAAAAAATGGGTGATATCGTCACCGACAGACTAACCGCAAGCTTCCCAGATTTGATGGATTATACCTTTACCGCCGCGCTAGAGGACAAGCTTGACCATGTCGCAGAAGGTGATACAGATTGGAAAGATGTCCTCGATAATTTCTATGGCGACTTCAAAACAACGCTTGATCGCGCCAAAGAAAAAGACGGCATGCGTCCAAATGATCCAACTGACGTACCAGACGTGCATTGCGATCTTTGCGATCGTCCAATGCAATTACGTACTGGCTCAACGGGTGTATTCTTAGGGTGTACTGGCTATAATTTACCGCCAAAAGAGCGCTGTAAAGGCACTAAGAATTTAATGCCCGTCGAAGCTTTTGCCAATCTTGATGAGGCAGAAGGTGATGATGAAGCGGCAGAAGTTCGCGATTTGATGGAGAAAAAGCGTTGCCCGAAATGTAGCACGGCAATGAATGGTTATATCGTCGATGGCGGTCTGAAACTGCATGTGTGTGGTAACAATCCTGATTGTGATGGTTATGTCTTAGAAGAAGGCAAGTTCGAAGTGCCTGGCTCTGATTCTCCAACCATTGACTGTAATAAGTGCGATGGACAAATGGAGCTAAAGACGGGACGTTTTGGTCCTTACTTCGCTTGTCAGCAATGTGATAATACGCGTAAAGTGCTAAAAACAGGCGAAGCCGCACCGCCGCGCATGGATCCTATTCATCTGCCAGAGCTGAAATCAACCAAGCACGATGATTACTTTATCTTGCGTGAAGGGGCAGCTGGGATGTTCTTGGCGGCGTCTAAATTCCCGAAAGTACGCGAGACACGTGCACCAAAGCTGGCTGAGCTACGCGAAATCAAAGATAAAATGGAAGATAAATTCCAGTATCTGTTTGAAGGTCCAGATGAAGATCCAGATGGTAATCCAACCATTCTACGCTGGTCACGTAAGAAGAAAGAGCAATATATCGGCTCTGAGAAAAACGGTAAGGCCACACGTTGGGGTGTGTATTGGCGTAATGGCAAGTGGGTAGAGGAGTAAGTCTCCTTTACTTTTTATCTTGATGATTGATTGTTAATATATGAGATTCTGTATCACCCATATTGTTTTAAGCTATAAAACTTTAAACAAAAAAGACCTCTTAGAATCTAAGAGGTCTTTTTTGTGCTATTCATATTTGTGATATCAATAACAGCTAAGTTCAGATGCTATTAGTTCTTCTCTATGATACCGCAAGCAACGCGGTCGCCTGCATTACCAGCTGGTTGGCTAGTATAGTCGTCAGCACCGCTATGCACGATAAAGGCCAAACGATTAACGCTGTATTTACCTGCATCAGCGACAGAGATTTTCTTATTCACATAGTTAATAGTAGCCACGCCATCTGCATTGGCAGTCAGGTTAGGCAAGTCGCCAGCATGACCATTCATGTCGTCAGGGTTAGAGTGTGGTTTATTATCTGGATTAAAGTGACCACCTGCCGCTTTACCCATATCAGCACAGCTACCGGTTTCATGAATATGTAATGATACTGTTTTGCCCGGCTGCAAATTCATCAGCTTACCGTAAACTTGTACGCCGCCATCAACTGGACGTAGGAATACTTGACCCACTTCATTTTTATTACCAGCGACTGCATTTATCGTAGATTTTAGCGCAGGTTGGCTCAGTGGATTACCGGTTTGCATTTGACCTTCGACGGTTTGGCAACCCGTCATTACTAACGCTGAACCACATAATAGGGCACTTGTAAGCATCGTCTTATTCATTATTATCTCCAATTATTTTTAATACTTAGTTATTTTTGATAAAAAGCTAACTCTTAAAGGTTTATAGGTAAGTACCTTTTGATTTCTATAAACATTCGTTAATGTCGTCATCAGTATAGCTAAGGATTAGATATAGTTATTCATCAAATGCGCAACAATCGGTTAATAAATGTAAGTATCGTATGGGTTTGAAAATTGTTTACGGTATTTTCTTTACTTCGTTTTGCCATACTAAAGTTTCGCCTGATTCTAACTTTTGAGTAAGGAGATAGCTGGATTCAGAATTATCAGAAGGATTAGATACTCTCTGCGTATCAAGATTGATCAGTGTTAACTGACTAGAACTATAAAGCATTAGGCGGCTAAGACTTGATTCAATATCATCAATGTCATCACCACACCCTACCATCGTTGAAGGGTTGCCACCAATTAGCAACGTTTGATTAGTAGATAAAGCATAAGACCCACCAGCCCCATTGCATCCGACAGAAAACCCAACACCTTGGCTAAAACTACTTTGCTGAGGATTGCTATAATCATGTGAACCAAGTCTGTAATTTGCAGTAATAGGTACATCTGGACGATTAAATTTATTAATAGTTTTATTGGTATCGTCAGTTGCACTAATAAGACGCCATTGGTATCGCTCTAATAATTCATTGGTAAGCGGTATGCCCGCCACACGATATTCAGGCTTGGGCGTACCCGAAAAAATCAGTGTTTTTCCTTTATTGGTTTTTAGAGCCAGCTGTTTTAATGTCTTGTTAGAACTCTGTGCAGAGTTTGCTAGTACTGGATCAAATCTGAAAGCTGTATCTAAATAGGGTATAAAAACACTATTTACGACATTTCCTGTTTTGTTTTTGATTGTGTTTTTATTACTCAAGTTTTCGATAATTGAATGGTTTACTGTGGTGCAGTTATCAGATGGTTCTCTGACATTGATTTGCCCGTAAAGGTACGGTAATGGTAACCACATATCAAAAGAAACTTGGTGACGTTGACAGCCTTCTGTAAATGTTAAAAGGCTTGGATGTACCTCCATTATCAAAGGCAGCTTTTGGTTAAAAGCCTTGATTCGACCCTTATCATCGCTGACATAGGTTAATTGCCACTCATATTTTGTGGTGGTTTGAAACAGTCTGGATTCGAGCGTGGTCGCTGACCAGTTTTTATCGTCGATAACGGTCCTGGTTTGTGCTGAATGATTAAGGTTGTTGGTTTGGCAGCCTAACAAAGCGAGGGGTAGTAATGTGCTTATTACAACTAGAGGTACCCGTAAATGATTTAACATTGCACTTTCCTAATTAATAAACATTTGTCTAAAATATAGTATAAGGTATTATTAAGAGTGGTCTTTATTTTTGCCAAAAAAAAGCCGCCCATCGTTATGATGAGCGGCTTTCTGATTTATAAGACTGGATTAGTAACTAATCAGATTAGTTATGCAGCGCTTTGCTTGAGGTTTTATCAACCGTCACTTTAGCTGGTTTAAGCGGCACTGGCATACTGACCAAAGCAACTTTTAATATCTCATCAATCGTTGCCACTGGCTGAATGGTCAGACCAGCTTTCACGTTATCAGGGATATCGGCCAAGTCACGCTCGTTGGTCGCTGGAATCAACACATGCTTGATACCACCGCGATGCGCAGCAAGTAGCTTCTCTTTTAGACCACCGATGCGTAGGATTTTACCACGTAAGGTAATCTCACCTGTCATGGCGATATCTGGACGAATAGCAATACCAGTTAAAGCGGATACTAACGCTGTCGTTAGCGCACCACCAGCCGATGGGCCATCTTTCGGCGTGGCACCTTCTGGCATATGGACGTGGACATCAGTCGTCTTAAAGGTTTCGTAGTCGATACCCAAACTGTCTCCGCGAGCACGCACCACACTCATCGCAGCGCGAATTGACTCTTTCATTACATCGCCGAGTGAACCGGTAAAGCTCAGCTCGCCTTTACCTTTCATCGCCACCGCTTCGATAGTAAGTAGCTCACCACCAACTTGCGTCCACGCCAAACCAGTAATACGACCAATCTCAGGCTCTTCTTCTGCTAGACCGTAGTCGTACTGATGCACACCTAGATAGTCATCGATGTTTTTGTCATCGACCACGATTAGCTGACGTTCTGCTTTCTTCGGAGCACGTGCGCCATGGGTTTCAACCGAACCGCGAACGACTTTACGGCAGATTTTATTGACTTCACGCTCAAGGTTACGCACACCGGCTTCACGGGTATAGCTACGCACGATGCTATGCAATGCCGCTTCTACAATCTCAATTTCGCCTTCTTTGAGACCGTTATTCTTAATGGCTTTTGGTACTAAGTACTTCTGTGCGATATTGACCTTTTCTTCTTCGGTATAACCCGGCAGACGAATGACTTCCATCCGGTCAAGTAGGGCAGGCGGGATATCCATGCTGTTGGCAGTACAGATAAACATCACTTGCGATAAATCTAAATCCATATCGAGATAATGGTCGTTAAAGGTATCGTTTTGTGACGGATCTAACACTTCAAGCAATGCTGATGCTGGATCACCGCGGAAGTCTTGCGCCATTTTATCGATTTCATCCAATAAGAATAGCGGGTTTTTAACTTCAACTTTGGCCAGTGATTGGACAATTTTACCCGGCATCGCACCGATATAAGTACGGCGATGACCACGAATCTCTGCTTCATCACGCACGCCGCCAAGCGCCATACGCACAAACTTACGACCAGTCGCACGGGCAATCGACTCGCCTAATGAGGTTTTACCAACACCTGGAGGACCGACTAAACAAAGAATCGGACCACGGAGTTTTTTCACACGTGATTGTACGGCGAGGTATTCTAAGATGCGATCTTTCACATCTTGCAAGCCGTAATGATCTTCGTCCAATACCGTTTTTGCTTTTTCTAAATTGATGGAAACCTTGGTTGTGGCATTCCACGGTGTGTCCAAAATCCATTCAATATAGTTGCGCACCACTGACGATTCACTCGAGGCAGGTGGCATCATTTTGAGTTTTTTCAGCTCTTGATCCGCTTTTTTGCGCACATCTTCTGGCAAGTCGGCATCTTCTAGACGCTGCTCTAGCTCAGCCACATCATCTTCGCCATCGAACGCACCGTCATTCATATCTGACAGCTCATTTTTAATGGCTTTCATCTTCTCGTTTAAGAAGTATTCGCGCTGATTGTCTTCCATTTGCTGACGGACCGCTTCTTGGATATCTTGCTCGATATTTTGTTCAGCGCTTTGTTTAACCAAATATTCGGTTAAGGTATTGATATGGGTTTTAAGGTCATCATTTTCTAAGAATGATTGCTTAATATTTAAATCCATCGATACACGGGTCGAGATGAAATATACCAACTCAAGCAAGTCATCAATGCGCTTGGCCACACGAGTTAGCTCACGTGCATTTCGTAGGCGCGCATCCGCATAGCTTTCAAACAGCGTGGTCAAAGCCTGAATGGTATTTTTTTGCTGGCTCTCATCCATACTGACATCGAGGTCAGCACGCTCAAAGTTTGCCATCAATAATGTGTCGTGATTTTCTATAGTATCAACGCGCGCACGATATTGACCTTCGATCAATACTTTGATGCAGTTCTCATCACTGTCATGCGGCATGGTACTGACGATGCGGCAAACCGTACCGTATTGATACAAGTTATCTTGATCGATGTCTTCAGTCAGCGAGTCTTTTTGTGCCACGACCAAGACTTTATTGCCGTACTCAGCCTGTGCCAATTCAACGGCCTTTACCGATGGCTCACGACCGACGAACAAGGCAATCTGCATGTGCGGATAAACGACAACATCGCGCAATGCCAGTAGTGGTAAATAGTTTTCTGTACCGTCACCTTTTATACTATCGTCTTTCGCGTCATCGTCTTCAACAGTGTTGTCCTTGTCTTCATTATCTTTATCATCACTATCTTTGCTATCACCATCTTCAACGCGATCAGCTGTTACAGCTACATCATCTGTCGTATCGTTAGGCGCGCTGTCTCGCTCTTGATCATCAGCAACAGTAGATGAAACGTCGACATCGATGTCGATATTGTCTTGGGCAATTTTATGTTCACTCATATATTCTTCCTCGTTCACCAGACTTGTAAAGTCAAGTTCGTGGTTCATGTTTAGATAAATGGTGCTCACCGATAAAATTGCAAGGCTTGTAGGCAAAGTCACACGCTTATCTGCGCAAAATAGTTATATCTATCTAAAGACTGCGAGTCATATTGTTATTCATAATTTTAAATATTAGCTGAAATTCAATGTATACAGAGCATGGGTAAGAAGTCGTAGCTAACACCTATTGGGTTCTGTGCGTAGGATTTGTGTGCAAAATAAGGTAAACTGACGCGCGTCTTAAACGGTGGTTTTAGCGTCAAGCGGTTTAGAGGCGAGGGTGATATCCATCGCCCATGAGATATTAATAGGTCTTAATCAGGCTATAGCAGACAGAATAAGAGGCAATATATGACCATCAATGCGGTACTGCTGGCAGTCGTCATCATGCTAGGGCTGTCTTTGGCGCGTGTACACGTGGTACTCAGCTTATTAATCGGTGCGCTGGCAGGCGGACTCATCGCTGGTTTGGGTATGACCGATACTTTGAATGCCTTTCAAGAAGGTATCCGAAATGGCGCACAAATTGCGCTGTCATATGCGCTGCTTGGGGCTTTTGCAGTGGCGATTGCGCATTCAGGATTGCCACAGTCACTGGCAGGGGCGGTGATCAAACGCATTGATGCGGGCGGCACCAGTGGCATGATTAAATACATGCTGTTTGCAGGTTTAATCACCATGAGCTGCTTTAGCCAAAACTTAATCCCTATTCATATTGCCTTTATTCCATTGCTAGTACCGCCATTATTACTCGCTTTCAATCGCATGCACATCGATAGACGTTTAATTGCTTGTCTACTGACTTTTGGTCTTGTGACCACTTACATGTTTATTCCGTATGGCTTTGGCGATATTTATCTCAATCAAATCATGCTGAAAAACGTTGGCGAAGCAGGCATTGATATCAGCAACATCTCAGTCACCAAAGCCATGGCAATTCCGGCTTTGGGTATGTTTGTAGGCTTGCTCGTCGCCGTATTTATCAGCTACCGTAAACCGCGCCAGTATCAGCAGCTAGCAATTGATAAAGCTGCGCATGATGAAGTGTTAGAGGGTGACGCGTTAAGCAAAACCGCAGCTAGTGTGCAAACACAAAGTAAGATGAAAACGTTGGTGGCGCTTGCCGCGATTGTGACGGCATTTGTGGTGCAGATGTATACCGACTCACTTTTGCTTGGCTCTATGTTTGGCTTTGGCGTCTTTATGGCGACGGGCGTCGTTAAATGGAGTGAAGCTGATACGGTCTTTAATGACGGTATCAAGCTGATGGCGATGATCGGCTTTATTATGATTACCGCGCAAGGCTTTGCAGAAGTGATGAAAGCAACTGAGCAGATTCAGCCATTAGTTGATGGTGCCGCGTCATTATTCGCAGGTAATAAAGCGATAGCTGCATTTATTATGCTGTTAATTGGTTTAATTGTGACCATGGGTATTGGTTCGTCATTCTCAACCATTCCTATTTTGGCGGCGATTTATGTACCGCTATGTATCTCGTTAGGGTTTTCGCCATTGGCAACCGTGGCGATTATTGGTACGGCTGGTGCGCTCGGTGATGCAGGTTCTCCAGCATCAGATTCGACTCTTGGACCTACTTCTGGTCTAAACATCGACGGTCAGCATGACCATATCAAGGACAGTGTGGTGCCGACATTCTTGCATTACAACATTCCATTATTGATATTTGGTTGGATTGCAGCGATGGTGTTGTAGGCTATCAAAGTTAAGTAGAGTTTGGTGTAGGCTGGGTTTTTAACCCAGCTTTAAAATGTCAATTACCTTGTTATTAAACTGATTCTCTACGAAAAAATCGCCTTAAAACAAATAAATAGACCTGCCAAAAGCAAAGCAATAAAAATAGTAAAGAGGACAAAAACGTCCAAAAAATCATCCCACTTAATGACGGCGGTGCATGCATCGCCATCATACCGAAACCAAATAAAAATAAAATGCTAGTCCCCAGCATAGTGAAAAACTTCCAGCGACTATCCATATATACATCCATAGTCACCAGTAAGCTTAAATGAAACAGCATTCCTATTATTAATATAACGACTAATTCTATAGGATAGGGATGCGGAAGAGGAATATTCTGAACGTGAAGTAAATAGGGATCTGTGCTAAAACCTAAAGTGATAATAAGACCGACGAAAATGATCCACAAGATAGCAAAAACTACCCTTAGTGGTTTTGAGCGAAAGTAGCTCATTGTTGTCTTTGCAAATCCTCTATGGGTCTTTATTGTCATTTTCAAAATCTTTTATCCCATCATTAAAACTACGCAAAAACGCATCGCTTTGCGCCATCAGTTTATTCAGACGCTCTTCATTGACTAGCCGTGTCATCTCCTCAGAACTAAAAGGTTGCTCTTGACTATAGTAACGCACCTCTCTAGCGTCCTCGTTACCTAACATTTGCAAATACTCATCCACATGATCAGCGCTAGAGTTAGTATCCATCGCTTGCTTATCCTCTTTCATCAAAACCACCTCAAGCCACTTGGGGTAATTAAGCCATCTAGTGGCACATCCCACGGTTGCCGCTGTAATTGTTCAACCACTTGAAAATCATAACACCAGCCTATCTTTAACGGTTTTTTTGCCCCTGATCGATAGCTGTAACCAAGCGTCGTATCATAAAAGCCGCCACCCATGCCCATACGATTGCCGTTGAGATCTACTGCCACGAGCGGACAAATAATCACATCTAATTCTCGTGCCCAAAGTAGACGGCGATGATGGTTTTGCTTCATGCCTAAGCTATGAATGCGAGTCGGTATATTGAGCAGCTTTGATTGATAAACAGGCACAAAGCGTAGATGTTTATCATCGCTGTTATTGCTAGTACGACCAAGTGAGCCAACGACTGGTAAGTAAGATGAATAGCCTAAGCGTTGACACCAATCCAATAGTGGCTGAGTAGGTAATTCGCCAAAGCCATCGTAATATAAACCAATACGCGCACGCGGTGCTAAGCGCTGTTGCAACTTAACTAAATGCAAACTTGCCATGCGCGCGTATTGGCTGCGCTCCCCATCTGTTAACTGACGACGCTGGCGAGTAAATTGCCGTCTCGGCGGATTGCTAACGGTAGATGTCTGAAACTCAGAATTTTTTAACTCAGGATGCATAGATAGACTATCCAATAATGTATTAAATTGATGATGGCTGTTGCTTGTAGAGAGTAGCAATGGCTATTTGTGAATATTCAACACGGTCTAGTCATGCTATCATAACGCCACTTTACAGCGTATTTTCCTTTATGTGCAGCGTGTGTTGCACTTTTTTCATAGCAGCTATACAACAAACCATTAAAGAGGGTAGTTATGTCGACACAGAATCAGGCAACTCGTACCGAAAAAGATACCATGGGCAACGTGGAAGTCCCAGCTGACGCTTATTGGGGTGCGCAAACTCAGCGTAGCCGTGAAAACTTCAAAATCGGTGGCGAGACGTTGCCGCGTCCAATGATTGAAGCAATGGCACTGGTCAAAAAAGCCGCTGCGATTACCAACGCTAGCCTTGAGCGTATCGACGCTGACAAGCGCGATTTAATCGTGCAAGCCGCTGACGAAGTCATCAACGGTGGTTTAACCGATCAGTTCCCATTAGTGGTATGGCAGACAGGTTCTGGCACCCAGTCAAACATGAACATGAATGAAGTACTAGCCAACCGTGCCAACGAAATCGCTGGTTCTGAGCGCGGCAGCTACATGCCAATTCACCCAAATGATCATGTAAACCATGCACAGTCTACCAACGACAGCTTCCCAACGGCGATTCGTGTTGCCGCTGCGCGTGAAATCAACGGTTTATTGATTCCAGCCGTAAAAGCACTACGTGATACCTTGGCTGCTAAAGCGAAAGAATTTGATAGCATTGTTAAAATTGGTCGTACGCATTTACAAGACGCGACGCCTTTGACTTTAGGTCAAGAATTTAGCGGCTATGTAAGTCAACTTGACCATTCATTGACTCGTATCGATAACGCGCTACAAGGTCTATATGAATTGCCACTAGGCGGTACAGCGGTTGGTACGGGTCTAAACGCCCATCCTGATTATGCGGTAAAATCAGCTGAGCAATTGGCTGAATTAACAGGCTTGCCGTTCGTAACGTCACCGAATAAATTTGAAGCACTAGCGGCTCGTGATGCGGAAGTATTTGCTTCTGGCGCACTAAAAACGCTAGCCGCTAGCTTAAACAAAATCGCTAACGACGTACGTTGGTTGGCATCTGGTCCTCGTTGTGGTCTGGGCGAATTGACAATTCCTGAAAATGAGCCAGGCTCTTCTATCATGCCGGGTAAAGTGAACCCAACCCAGTCAGAAGCAATGACGATGGTTGTGGCGCAAGTGATGGGTAACGACGTCACTATCAGCATGGCAGGCGCGTCAGGTAACTTTGAGCTAAACGTTTATAAGCCAGTAATCGCCTTTAACTTATTGCAATCTATCAAGCTGCTTGGTGATGCGTGCAATAGCTTCAACGAAAACTGTGCTGTTGGTATCGAGCCAGTAAAAGATAAAATCGATGACTTCTTGCACAATTCATTGATGCTAGTGACTGCGCTTAACCGTCATGTTGGTTATGAGAATGCAGCAAAAATCGCTAAAACGGCTTATAAAGAAAATAAGACTTTGAAGCAAGTGGCGGTTGAGCTAGAGCTATTAACTGAAGCGCAATTTGATGAGTGGGTAATTCCTGCTGATATGGTACATCCTAAGTAGGCTATTAAAGACTTCTTAGAATAGTAAAAAGACCTTGTCATGTAATGTGGCAAGGTCTTTTTTTGTTCGGGTTTTAAAGTTAGTTCTGTTTTTTTATTACATAAACTAACAGGGTACTAATTCACTTAGAGTTAAAAAAGCTTTGTTATAGCGAGTTAATTTGCATTAGTACACTGTAAGTAGAAATGATAACTATCAACAGTGATATTATGGACTAATCATCAGCATTATCTATTTTCAAGGTCTTTAAGTATGAGTATTATCTCTAAATCATTTAATAACAAAATAAATAACCTCAAAGGTGAGTTTGAGGTAAATAAGAGTGTTGTACATCAAGGAATAAAGGGTGGATTGAATGAAAATGGTATATTGTTACTAATAAAAGATGTAATTCCTCAGAAGTTTAAGCTTACTAAAGGTGTTACAGAAAATTCCAAAGGCGATCAATCAAATGAAAGTGATATTCTAATATATAATGATGAAATACTTCCTCCATATATAAAAGAGGATTTAACTTTTGTTCCTATAGAAGCTGTAAAATATATTTTCGAAGTTAAGAGTACGTTGAACTCTAAAGAACTTAAAACAACTATTGGAAAGTTTGAAAGATTTGGATCAATTGGAGGTACTTCACCTACTGTACTGTTTTCATTCTCTAGCGATATTAAAGGTAGTGAACTAGTACGCTATAAAAAAAACGAAAGTGCTTTTTATACTAAGCCGAATTTAATAGCTTTATGCGTTTCTTATAAGTGCTATTATTTTAAACATAAGTCAGAACATTATCTTAAAGATCAAATGAGTAATACAGACTTTATTAAGCTATTGGATAAATCAGACGGCTCGACTCTTCAAGATGCATTTGACGCTTTTCGTGAATCGATTTCAAACAATGAACTACTATCAAAAATGAGCAGAGTAGAGTTTGCTTCCTTCATTAAAAACTTTATTAATATGGATAATAATATAAATAATCTAGATAAGAAAGAGCTTACAGTCAATGGAATTAAATATAGTGAGATTAAGTTTACAGTCCATAGATGGTATGGTATTGAGTCCACTACTGATAACGATGTAATATTATCTCTTTTATCAGGAATATCTAACACGCTTTCTCAGAAGAGTTTTGGAAGTTATTTTCTTAGCGGTAAAAAGCTTGACTATAAAGTATTTGCTATTTGCTATGAGGACATGTGGGGAAACCTAAGTGCTCAAGATTTTGATGAAAAGGGTTTAAAATACGATACTGAGAGAGTAAGCTTTAAATTTGAAAGTAGTAACGATTACAATAAAATGATATTTACAATTAATAAAGATAAGAGTAGTCAAGATTAAAAATCTGAGAAAAGTGCTTAGATTTTTGATATTTAATCTCTAAAACTTGTAAAGTAGTATCGTTACAATCAATGATTTCAAGAACTATATACTTTATCGGTTTACTGGGTGCGCTTTGTATCTACATTTAAAGCTAAAAAAGACCTTACCACACGATGTAGTAAGGTCTTTTTTAATAATAATCTAAGCTGAATTAAAACTTATACAGCAAACCAAGCGTCGAGGTTGACTCAGTACGCGAGTCAACCATTGGGCTATCGTATTGTTCATTCGGCAAATAGCTTAAGCTTTGATTGGCAAACAATGCCCAACGTTCATTGAAATCATAGTTGGCACTAATGTTAACGTAAGGATTTAAGCTCGAATTGGACTTATAAGCCGCGACGCCTGTTTCCGCTGACTCTTTTTCGCTGACGCCATAATAGTATTCATTATAGTCAGCATCGTTGTATTCAAAACCAATGCTTGGATAGACCGTTAGCTTGTCTTTTGTAATTCTAGCAAGATACGTCAAGCGAGCTGTGTTACCACCGCTACGGTCTAAAACATCAGTCGCGATTTGAGCACGGAAACCACCAACGGGCGTGCGGCGCAAATAAGTAAGACCAGCAGCGACTGACGCTTCACGCTCATCAAGACCTTGTAATGCGCCTCTAGCATCATCAGGATCGAAATCGTTGCCAGCGAGCTGAGCATAAGCCGACAGCTGATTTTTGCCATCATTAATGATATAAGCACCCGCTTGGGCGCCGCGCACATAGAATCTATTGTTGTCATAAAACGCGCCCGGCAATACACGTACATCAAGGCTGTCTTCCATATCGTAGGCTGAGTTGACGGCTATGACGTTGACGCCTACGCTTAATACAGCGTCTTGGTCAGTAGGTAAATTGTCCTTAAAAAGTGCAGCATTGGACATACTGGCGACACTAAATAACGCGGTAGCCGTTAATGCGCTAAGCATGACGCGCGTAGAAATATGAGGTAGCGCTACAGGTTTAAACATAATAAAGTCTCATAAATGGATGAAATAATTGGGGGCAATCGTGTATAGTCAAGGAGTCTTAGAATCGCTACAAGGCGACCGACCGCAGATAGTAAACTCAGTACATCTAGGGCGGGTAACACCGTAGCGGTTTAAAAGTACTCTGACTTATAGCAAGAAGCGAGTAAGAAAAACCTAACCAGTAAGCTGTTATCATGAACTATTTAGCAATGATAAATAACTATGAAGGTTTACTCAATGGTTTTTAATACTTGTAGTATTTGATCATGAATATCTTGCCACCACCAAATAAAGCCAATGCTAATCAGTAGCATCATTAGCCATGGTAGTAATTGCCAAATAAGGATAGATTTGGTCGGTGTTTCTTGTTCACTAAGGTGGCTGTGATTAGCATGAGTATTTAAGTGTGATTTTACAGCAGAGTCGGGGTGGAAACTGCTGTTATTGTCAAAATCAGCATTATTAAAGTGCTCGTTATTAGCAGAAGAGTCAGTATCGCTGCTTACTGGAAAATTGATATAAGTCGTTCGATAACGGTCTTCATAAGTAGCTGGGTTAGGCGTATTCTGTAACGCTATTGTCATACGCTGACGGTAGGCGACTGCGAACGCCAGTGCAATCACTAAGCCAGTCACCGCGCCGCCGATATGCCCTGCATTATCGATACCCGGTACGGCGAAACCATAAACAAGGTTGATGCCCATGATAAATATCAAGCTTTTAAGATTGAGTACCATCCCATTGACCGATATTTTAAACAGTGCGGCTATTAATAGTGCTGCGCCGATACCCATGATGCCACCTGACGCCCCAGCCGATAGACCCGGTTGACCAGTTCCTTCTACAATACTGTGCCACGTGACATAGTTATTCAGTAAGTTGCCCCCGATCGCCGCCAGTAAAAACAATGCCAAAAACTTGGCTGAGCCAAACATCGGCTCGGCAATCTGCCCAAAGAAATACATGGCAAATCCATTAAACAATAAATGCATCAAGCCGATGTGTAAAAAGGCACTGCTGACCAAGCGCCACGGCTCATCACCCATGGTAAATGGCAATGCATTGGCACCCCATTTTAAGAGCGCCTCAGTCGATGGATTATTGGCATCGACGCCTGTCAGTACTTGCATGATGAATAACCCAATAAAGCTGGCTAGTAACAGCGTGGTGACAGGGGCTGTTTTTAATAATTGTTGAATGGTCATAAAGGTGAGATATCATTAGAATGTTATAAATAGAGTATAAAGGGTATGGTCAAATAATGTCATACATCTGCATGACATTATGATTTAACGACTAGTACTCTTAAACGACTAGTACTCTTAATAGTGGATCGTTTTAACGACCGTTTTAATGACATGTTTAACGATTAGCAACTTTGAGGTTCTCATAAATGCCTTTTACCAATATATCAGTGGTGACATTATTGATATCAGTGTGACCACAGAATGCCATCGATAGATCGCATTCTTTATGGATGATTTCCAGCGCACGTCGCACGCCATCTTCGCCATAAGCGCCCAGACCGTAAAGAAAAGCGCGACCAATCATCGTGCCTTTTGCACCCAATGCGCGCGCTTTTAGTACATCCTGACCCGAGCGAATACCGCTGTCTAACCACACCTCGATATCGCTATCTTCAGCATGCACAGCTTGTACGATATCGGATAGGGCAGAAATGGAGGAGAGGGCGCCATCTAATTGACGACCACCGTGGTTTGAGACGACCAGTGCATCGGCACCGCTACGAGCAGCCATAATGGCATCTTCAGGTTCCATGATACCTTTAATAATTAATTTGCCGCCCCACATATCTTTGATGCGTGCCACGTCATCCCAGCTCAAGCGCGGATCAAATTGCTCTTCCGTCCAAGCGGTGAGAGAAGATAAGTCATCGACGCCTTTCGCATGACCGACGATATTGCCAAAGCTATGACGTTTGGTGCCCAGCATATTCATACACCACTGAGGCTTGGTCATCAAGTTGACGATATTGGCAAGTGTAGGTCTAGGCGGTGCAGACAAGCCATTTTTGATGTCCTTATGGCGCTGTCCCAGCACTTGTAAATCCGCGGTAAGAATCAACGCCGAACAATTGGCATCTTTCGCCCGTTGAATGAGATTGGCCACATAGTCATGATCGCGCATCACATATAGCTGAAACCAAAAGGGCTTGCTGGTATGAGTGGCAATATCTTCGATAGAGCAGATACTCATGGTCGATAGCGAAAACGGTATGCCGAATTTTTCTGCTGCCCGCGCGGCATGAATCTCACCATCCGCCCACATCATACCGGTAAAGCCAGTGGGCGCGATGGCGACGGGCATTTTTACCTCTTCGCCAATCATGTGGGTTGCTAGACTGCGATTGTCCATATCTACCAATACTCGCTGGCGTAACTTGATACGGTCAAAGTCGGTTTCATTGCTACGATAAGTCGTCTCAGTCCATGAGCCTGAATCGACATAATCATAAAACATACGCGGTACTTTACGTTCGGCAACGCGGCGCAGGTCTTCAATTTCAGTGATTTTGCTCAAATTTTTCATTATGTTCTCACTACATCGTTTTTTATTGTAGGCTTGCTATGATTGTATGAAAAGTTGCTGTAAATCCATGACTGAAAATGGATAGTTTAATCGTGTTGATGGTGTCAAAATCACCGGAATAGTGGTGGCAAATTCCATCATCAATGGTTCATCGAAATGTGCGATATCGACCTGTTGATAGGTAATCGGCTGTACGGCTTGAAATTGAATCAGCACTTGCTTCGCGATGTCGCACAAATGACAGCCAGACGTTCCAAGTAGCCACCATTTATCATTATTTTCAGCATGACCAAGATCGGGGTTTGCAGCAACCATACGTTCCCGTAAGGCTTTTATATTATTATCATCGTACATATTTATTCTCTTGTCTTAATACTTGTCACAAAGTTTCGGTTTTTAGGACTTCGATTGCCAGCATAAATACAGCCTGATTTTTTTACGTAGACTCTATGGCATGATAAAGAAGTGGGGTAAATAATGACAGCGATTGTGAGATTAGGTAAGATGACCTGCTGTTTTTAATTACTGGCTCTTCAGCTCATCTTATTACCTTTTCAATCACTTGGATATCGCGCATGGCAAGTTTTGGCAAATTTTTCAAACGATTATTGATGGCAATCATGCTATTGGTCGTTGCATTTCATGTATTAGTTGCTGGGCTACTATTAATTTGGAAAACGCAGCCGATTAATAACAGCATGTTTATGCTGACTCATCGTTTGACGGGCGGTACTGTCACCCAAACTTGGGCTGAATACGATGCCATCGCAAAATCTGCCAAACAAGCCGCGATAGTGAGTGAGGATTCGACATTTAGTCAGCATAATGGTTTTGATTTCAAAGGCATTGAGGCGGCACGTAAGAAAAATGAAGAGACGGGTAAGATGTCCGCTGGTGGCTCGACGATTACCCAGCAGCTAGCAAAAAACTTATTTTTGACCTCGCATCGCTCGTATGTTCGTAAAATTGAGGAAGCGATTATCACTGTCATGATTGAGACATTATGGGACAAGCAGCGTATCTTGACTGCTTATCTCAATGTGGCAGAGTTTGGCAATGGTATTTATGGTATCGAAGCAGCCGCTCAGCATTACTTTGATAAATCTGCTGCCAAGCTGAACCGTGATGAATCAGCCTTACTTATCGCTATGTTGACCAATCCAAAATACTACGAAGACAATCAGGGTGATAGACGTTTACGCAATAAACAACGTATTATCAAAAAGCGCATGAGCAATGCGGTGTTACCACAATCGGCTTAATGGATTGTACCTATGACCATTTAATAAATAGCGCTGTGTTTTTGAATGATAGTTTTAAGTGACGGTTTTAAGTGATAGTTTTGAATGGCAGTTTCAAGTGATAGTTTCGAGTAGTAATGGATGAAAAAAGAACCCTGATAAATTTCTTAGTGAAAAAGCGATTATAAAAGACAATTGGTATTGAAGATGATGGCGTATCGATAACGCAAAGGAGTAGTGACGTGATGGATGTGAATAATAAGCAGGACACTGATAGCAATAATACAGTGATAGCAGTTGATAATAAAAGCCATACAGAGAGTCGCAATGACAATTTAACTGAGGTTGCATGGCAGCGTTCAGAAGACGGCAGCTATTCACCCAGCAGTTATATCAATCGCGACTTGTCTTTATTACAGTTTCATTTACGTGTCTTAGCGCAGGCAGCAAGTCCTCGTCATCCGCTACTTGAGCGCTTGTTTTTCTTGATTATTTTCTCATCGAATATTGATGAGTTTTTTGAGATTCGTGTCGCAGGCATTATGCAAAAGCTCAATATGGGTGATGTCTCGACCAGTGTTCATGGCATGCGTCCCAGTGAAGTGCTGAATGAGATATCTACCGTAATGCACGACGCCATCGCTGAGCAATATCGTATTCTCAATGAAGATATCTTACCAGCACTGGCGCTTGAGGATATCCGTTATCTAAAACGCGACGAGCTAAATGCTGAGCAGTCGGCATGGATGAAGCGCTACTTCACTGAGCAAGTATCGCCAGTGTTGACACCGATTAGCATCGATCCGGCGCATCCGTTTCCGCGTTTGGTCAATAAGAGCTTAAACTTTATCGCTACTTTAGAAGGTAAAGATGCCTTTGGTCGTGATATCAATCTAGCGATTGTGCCCGCACCGCGCAGTTTGCCGCGCGTGATTCGCCTGCCTGATGAGCTGACAGGTGGCAAAGAGCATCACGTCATGCTCTCAGCTATTATTCATGAGCATATCGGTGAGCTGTTCCCTGGGATGAGTGTGACGGGCTGCCATCAGTTTAGACTGACGCGCAATGCCGATTTAGATTTGGCTGATGATGTTGAAGATATTGCTAAGGCTCTGGAGGGCGAGCTAGAAAACCGCCGCTTCGGTGATAAAGTGCGGCTAGAAGTCACCACCGATTGTCCAACGCCTATCAGTGATTATTTGCTTAATGAATTTGAGCTGCATGACAATCAGCTGTACCGCGTCAATGGTCCTGTCAACTTAACGCGCTTATTGTTTGATTTCAATATTCCAGCGCTGCGCTATCAGCCCTTTACCCATGTGGTGCCAAAAGAGTTCCGTCGTGAGATGGATAAGCTGGACAAAGCAACCAGTATGTTTGCCGCCATGCGTAAAAGCGATGTGCTAGTGCATCATCCTTTTCATGCGTTTTCACCGATTATCAATCTGCTTTGGCAAGCGGCGAGCGATCCAAAAGTGTTAGCGATTAAGCAGACATTGTACCGCTCAGGCACCAATTCAGAAATCGTTAAAGCATTGGCTGCTGCTGCTCGTAATGGTAAAGAAGTCACTGCCGTCATCGAGCTGCGTGCGCGTTTCGATGAAGCCTCTAATATCGCCGTCGCCAATTATTTGCAAGAAGCGGGTGCGGTCGTCGTGTACGGGATTGTCGGCTATAAAACCCACGCCAAGCTGATGCTTATTGTGCGCCGTGAGGATGATCGAATCCGCCGCTATGTGCATTTAGGGACGGGCAACTATCATGCCGCCAATGCCAAAGTTTATACCGATTATGGTTTATTTAGCGCAGATCCTGATATCTCAGAGGATGTACATAATATATTTCAAGAGCTGACGGGAATGGGTAAGCCTGCCAATCTCAAAAAGCTGCTGCATGCGCCTTTTACCTTGCATGATAAGTTGATAAGTTTTATCGATGATGAAATTGCTCATGCGAAAGCCGGCAAGCGCGCTCATATTATCGTTAAGGTTAACGCTTTAACCGAACGTCGATTGATTAGCAAGTTATATGATGCCTCGCAAGCAGGCGTCAAAATCGAGCTCATTTTACGCTCCATGTGTTGTTTGCGTCCGCAAGTAAAAGGTCTGTCAGAAAACATTACTGTACGCTCTGTTATTGGGCGTTTTTTAGAGCATACGCGTGTTTATTATTTCTATAATAATGGCGACGAACGCTTATATTGTGGTAGTGCAGACTGGATGGATCGTAATTTATTCCATCGCGTCGAAGTGGCGTTTCCAATCGAAGACAAAAAACTGTTTAAACAAGTATATCAAGACGGTTTACTTAACTATCTGAAAGACAATACCCAAGCGTGGATACTTAGCTGTGATGGTGCTTGGCAGCAGCTGCAACCAGCCGCAGGTGAAACGCCGCATACCGCTCAAGAGTATTTATTAAAAGTGATTAATGGCGTTGATGCATCAAGCTAGCTTAATATTTCAACGACATCTTCAAAGCGATAAAGACGTCTTTACAATCAATAAATATCAAGCAAAATACCAAGTATAGAGTACTTTCTATGCTTGGTTTTTTTTGGATAAACGATTTGTCTAAGTTACAAACTGTCTTGTAACCTCACATTTATTCACATATTGATACGGCAGCACACTGGTGCAGTCCGTCATCTCATCCTTATAATCAAGGTCAGACCTCACGCTATTATTAAACGGATTTGATAGTGTAATAAATAATTAGCACTCTAGTAATTCATGCAAAATTGATCGTATTACTAAAAAGAGTAGGGACTGCCTAAATCAACGAATTATAAAAATAGGAAACACCTCATGAGCAATACCGATAACGACACATCAGATATCAAAAAAGCTGCTGAGCAAGCAGATAGTCAGCAAATTGCGCGGAATCTCAAAGATAATAAAGCGGTCGATGTGCCTGAGGCATTAAATAAAGACGAGCAAACTTCTTTTATTGAAGATGATTTACGTACGGATAAATGATAAATAAGTTGTGATATAAACATTTAGATTAACTTATTTTATCTATTAGGGCGTGTTGAACATTGGGAATAAAATAGTAGCAAAAAAATAGCAAACGGTTAGTCTTTAAGTTCTCACACAAAAAAGACATCGTTTGCTATGCCTCGTACAATGCTCAAAGATCAACACTGGACAAGACTAAGACCTATATTACTAGAACTTAATATCTATGACAAAGGGAATCTTAGACAAACCTTTGAAGGCGTATTATATCGGATGCGTGTTGGCTGTCCTTGGCGTGATCTGCCACCTTACTTTGGTAAGCCTAATACCGTCTACAAGGCTTATCAGCGCTGGTTTCGTAGCAATAAACTGATTGCACTGTTCGCTTTATTAACTAAAGACTCAGACTGTGAATGGGTGTTTATCGATGGCACACACATTAAAGCACATCAGCACAGTAATGGTAGCAATGAGGTGGAACAAGCCATTAGTAAAAGTGTGGCAGGACGCGCAACCAAGATTCATTTAGCAGTTGATGCTCATGGCAACCCTATTACTTTTATCCTATCAGATGGCACGACTCACGATGTAAAGGTGGCTCCAGACTTAATTGATGAGATTAATTTAAGTAGTACAGACATACTATGTGCCGATAAGGGCTATGATTCTGATCCACTGCGAGCGCATATTGAACGAGCAGGTTGCTTCAATAATATTCCTCGAAAACAGAATACTAAGTCCACCAATAACCATATGGACTGGCACTTGTACAAGGCTCGACACTTAGTAGAAAATGCTTTTGCTAAGTTAAAAAACTACAGGGCGGTTGCAACTAGATTTGATAAGCTCAAGCAAAGTTATGAGAATACGGTGGCTCTCGCTTGTGCTTATCTTTGGTTGAAACTTTGAATGTTCAACACGCCCTAATGACATATTGATGCGAGGGAAACTGCAATGCCAAATAATACTCATCCAAATCACGAAGAAGCGGTACCAGTTCGTGATCCAGCCGCCTTACACCCAGACAATGCACAAGACAGTTATGAAGGTCGTAAGCACGAACCTAATATCGATGGCCCACAACAAGAGTCGCAAGAAACCGACGAGATATATGTTGACCCTCGTAAAGAAGAGAATTTACCCGCTGGTGGCAAGAACGTCGCAGATTTGAATGCCTATGACCTAAGCCAAGAAGGCAATGAATAGTACGGCTTACAGGCTAGGTTGAGTTGGGTATTAAATTAGGCTCACCATTTGCTAAACCGCCATCAAAACTCTAAGCACATTAAGCAATTGCCAAAACACGAATAACAATAATAAGGATATAGCCATGCAAACCAATGACCCAGCACTCACCAAGACACGCATCAGTGAAAATGATGACTTAATTGATAGTCATGATTCTGCTAATAGCTTCTCTAGTAGTCCTACTTCTAATGACAAGGAGCATAGTGATACTGATAGTGGCATTGAAAAGAACATCACTGAAAATAAAGGAACGGATACTTTCAAAGAAGGCGTCGTCAACTCAGAGCATGTCAATGATAATGACAACCCTGCACGTCAGCCTGATCGCCGAGACCAAGAAGGTAACGCCTTTGATGATGGCGTGAATGAGCATACGATGGTTAGCGAGACATCCAAAAGCGAAGGTATTAACAACATGAATCGTTATGCAAATATCGATAATGCCCAAACGCGAGTGTTAAATCCTGATGAAAAAGATTAATTACAGATTTTTTTATCTTTATAGAATGACTATTATGATAATAAGGAGTAATGATGAATACGCCAGATGACAAGGCTGTCAACCAAGAAGACCATCAGTTAAGAGATGCGAACGATAACCATGGCATCGTACCTGATGATGCGCTACAAAGAGTCAATCCAGCAGCGGCAGAAAGGGCAACCAATGATCACGATCCTCATCATGTTGCGAAGGATAGTAAACAGTACGACAGCTCATTAATGAAAGATGATAAATAACCATTCATTCTGCTATAACGAAGTTCAAATAAAAAGCTAATAAGTGAAGCAGCAGACCAGAGCATTAAACTTGGCTAGTTACTTCACTTATTGTCTGTATAATTTTTACTGTATAAGAGGGTATATAATATAAAGTGATGCCTAATCTTACGTATTTAAGCAGGTGTGCCGCTATGAAAGCGTAGCTCATGATCTGGGCTAGAAATCAGTTCTGCTTCTACTTCTTTAAAAAATGCGACACGCTCATCAATACTGTCCTCAGACAGTGATTGAGCCAAGGCTAAATAATCCTCAAAGTGACGACTCTCTGACTTAAGTAAGTAGCGATAATACTTTGCCAAACGTTCGTCGTCGATGACTTCAGCAAGGGCGGCAAAACGTTCACAAGAGCGTGCTTCGATAAATGCGCCAATTATCAATATATCAACCATCGCTGCTGGCTCATAAGTACGTTTTTGTTTTAGCATGCCTTTGGCATAACGTCCGGCACTCAGATATTTCCACGCCTGACCACGGTCATTCATAATACCTAAGACTTGCTCATAATGCAGCATTTCTTCACGTATCAATTGTGCCAATTTACGCTGCAAATCATAAGAAAACTCATAGCGGAATATGAGATTCATGGCAGTGCCAGCGGCTTTTTTTTCGCAATTCGCATGATCTTGAATGATCAGTGGTACATTTGCAATAGCCGCATCAACCCAAGCTTGCGTTGTGCGCGCACCCAAAAAACTATAAACAGCAGATAGGTCAACCTTGATCGGGGTGCGTAGCTTTGTGATATCGACATCGTCCTCTTCTATCTCGTCTTTTACTATACGAGGTTCTTTTATATTGCTGTCGTTCATAACTTTGTCGTTACTGTTCTTGGTTCTTATATCTTCTTTATTCATAGTTTTTGCCATAATCGAACGTTTAAAAGGTCTCTTTTTAATATTAAATAGATAACGGTTAAGCATAAATCTATGGAGTAATGATTACTGACAGTTTGTCTATGCTATATCAAGTATTGATCGATAAGCACTAATAAAGCCTCTTAGCGCTTGTGTCATATAGGTTATCATTATAATACAACCCCAGTATTTATCTAGTGAATGATGTTTTCTTGTTTATTTCTTTATTTGATAGTAGGATGATATTTTGCTTAAGCGCTATTTTGTCTTACTATTGATGTGTTGCCATATTGTGTTGTCGCAGTGATGATGCTTGCCAATGTTATGCAGTTGAAACCGTTTACAGTAGGTGCAAGGCAACCGAGCTCAAATCGTACACTGAGCACATTAAGCAAGGTTGATACCATCATCCGTTATAAATGCTTTGACCATGCTAATGGCTAAAGCGGCAAAATATAGGTTAATAGCATAGCATAAATAGTTAATTCGCTAATCACCACAAGCTTGTATGATATATCAGTAGGTTTGCTTAGTATTTCATCTAAATTTGGAATAGATGTCTAAGACCGACAATGTGTAATCATTGCGGTAGCAACTTCGTATTCACACCCCTCACGAACAGATAAGGATAACAACATGAGCCAGTCTTCTAACGCGAATCGTATTCAAAAAGGCATTCTTGCCATCGACCAGCAATTGTATGACTTTATTGAAAACGAAGTGCTGCCGAAAGTCGGTGTTGATTCAGACAGTTATTGGTCAGGTTTTGAAAAGGTCATTAAAGAGTTTACGCCGCGCAATAAAGCATTGCTCGCAACTCGTGACAAGATTCAAGCGCAGATTGACCAGTGGCACCTGCAACATCCTGCCAAAGACGGAAACATTGATTATCCTGCTTACAAAGCATTCTTACAAGAGATTGGCTATCTGTTGCCAGAAGGCGATGATTTTAAAGTTAGCACAGAAAATGTCGATGACGAGATTGCTCATATTGCAGGCCCGCAGTTGGTCGTACCAGTACGTAATGCGCGCTACGCATTGAACGCAACCAACGCTCGTTGGGGCAGCTTGTATGATGCTTTATATGGTACTGACGTTATCAGTGACGAAAATGGTCAAGAAGCAAAAGGTGGTTACAACCCAACTCGCGGTGCTGCTGTCGTTGCTTATGCCAAACAATTCCTAGATGAAAACTTTGCCTTGGTGTCAGGTTCATATAACGATGCGACCGGCTTTAAAGTGGTCGATGGTAAGCTTAAAATTGTCCAAGGTGATAGCAGTACTGAGCTAAAAGATGCCGAAAAATTCGTTGGTTTCGTCGGTGATGCAGAAAGCCCAACGGGTATTTTATTAAAAAACAACGGTTTGCATGCAGAGATTCAAATAGATGCCAATCATCCAGTCGGTAAAGACGACCCTGCACATATCAAAGATGTGCTGCTTGAGTCAGCTATTACGGCAATTCAAGACTGTGAAGACTCAATCGCTGCCGTCGATGCAGAAGAAAAAGTAGAAGTGTATCGCAATTGGCTTGGTCTCATGAATGGTGATTTGATAGAAACCTTTGAAAAAGGTGGCAAAACCCGCACACGTCAGCAAAACCCAGATCGTGAATACACCACCCCAGATGGTGGTAAGCTTATCCTGCCAGGTCGTTCATTATTACTGATTCGTAACGTCGGTCACCTCATGCAAAACCCTGCAATATTGGTCGACTTGGGTGATGGTCAAGAACAAATATTTGAAGGCTTAATGGATGGCTTGATTACACCACTATTAACGCTCAATGACCTTAAAGGTAAAAATGCGCTATCGAATTCACGTAAAGGTTCAATGTATATCGTTAAACCAAAAATGCATGGTCCTGAAGAAGTAAAAATGGCCAACGATTTATTCAACGCAGTAGAAGACTTATTAGGCTTAGAGCGTAATACCATCAAAATCGGTATCATGGATGAAGAGCGCCGCATGACGGTCAACTTGAAAGAAGCCATCCGCCAAGCGAAAGAGCGTGTCATTTTCATCAACACAGGTTTCTTAGATCGTACTGGTGATGAGATGCATACCAGCATGAATGCAGGTCCATTTGTACCTAAGGGTGAGATGAAGTCACAAGTATGGCAGCCAGCTTATGAGCAGTGGAACGTTGATATCGGTTTAGAGACTGGTCTACAGGGTGTTGCTCAAATTGGTAAAGGCATGTGGGCGAAGCCTGACGAGATGAAAGAGATGATGGATACCAAAGCTGCACATCCTAAGTCTGGAGCCAGTACCGCATGGGTACCATCACCAACAGGGGCAACCTTGCACAGCATGCACTATCATCAAGTGAGCGTTGCTGAGGTACAAGACAGTCTAAAATCACGTGAGCGTGCCAGCTTAGACGACATTTTGACCATTCCATTAGCAAAAAATACCAATTGGACTGATGAAGAGAAACAGCAAGAGCTAGACAATAATGCTCAGGGCATCTTAGGATATGTCGTGCGTTGGGTAAACCAAGGCGTTGGTTGTTCTAAAGTACCGGATATCAATGATGTGGGTCTAATGGAAGACCGTGCGACTTTACGTATCTCAAGTCAACATATTGCCAACTGGTTGCATCACGATGTCGTGAGCGAGCAGCAAGTGATGGATACGATGAAGCGTATGGCAAAAGTGGTAGATGAGCAAAATGTAGGCGATAGTGACTATCAGCCAATGGCAGGTAACTTTGACAACTCTTATGCATTCAAAGCCGCCTGTGACTTAGTGTTTAAAGGTCGCGAGCAGCCGAGTGGCTATACTGAGCCATTATTACATCAGGCACGCCTTGATCTAAAAGCAGGCTGTTGATATTGTGCAGGTTAACATTAAAATATGGCATACTTGACATTCTATTATGATACTGTCATGACTAAATGAGGCTTGTTATTGGCTTTTATACTTAATAAGAAGTCTGTGATAGCCATTGACTAAGGTTATAGTCTGGAAACAAGAGCAGTGAAAATCCCTTTTTTACTGTTCTTGTAGCAATTTTCCGATCTCAATTGTGACTGTCAGTATGTCATAAATCACATTTATTATTTTCTATTAGCCCTATTTGTTAATGAACAAGTAGGGCTTTATTTTTGTTAATTAAAGGATATTGATTACGCTAGTTTCAAGTTCTTAGTAATTATATTAATCAATAATATCTTTATCTATTTGAGCGGATAGGGATTTTTTTACAATGACCTACATTCTATAGTAGATATGGCATTCAACAAATACTGGGTTTAAAAATCTAAAAAAAATGTTGCAAATTATGTCAAAGTTGTTATGCTTGTATTCGAAGTATGAGTTTGGTAACGGATGTTACGCAACGGAGCGATAAAGACCTAAGATTACATGGCAGTTACTTTTTAATCCCAGTTATGTAAGTCATTGTTTTTTTCATCTTACTGTAATAGAACTTCGCCACACTTGTTTCTGACTAATCTCGGTAGCCAGTTACACATTATATCTTTGAGGATTTGTGACGATACCATTATGAGCACCAGCTAATAATAGCTAGCTTATTACTAAAATTGTAAAGTGGAGATACCCCATGAAAAAACTACTTTTAGCTACAGCAGTTGCTGCCCTATCTGTATCTGCAGCCAATGCAGCACCAACTGTTTATGGTAAAGCATTCTTAGCTGCCGACTACGTTAATGCTGAATATAATTCAGTTGGTAATGTAAATGACTTTGATGAAGATACAATAGAAATCAACTCTCATTCTTCACGTTTAGGTTTCAAAGGCTCTGAAGCCATGACTGCTAATACTGATGTTATTTATCAATTAGAGTATGGCACAAGCATCGATGGTGATAATGATACTTTCTCTAACCGTGATACATACCTAGGTATTAATAACAAACAATTCGGTGAGTTCCGTGTTGGTAAAAACCAATCTAGCCTAGACAAAATTAACAACGTTGTTGTTAACGAAGGCTATTGGGATAACATGGGTACGAATGAAATGGAAGACGACGTTGTTGAAGCGTTGAATATGGCTGATAGTGGTCGTATTAATAGCTCAGTGATCTGGGCTGCACCAAAATACAATAACCTACCATTAGAATTGTATGCTATGTATAGCTCTGATGATGATAATTTCAACAATGATGCGGGCTTCGGTGTTGCAATGATGTTTGACCAAGGTACAGGCTTCACTGCTGGTGTGGCTTATGACAAAGACCAAAACATCAATGGTGATATCATCCGTGGTACTGCAACTGTAGACTTAGGAAAATACATCGCAGCCCCTATAACACTCGGTGCTTTGTATCAGGTTGCAGATTATGACTTTACTGGTTCTGAAAAAGAAAAAGGTCTAGTTGTGAGTGCTCAAATGGCGCTAGCTAACTTTGCACGTCCAGCTTCTATTTACACTCAGTACAACAAGACTGACAATCTAGCTGGTATTGATAACGCTGAATCAGATCAGATCGTTGTTGGCGGTAAGTACTTCTTTAAAGACAATATCATCATGCATGCCTATGCTGGTATGAACAATGCTGATAACGTTAATACTATGTATAACACTGGTGTTAAAGATCCTATTACTAATAAAGACATACTTGCCAAGGTAAAAGGCGATGCTGAAGTATTCGTAGTTGGTACTGGTCTAGAATACAAATTCTAATCTAAGCATTAGAATCTGATTATAAAAACTCATCCTTCGGGGTGAGTTTTTTTTGTTATATCCTTTTTGAGTGGGTAGTGCGTTATAATAGCTAAGTACTAAAAACTGAATGTTTCAAAGAGTTTATGCTTTTGCCCTATATTTTTTGACGTATTTTTAGTAAAATCCTTCTTTACCAATTACCGACAGAGTACTATGACCAAGTTTATATTTGTGACCGGTGGGGTAGTGTCCTCACTAGGAAAAGGTATCACCGCAGCCTCTCTTGCAGCGGTCTTAGAAGCCCGTGGCGTAACCGTCACGATGACCAAGATGGATCCGTACATCAACGTCGATCCAGGTACGATGAGCCCATTCCAGCATGGCGAAGTATTCGTCACCGAAGATGGTGCAGAGACTGATTTAGATTTGGGTTACTATGAGCGCTTCTTACGCCATTCAAAAATGAGTAAGAGCAATAACTTTACTAGTGGTCGTATCTATCAAAACGTTCTAAATAAAGAACGCCGTGGTGAATATCTTGGTGGTACAGTACAAGTTATTCCACATATCACTGATGAAATTAAGAGTAAAATTTTAGCCAGTGGTGAAGGTTATGATATCGCTATTATTGAGATTGGCGGTACTGTTGGTGACATCGAATCGTTACCATTTATGGAAGCCGTCCGCCAAATGCAAGTAGAGCTTGGTCGCAATAGAGCTATGCTGATGCATTTGACGCTAGTTCCTTACATTGCTAGTGCAGGCGAAACCAAAACCAAACCAACGCAGCATTCAGTAAAAGAGCTACGTTCTATCGGTTTGCAGCCTGACATATTGATTTGCCGCTCTGATCACCACATCTCGCAAGACAACCGTCGCAAAATAGCGCTGTTCACCAATGTGGAAGAGCGTGCGGTTATTATGTGTGAAGATGCGCAAAGTATTTATCAGATTCCACGCACGCTTCATGAGCAGGATCTTGATGATTTGATCTGTGAGCGTTTTGGTTTAGATGTACCAGAAGCAGATTTGAGTGATTGGGATAAAGTGGTTGAAGCGCAGCTTAATCCTGAAATGAGCCTTACGGTAGCGATGGTTGGTAAATACGTCGAGTTACCTGATGCTTATAAGTCGATCAACGAAGCACTGCTGCATGCTGGTATCACTCATAAAGCCGATGTCAAAATTGACTATGTTGATGCTGAGCGTCTAGAAGACGATGACAGCTTATTGGCGCAGCTACACAATGCCGATGCCATCCTAGTACCGGGTGGTTTTGGTGAGCGTGGTACCAATGGTAAGATAAAAGCCATCACTTATGCTCGTGAAAATAACGTGCCATATTTAGGTATTTGCCTTGGTATGCAGCTAGCAGTGATTGAGTACGCGCGTAATGTACTCAAAATCGATGCCAACTCTTCTGAGTTTGATCGCAAAACGGCAGAGCCTATCATTGGTCTCATCACTGAGTGGTTAGATGAGCGCGGCGAATTACAGATTCGTAGCGATGACTCTGACCTTGGCGGCACCATGCGTCTAGGCGCGCAGCAAGCCGAATTGGTTGCTGGTAGCAAGCTTAGCCAAATCTATGGCGCCAAAAATATCACTGAGCGTCATCGTCATCGTTATGAGATGAACAATCGCTATATCGAGCCATTAGAGCAAGCAGGCATGACCATATCTGGTTATTCTGCCAAGCAGCATCTAGTAGAATCGGTCGAGATTGCTGATCATCCTTGGTTTGTCGCCGTACAGTTCCATCCTGAATTTACCAGCTCGCCACGCGGTGGTCATCCACTGTTCAACAGCTTTGTAAAAGCGGCTAAGAACTATAACGAAAACAAATAATCGTTAACGTATAAAAACTTACATGTATAAAAAAGACTGATCTTCGGATTGGTCTTTTTTTGCGTTTAATTTTATGACTGTGGCTATGAATGAGATTGTTTTTAAGCAATAAAAATGACAATTTTTCTAATGGTTGGTCAGCAATTACGCTTAACCCCTTTTTTTACTGAGTCTATCGGTTACAATATGGGATAGAAATATTAATAACAATAAAGAGGGTAACGACTTAATGGAACATTTATCAATGGCGCAATCACATGTCAAACTTACTACGCCAAATGGCAATACTCTTAATATCGGCAACGACCAGCCATTTGTGTTGTTCGGTGGTATGAATGTCTTAGAATCAAAGGAATTGGCCTTCGAGATTGCAGAGCAATATGTCGAAATATGTCAGCGTTTGGGCATTGGCTATGTCTTCAAAGCCAGTTTTGATAAAGCCAACCGTTCAAGCCTGCACTCGTATCGAGGCCCTGGATTAGAGCAGGGTATTGATTGGCTGGGGCAAATCAAAGAAAAATTCCAAGTTCCTATTATCACGGATGTACATGAGCCGTATCAAGCGGCACCCGTTGCTGAAGTCGCAGATATCATCCAACTACCTGCATTCTTATCACGTCAGACAGATTTGGTACATGCGATGGCGAAGACAGATGCGATTATTAACATCAAAAAAGCACAGTTTTTAGCGCCGCATGAGATGCGTCATATCGTTAACAAATGCCTTGAAGGTGGTAACGATAAGTTAATTCTTTGTGAGCGCGGCAGTGCCTTTGGTTACAATAATTTGGTCGTTGATATGCTTGGTTTTGATACCATGAAGCAGATGGATATCCCTGTATTTTTTGATGTGACGCATAGTTTACAGCAGCCAGGCAGCCGTAGCGATAGTGCGGGCGGACGCCGTGAACAAATCACAACATTGGCACGAGCAGGGATGGCGACAGGACTGGCAGGGTTATTTTTAGAAGCGCATCCAAATCCAGAAACTGCAAAATGCGATGGTCCGTGTGCGCTACGTATGAGCCAATTAGAGCCGTTTTTGCGTCAGTTGAAGCAAATTGATGATTTGGTTAAAGGCTTTGAGGTGTTAGATACCCATTAATGTATTCACAGACAATAAGAGGCTGAGATCATGGCGATGCAAACAGCAACAGTCAGTATCGAAAATATCGATGATGATGAAGGATTAAAGAGTGTGATGACAGCGCTGAAAAATATCACAGGGGTGACGGCCATCGAGCTTGATCCTGATAATAATGTTGCCACCATACGTTATGAAGATACAGACACCAGTATCCATGCGTTTACGGCGGCAATCAGTACTGTCGATTATGTGACCCAGCCGTTTCCTCTTGATGCACCGCAAAACCCACGTCATGATGATTAGACGTTATTCTAAAATAAGCGCTATTGTCTGTCACTTAGGCATAAATTCACGGTTCCATTATTTACGATTCTATTAATAAAGTGATAACCAAAGAGTCTTGTTGTTAACCGTGATAGGGCTTAAGCTGGTTAAGTGCTATTTTTATAAGGTCATAAAAAATAGCCGTCTTAAAAAGACAATTATAAAAGCAATTCTTTAATAAAAGTATTTACCTATAAAAACTCAGTTACAAAAATAAGGAGCCTCTCATGGCAAACCAAACACGTATTATTAAAATTGATGGCATGACTTGCGGTGGCTGTGTGGCCAGTGTTCATAACGCCACTGCCGATATCGATGGCTTAGACGATATCAGTATTGAGCTGGCAGATAATCAAGCGACGGTTACTTTTGATGATAGCAAAACCAGTGTAGAGACAATTGCTGCTGCTATCGACGATGCAGGCTTTGATGCCACTATTGCCAATGCTTAACCTGCTTCATTTGTATTAAAAAACCGGCTATCAAGGCTGGTTTTTTAATGGTTAAAAATTATTGATAGTAGCGTACTCATTATTCAGTTCGACCATACCAATATCAAATTTAAAAGTGTGCTATTTGTTTGACTTAGATATTCCATCCACTGAGTTGCTGTCCTAGCTCAGACGACTTTATAACGCCATAACGCATAAACGCCATACCGAGTTTTATTTATGAATGATACTACCCAAACCGACAATCATAACGCCTACGATGTAAAAACTGATATCCAATCCAATACGCCGCTCGCGCCGCAGCGTGCACACTTGCAGCTAGCAATTGAGGGGATGACGTGTCAAGCCTGCGCCTCGCGAATTGAGAAGGTGCTCAACAAAAAGCCGTCGGTATACGAGGTGAGTGTAAACTTCGCTGGCGAGACTGCGAATGTTGATTATAATCCGACCCAGACAACGCCTGAACAAGTAACAGAATGGGTAAATAAAACAGGCTTCGTTGCCAATTTGCAGGCGGCCGATAGTTTGTTTGCAAAAACAGATGAAGATACCGCGACTCAGTACCCATGGCGCTTGATTGGGTTATGGGTTTGTTTGGTGCCGTTTTTAGTTGGTATGGCAGGTATGCTCGTTGGTCAGGGTATGGCGTGGATGCCGCCGATTTGGACTCAGTTTATATTAGCGACCATTGTACAGTTTGGATTTGCTTTACCATTTTACAAAAGCGCTTGGGCGTCGATTAAAGGTGGTCTTGCTAATATGGACGTGCTAGTCGTCATCGGTACCGTGACTATTTGGGCGTATTCAACTTATCTGTGGCTGACCCATGGCGATGGCACTTTAAACAGTTTGCTGCAAAGTGGTCATGCTGGTGGTCACGGTGCGGATGGCAGTCCTGCGGTGTATTTTGAAGCAGGCGTCATGGTCATTGCTTTTGTGCGTACGGGTAAGTATCTAGAAGAGCGTACTAAGAAACACAGCCTCAATAGTATCGATTTATTATTGTCTTTAACGCCCGATGAAGTCGAACAGCAGCAGCCTAATGGTGATTTTCATAATGTTGCTCTTAAAGACGTGCAAGTTGGTGATATTTTGCGTGCCAAGCAAGGCAGCCGAGTTGCAACCGATGGGGTGGTTATCGATGGTGCTGGCTGGTGTGTCGAGAGTCACTTAACGGGTGAGTCGGTACCGCTCAAAAAAGAAGTGGGAAATAAATTATTGGCAGGGGCGTTGGTTGAAAATGGCAGCTTGTTATACCGCGTCAGTGCTAAAGGTAGTGATACAAAGCTTGGTGATATGGTACAAGCCCTCAGCGATGCCCAAGGCTCAAAAGCCAATTTAGCCCGTCTTGCCGATAGAGTGACGGCGGTATTCGTCCCAGTCGTCGTTGCCATTGCGCTTATCACCTTTGGGGTGACGTGGTGGCTGACTGGCATGATTGATACTGCCTTGATGCATGCCGTCTCGGTGTTGGTCATTGCATGTCCTTGTGCTTTAGGTTTGGCAACGCCAGCCGCTATCATGGCTGGTATGGGCGTTGCTGCTCGTCATGGTGTCTGGTTCAAAGACGCACAAAGCCTTGAAGCGGCAGGCAACATCGATACAGTAGTGCTCGATAAAACAGGTACTTTGACCATTGGTAAGCCGACTATCGTGGACCATGTGATGGTGGATAAATCGATCGCAGTCGATGATGTGTTACAAATAGCCGCAAGCGTTGAAGCACATGCCAGTCATCCGCTAGCAACAGCATTGGTTAACGCGGCTACTGAGCGAAACTTGCCGTTGATGAATGTGACTGATATTAGTGTCATTAAAGGCGCTGGTATACAAGCCAATATTGAAGGTTTGGGTGTGGTAAAAGTCGGTACCGCAGAGTTTGCTAACTTAACACTGCCTAAGCTGATGCCAAAGGTATGGCAAATTGCCAGTACCGTTGCCGTCAGTATTAATGATGAAGCTTTGGGTGCTTTTGCCCTAGCCGATGACTTAAAAGTAGATACTCCGAAGGCTATTACTGCGCTACAAGATGCAGGTATCAATGTCATTTTGATGAGTGGTGATAAGCAGTCTGTGGTCGATCATGTGGCAGGGCAGCTGGGTATTGAGCAGGCTTATGGTAAAATGAGCCCACGTGATAAGGCCAGTCAAATTGCCTTGTTGCAAACGGCTGGTCATAAAGTTGCAATGGCAGGTGATGGTGTCAACGATGCGCCAGCGATGGCAACTGCCGATGCAAGCTTTGCCATGTTTGAAGGCACACATGTCGCCCAGCATAGTGCGTCTGCCCGCTTGATGGGTGAGTCACTGATGCATATTGATGCCGCGCAAAAAATAGCTAATGCAACAGTGCGCAACATCAAGCAAAATCTGTTTTTTGCTTTTATTTATAACTGCTTGGGTATTCCGCTGGCCGCTTTTGGTTTCTTAAACCCTATGATTGCCGCCGCTGCGATGGCGCTTAGCTCTATTTCAGTATTAATGAATGCGTTACGTTTGACCCAATTTAAAACAAAGGTTGAGCTGGATAACACAGTATCTGGCTCCCACGCTAAAACAGAACGTCTAACAAAAGTATAAGAGTCATATGGCTTTTAATATTATAGGTGCTGAGACAAATCCATAATTGGTAATTTGTTTATCTAAGTGTGATTTTATCAGCGCCAGTCGGTGCAAGATAAGGGAAGTTTGGCAAAATTTATGCTATGATGCCAAGCACTATAGCTGACGATTAAAGTATTAAAACCACCTTTAATCTTGCTCAAAACTTGCTGACTATATAGATAAGCAAAGCTGGTTTGAGCATAGCACTATACGATATTTTGCTTTATCTTTTTTGTATTCTAGTTGCCGTTATTTATCCCACAAACTTGGCATGACCAAAGGAATTAACAGACATTATGTACGCTGAAGAAACCACCAACGTCACCGCAATTAAAGACATTCGCGCCCGTGAGATTTTAGACTCGCGTGGTAACCCAACCATCGAAGCTGATGTAATCTTAGCTGATGGCACTATCGGTCGTGCTGCTGCGCCAAGTGGTGCATCAACTGGTTCACGCGAAGCGCTTGAGCTACGTGATGGTGACCAAAGTCGCTATATGGGTAAAGGCGTCAAAAAAGCCGTTGCTAACGTCAATAGCCAAATTCGCAGCGCGTTGATGGATAAAGACGTCACCGAACAGCAAGGCATTGATGATGCAATGATTGCGCTAGATGGCACAGAAAACAAAGATAGCCTTGGCGCTAATGCCATGCTAGCGGTGTCTCTTGCCACTGCAAAAGCCGCTGCTAAGTCACAAAATCTGCCATTACATCAATATATTGCCAACTTGCGCAATCAGACGTCGCTGACGATGCCTGTACCGATGATGAACATCTTGAATGGTGGTGAGCATGCGGATAACACGGTTGATATCCAAGAGTTCATGATTGAGCCTGTTGGTTTTACTAGCTTCTCAGAAGCATTACGTGCTGGTACAGAAATTTTCCACAGCTTGAAATCTGTGTTGAAATCACAAGGTTTAAATACTGCGGTTGGTGATGAAGGTGGTTTTGCGCCAAACCTGCGTAGCAATGAAGAAGCCATCACCGTTATTATGCAAGCGATTGAGCAAGTCGGCTATAAAGCGGGCGAAGACATTCATTTGGCGCTAGACTGTGCGGCTAGTGAGTTTTATAAAGATGGTCAATATATCTTGGCAGGCGAAGGCAACAAAGCCTTTGATAGCCAAGGATTCTCAGACTATCTAGTCGGCTTGGCGCGTCAATATCCTATTATCTCTATCGAAGACGGGCTTGACGAGTCTGATTGGGATGGTTGGAAATATTTGACTGAGCAGATTGGTGATAAAGTTCAGTTGGTTGGTGATGATTTATTTGTGACCAATCCTGCTATCTTGCAAGAGGGTATTGATAAGCATATTGCCAATGCAATTTTGATTAAGTTTAACCAAATCGGTACTTTATCAGAAACGCTAGATGCGATCTATCTAGCGAAGAAAAATGGCTATGCAACCATTATCTCACATCGTTCAGGTGAAACTGAAGACAGCACCATTGCAGATTTAGCCGTTGGTACGGCTGCTGGTCAGATTAAAACTGGCTCACTATGCCGTTCAGACCGTGTGGCAAAATACAATCAGCTGCTACGTATCGAGCAACAAGTACGTGCAAGCTACCGTGGTCGTGAAGAGTTCATCGGTCTACGTGGTTAACAAGCCAGATTTCTTGCTACAGCTAGGCGATATGTCATCATTAATCTGGTGATATATCGCCTAGCAAGCTTAGCTGGTTTTTTATTTTTATTATTGTCTCTATGTTGTTTGGCGTTATTATCTTATGAAATACTTTAGCCAATTTATGCTACTTGCTCTAGCCGTTGCCGTCCTTTTGGGACTGCAATATCAGTATTGGCTGGGCGAAAATGGTCGCTTTGAGCATAATAAATTGCTGACTCAAATCGAAGAACAACAACGCTTAAACGAAAACCAAGTGGCAGCAAATAACTTATTGCGTACTGATGTGCATGACTTAAAAACTGGTCTTGAGGCAGTGGAAGAGCACGCTCGTTTAGATTTGGGTTTGATTAAGCCGAACGAGACCTTTGTACAAGTATCTACGGCGCCCACGACGCATAGCCGTTATTAATTGCTCTTAACTGTCTAAAATTATGATCTTCTATTGTCTATAATAGAAATCTTATTCCTAGTCTATCCCTAGCAATACTGTCATGGGTTCTAACCATGAATACTACTTTATGAATATTGCCTTATGAACATCACACCTAATGTACATGCTATGATCGTTGCTGCGGGTCGCGGTAGTCGTTTTGGTGCCTCTATTGCCAAGCAATATACGATGTTGCAAGGGCAGACCTTGCTACAGCATAGTGTGGCACGGCTTGCTAGTAGTGCTTATATTGATACATGTTTATTAGTCATCGCAGCAGATGACAGTACGGCACAGACATTAAGCTTTGCGCTACCCATACATTATGCCATGGGCGGCACTGAGCGCTGGCAGTCGGTACAGGCAGGGGTAAAGGCGATTATTGAGGCGGGAGCTGACGATTCAGATTTGGTTGTTATTCATGATGCTGCGCGTCCTGCGGTTCCCAGTCATGATATTGAAGAGGTCATCGAAGCGGCGATGCTAGAGCCCTATGGTGCTATCTTAGCGACACCGGTGGCTGATACTTTAAAGGAATCCTATCCGCAGTCTACCGCTCAATCTGAGCTTGTAGGTGAGACGGCTGTAGTTAACCTGACAGTGAGTAGCAGCCCACATTCTTACGCTAAACGTACTATCGATCGCCGTCATATGTGGCAAGCACAAACGCCGCAAGTATTTCGCTTAGGTCAGCTGCAAAAAGTATTAACTTATGTCGCTGAACACGAGCTCACCATTACTGATGAAGCCAGTGCATTTGAATATTTAGACCTACCCATTCGCCTCGTGACTGGCAGTCGCCAGAATATCAAGCTTACCTATCCTGATGATGCTATCTTGCTCGCAGCGATTATTACCGCTCAGTTCTGAGTAGACTAAAAATAATTAAACACTCGCAATAGCCATCAGTCTGTATCAATCTCATTAATGAGCCGGTGGTCTTATCGCTCATTGGTGACGGTTTTTATCATCACTTTCCCCTCCCATATTACCTATTTATCCTATTGCTTCCCAAAAACCACAGTGCAAGTTTTCGATATAAATAATTGCGAATTATTGTTTGGTTTTTTCAATTAATGATATAAGATAAACATATATTGCTTTGATGACTAAACTAGCCTATGATGTAACCAACTTAATACAATTAATATAAACATTTATAAAATCAATAATATACCAAGCCTATTTGATATTTTCAAAGATCTTGTTTCTATGTTTTTTCTAAATTTAGTATGGTTGTCTTAGCTACATTTACCTAAAAATAGGGAGAAGCTGATTGTCAACAATCAACGATTCGACAAATCCAGTGACGACAGATCTCTGCCAGCTTATATATATAAGCCAAATTACTTCGACTGGTCTTTCAAGCCCCAGCACGCTTAACGACATCTCAGAGGTCGCGATTGAGCGGAACCAAGCCGATAATGTTACGGGTATTCTTTGCTATGGCAATGGCTACTTTTTTCAATGTGCAGAAGGGTCAGAACAAGATTTAACCAATCTAAAGAATCGCTTATTATTAGATGATCGACATAAAGAATTAAAAATCTTAGATTTTTCAGAAATTACCGAACGCCGTTTTTCGAACTGGTCTCTACGCTCCATTACACTTGAACGTTGGATGACCAAAGAGCCTGAGCTGAAAAAACTCATGCCATTTAAACCCTATGATTGGGGCTCTAACGCATGGCGCGAATTTTTAGATATCTTACAAGGGTATTATGAGGAACAAGCAAGAACTGGCAATATTGACACGCCACCTATCAAGTACAGCACGTTAGGGGTGACGTTAAGTAAGGTTGTTGGTCAGCATCAAGCATTCTTCTTGATTCAAACAGTACTCGGTATCATGATTGTGATGACATTGTTGTGGCTAATGCTATCAGATAAGATTTGGTAGTTTTTGTAAAAATAGACTGTTTGACTTAAAAATCCAGTATTCAATGCTGGATTTTTTTGCTTAAATTTATGGTGAAGAGTTCAATAAATAAACAAAACATCAAGTTAGGTATAGAAACCATAGATAGCGACGCTTAGTAAATATACCTTAATATCTTGAGCGAACTTAATACCGAATCTTATGTATAAGATTAATTATGCTTAATTTATCAAGTAAATCGGCGATGACGAACTGAGTGCTAAGATATCAAGAACCTCATGATATAAAAAACAGGCATAAAAAAAGCCCAATCACAATAGTATGTGATTGGGCTTTTTTGGTGGTACGCTTATTAGTCTTATCAGATGCTTTGCAGCAAACTTGCTAATAAGTGACGCCAAATAGTGGCGTCCCCAGGGGGATTCGAACCCCCGTTACCGCCGTGAAAGGGCGGTGTCCTAGGCCTCTAGACGATGGGGACTAGTAACACAACACCTCAGCTGCTTTCACCTTTATGCTGAAGTGGTGCATATTTTAATAGCGTCTGCTCTTGCTGTCAAGCCTTTTTCTTCTTCTTTTTAAAATTAAGTATCTTTTTTTGATCGCACGGCGAGGATGTAAGTCATTGCGCTTTAAATGATAGCGAATCCATAGAGAAGTACAAGCACTAATAGTCAATGCGAGCAGCATATAACCGAGGATGGTTCCCCATAACTTAAGCTGTGGATCCATAATAGAGTCCCTCCTATTACGCCTCGATAGCATGAATCGTACGGGCTATCGAGACAATGTGGGCAACTTAAACCATCTATAGGATATAACGAGACGTTCTAATGTGAGTAATTACAACAACTTATCTGTTTTTTGAATTGTTTTACACAATATGATATTCAACGGTTAGACAAGAGGCTGATTTATTGTGATATCAATTATATCCCTATTGATTGTAAAACCAAGATGTTAAAGTCATCAAGTATTACAAATAGCACTATTATGGGTAGTTGGCAATATAGGATATGTGATAAATGGATTATTTGTGACTACTCTCAGTCGAATCCTCTTTATTTTCTTCAGTATGCATCGCATTAGCCAGCATAGGATAATGGTTTAGGATATGACAAAACAGCTCAGCAGTCTTTTGTGTATCGTATAGGGCAGAATGTGCATCATTACCATCGAAATCAAGCCCCGCTGCCTTGCAAGCCCGTGCTAGTACTGTCTGACCAAATGCCAGCGCAGATAAAGTCACTGTGTCAAAAACTGAAAAGTTATGAAACGGGTTGTGACTTTTGTTATTGGTACGCAGCACTGCCGCATTCAAAAATGCTAAGTCAAAATGGGCGTTGTGCCCAATTAAGACGCACTGGCGGCAGTCCTCAGTACGGCGTACTTCTTTTAACCCTTTGAAGATACGGCGTAGTGCTGTTTTTTCGTCTTCGGCAATGGCTTTACGCATTGGATTGTTGGGATCAATGCCAGTGAAGGCAAGGGCACTTGGCTCAAGATTCGCGCCTTCAAAGGGTTCGATATGAGCATTGAATGCTTCCCCAGGATAAAACACACCTTGCTCATTCAGTAGTACAGGAATGCAGGCAATCTCTAGTAAAGCATCGGTTTGCGCATTAAAGCCGGCAGTTTCCACATCAACGACGACAGGTAGAAACTTACGAAATCGGTCTTTTAGACGCATTGGTGCTAGCTCGTCTGCTGCGGCATCTTCTGTGTGACTATTTGATGGGCTCTTAATGCTATTATCTATAGGGTTTGATGGGTTTTCGTCAGGTAAGGCGGCATCGTTTGGAGTGGTCATATCTGGTTAAATCGCTTTTATCAGTCGTACTGTTATATTGAATTAAGACATTAAATGAAAAATAAATAACCTATGATATAAATCACACTACTGATTAGCAGATGTCATTCTTATCATAGGGTTAAACTTCTCAAGTTAAAATAGAATAAAGATGGTTTTGCTTAGTGAGTTTTATGCTTTGATAGACCAAGGCAGTGTCTCGCCTGCCATAAGTGGGGTCAATGATGAGCCATCAAAGTAAGGATAGGCTGCTGGCACTTGCATAGGTGTATTGATAAGTGTAATCGTGCTTTCATTGACTGGCAGTCCATAGAACTGAGCACCAAAACGACTGGCAAAGCCTTCTAACTTGTCTATTTTCCCCACGCTATCGAAAGCGGTGGCATACAATGGCAAGGCAGTTGCGGCGCTATAGCAGCCAGCACAGCCACAAGCGGCTTCTTTTTTATCCGTCGCATGTGGAGCTGAGTCCGTGCCCAAAAAGAATTTGGGATTGCCACTGGTTGCCACATCTAGTAATACTCTTTGATGGCTTTCACGCTTCAAAATAGGCAAGCAATAAAAATGTGGCTTGATACCGCCAACCAATAGATGATTGCGGTTAAACATTAAATGCTGCGGAGTGATAGTGGCGGCAATGTGATTGCCTTGTGCTAAGACAAAGTCTGCCGCATCACTGGTAGTAATATGCTCGACGACAATCTTTAATGTAGGGAATTTGACAATGATTTGCGCCAACACTTCGTCTAAAAAGCGCTTTTCACGGTCAAAGATATCCACATGATCTTGCGTCACTTCGCCATGTATCAATAGTGGTAGGTTGTACTTTTCTAATGCTTCAAAAACATCGACACAGGCGTTAATATTGGTGACACCATCAGCCGAATTGGTAGTCGCGCCAGCAGGATAAAGCTTGACCGCTTGGACGATACCTGATTTTGCTGCCATCTCGATATCTTGAGCAGTGGTTTTGTCAGTGAGATATAAAGTCATACGTGGATCAAATGCAGTTTTGCGCTCAGCACTCAGCTCACTGGCTACTAAGTGCGCCATGATACGGTCGCGATAGGCACGCGCATCGTCAGTGTTCTTAACAGGAGGCACTAAGTTTGGCATACATATGACACGGTTAAAGCTGTTTGCTGCGTGCGATACAGTCGTGCTCAATGCTTTGCCATCACGCAAATGGATATGCCAATCGTCTGGCTGAAGGATGGTCAATTCTCTAATCGAATCAGTCATAATGTCGTCGCGCTCTATATCGTCATATACGGAAATAAAAGGAAGGGATACTGTACTGCTATCATAACAGATTTGCCTACTTGACTAAATATGCGGCTAAATATCTGTACATAATACATGGGTTATTTTTTAATTTGCGGCAGTCAACTGTCACCTACATGTGAACAATTGAAATCTATCGACCCAAAATTTAAATCAAAAGCTTATGCCATGGGGCAGTTGCACTTTTGCCTATAGTAAATATGATGTACACTGAGCAAGTAATTTATCTTTTGATTGAATATTAGCGCTTTTCCTAACACTAAATGCTCACAATAGGAGTTCTTCATGGCTCAACTTGATCCAAAAAATATTAATAAAATTGTCTTGGCCTATTCAGGTGGTCTTGATACCTCCATCATCGCTAAATGGCTGCAAGAAACCTATGATGCAGAAGTGATTACCTTTACTGCTGATATCGGTCAAGGCGAAGAAGTTGAGCCAGCCCGCGCCAAAGCTGAAGCCATGGGCATCAAACATATCCATATCGAAGACTTACGTGAAGAGTTCGCCCGTGATTATGTATTCCCGATGTTCCGCGCCAACGCTATCTATGAAGGCGAGTATCTGCTAGGAACTTCTATCGCGCGTCCGTTAATCGCCAAGCGCTTGGTTGAGATTGCTAAAGAACACAACGCCGATGCTATTAGTCATGGCGCGACTGGTAAAGGGAATGACCAAGTCCGTTTTGAGCTTGGCGCCGTTGCTTTATCGCCTGACGTGGTTACCATTGCACCATGGCGTGAGTGGGACTTGTCTAGCCGTGAAAGCTTGATGGAATATGCCAAAGAGCATAACATTGCGATTGATTATGCGGGCAATAAGAAAAAATCTCCGTACTCAATGGACGCCAACTTACTACACATCTCTTATGAAGGTGGTATTTTAGAAGACCCTTACGCCGAAGCAGAAGACGATATGTGGCGCTGGTCGGTGAGCCCAGAAGAAGCGCCTGACGAAGCACAATACTTAGAATTAGAATACGAAAAAGGCGACATCGTTGCCATCGATGGTGAAGCACTTAAGCCGTACGAAGTCATGATTAAGCTAAATGAGATTGGCGGTCAGCATGGTATCGGACGCCTAGATATCGTAGAAAACCGTTATGTTGGCATGAAATCACGCGGTTGCTATGAGACGCCAGCGGGCACCATTATGCTAAAAGCGCATCGCGGTATTGAGTCACTGACACTCGATCGTGAAGCGGCGCATTTAAAAGATGAGCTGATGCCACGCTACGCTAAAACGATTTATAACGGCTATTGGTTCAGTCCTGAGCGTATGATGCTACAAGCATTGATTGACAAGTCACAAGAATATGTCAATGGCACCGTACGTGTGAAGTTATACAAAGGTGCTGTGAGCGTTGTTGGTCGTAAGTCAGATGATTCCTTGTTTGACGAAAAAATCGCGACTTTTGAAGATGATGCGGGCGCTTACGATCAAAAAGATGCAGAAGGTTTCATCCGTCTAAATGGTCTACGTCTGGCGATTGAAGCCAGTCGTGGTCGTGATTTATCAAAGTAAGCCGGTCTTAATAGACTATGCTAGATAAAGCATGAATAAAAAAAATGAATAGAAAAGGCGCTATATGAACAGCGCCTTTTTTTGTGGATTTTTTAAAGGTTTGTTCGATAATTTTTTGCTAATTAAGAAGTCCTGTATTCAGAGCTTTTATTTATCATTGAGCCGCCTTTGTTTCTTTATCATCAGACTCGTCATTGTCAACCATGACAATAGCCACATCCTGCTGTTGACGTTCTTCGATAATATCTTGTTCTACTACCTCTTCTGTTGCCAGTAACACACCGTTAGATTTTTGGCTTTGATACTTGAGCGTTGCAAGCCCGCCAAGCACCCCGATCACAGCAATAATAATCAGGATAACCGGATTTTTCCAGAGGGGTATTGATGCCTCGTATTCAATGGGCTTTTCGCTGGTGGTGGTCGGCGTATTATCGTTATTACCACCAATTAAACCCAAGCTTACCAAAGGTGGTTTGGGTGCGCTGGCAGGTTCGGAGGTAATACGTAGGCGATTACGACTGAGATAGATATCTGAGATTTTGGCGAGCTGTAATAGCCAGCGTTGGTGTGGCAAGGCAATGGCTTGCATTTCTGTAAAGACTAGCATATCGTTATGGCGACCTTGCTGCAAGTTATCAGGTGAGCGTCCAATGGCTTTTAAATAATTGCCAGTTGCCAACTGCATATCTTGCACAGGCTGTTGATTTTCAGGCTTGAATGTCGTCAATTCATGCCAGTAAGGATTGAACGCTGGTGGGGTGTCAGCGAGCTGCTCTGTACTTAATAAGGCACGTTCTGTATTAGGATGTTTTTCGGATTCGGTTGCTGATTTTGTTTTTAATGTCGAGTCTGAATTGACCTCTGATGCTGCGACTAGACTGTTATCTTCATTTACCTCATTCAATTTAACAGAGACAGACGCTGGCTCATTGATGGCAAAGCGAGCAGCTGATAAAAACTGTGGCTGTAAAGCGAACCACTTATCCATCTCGTCGTTATCAAGTTGGCTATAGTCAGCTAAAATAGCCAGTTCACGTAAGACAATCACGCATAAGGACGTGAGAAGTATCTGTACTTGCTGCGTTGTTGCGTCAATCTGCTGAGCAATATAGTCACTCGCTTTAATCACGCGAGCATTATCATAAAATATCGCATCCGCTGCTTCATGGCGGTGATATAACGTCGCATTCATGGTCGAAAAATTCATCGAATTATATTGGCGTAGCTCTTTGACTGCGCCGCGACTAAATAGCTTTTTGCTCACAGCTTGTCCGTCATTGTGCTGCTGGTAAGCAAGCAAGGCACTGATAATGGCCTGCAAACTGGCATCCATTGCCAATCGAGCTTGTGGTAATGAAAGCTTGGCGGCATCGGCCAATAAAGATACCATTGGCTTGGTATCTTGATAGAGAAAATCATACATCGACACACGTGTCGGTGAAATAGTCGTCATAATCTGCTAGCATCAAAAAGTGTGCCCCTATATTACGGTGCCAAAAGCCTTGATACAATCCCTTAATAATAGAAAAAATCAATCCACTTACTTATCACGCGGTCAATAATGATATCTATTGGGTAAATGACCGTTGGAAACATTCTATGACAAATAACGAAAGCTATAGCGAGAAAAATAACGAAAGTTCTGATGTGCAGTTGGTGGTTAATATTGCTAAGCAAACATTAACGCTCTACCAGCATAATAGAGAATTGGCTCAATATACGGTGTCTACTGCTAAAAATGGCATTGGCAGTCAACAAGATAGCGGCTGCACACCTCTTGGCAAACACTTTATCGCCAAAAAAATTGGCGCAAATGAACCCATGAATGCCGTGTTCATCGGACGCGTCCCTACGGGCGAGAGATATAGTGCTGAGCTTGGTGAACGACATTCTGAACGCGATTGGATATTAAGCCGTATTCTTTGGCTAAGTGGTGTGGAAGAGGGCTTTAATAAAGGCAGTAATAGTCAAGGTGGCTGTGATACTTATCAGCGTTATATTTATATTCATGGTACGCCAGACAGTGAGCCGATGGGTGTGCCACTCTCGCACGGCTGTATACGTATGCGTAATGAGGATATTATTGAATTGTTCGAGCAAGTGGAAGAGGGTACAACGGTGACGATTGTCGATAATTAACGACTATTTATTAACAATTACGTGGTAAATTATTTTCTTACATCTTAAGTAAAACAGAATAACTTCATAGAGTAATTGATAAATAAAACTTTATATATTGTAGATATTATTTAGTGTTTTGATATAATAGCTTGCTTATGAATGATCGACTTGTCATGCTAAACATGGCTCGTTTGACCTATATTTTATGATAATTATAAGGATAATATCGATGTCTAAAGAAAGCCTAGTCACTTTACAACAAGCCTTTGATGAACGCCGGTCAATATATGCTTTGGGCAATGAGCTGCCAGTAGAGCCACAAGCAATTGTCAATATGGCAGAGCGTGTTTTATTACATACGCCTTCTGCTTTTAATTCACAATCTTCGCGCTTGGTCGTACTGTTTGGTGCCGAACACCAGAAATTATGGGATATCGCTGAAGAAACACTGCGTGCAGCCGTCGGCGATGGCGACTTTTCTGGCACTAAGCAAAAGTTAGACGGCTTCCGTGCGGCAGCGGGTACAGTGCTGTTTTATGAAGATAAAAACGTGACTGAGTCATTGCAAGAGCAGTTTGCGTTATATGCAGATAGATTCCCAGTTTGGGCTCAGCAAACCTCAGCCATGCATCAGTATGCGATGTGGACAGAGCTACGTACTTTAAATGTTGGTGCCAACCTACAGCACTACAATCCGCTTGTGGATGAAGACGCAGCTAAGGCTTATGCTATCCCGGATAGTTGGGAATTGGTGGCACAAATGCCATTTGGCAACATTGTTGAGCCTGCTGGCGAGAAAACGTATCAGCCAGTTAGTGAGCGTATGAAAGTGCTGGGTTTATAAAACACTTGAGCTTATGAAATACTTGAGCTTATGAAATACTTGAGCTTATGAAATACTTAAGCTTATAAAATACTTAAGCTTATAAAATACTTAAGCTTACAAACACGCTAGCTGTAGAAAATTGATAGTAATTTTTGAATTACGTTTAACTCAGTTGAAGTATTACGTTTTTCAAATGGCTGAGTTTAAGTATTCAATCAAAAAAAGCATCTCAAAGCAAGCGCTCAAAAAAAGACAGCCCATATAAAGTGAGTTGTCTTTTTTATTCTAAGCTTAGTTTATTTTAAGCTTGGTTCATGCTGCTAAGAGTCTTTTTACCGAAATATTGAGCTGTCTGCCACTTTAGCCAAGCGTTTTTCTGTGCGCTTAAGGTCTCTCACTAGCATGGCTGCAAACCAGCCAGCGCCATACAACGCAATGCTATCTGTCTTCGACTTTAATTGATAGCGCTGTTGGTACATTTTATGATTATGATATTTATTCAAAGTCTTTTGCGCTTTTGCTAAGTATTTTAGCCAGCGTTTACTTTCCTTCTTGGCTTTTTTCTTTTTTGACTTTTTCTTATCTAATAATGGCGTGGCAAACTCACTGATATAAAGTAAGGTGGTTAACTGCTCATGCAGCTCGTGCTCTGCATTATTATCGTCTAGATCAATATTTTCTATATCGTCACTTTTTGAATCTACGTTTTCTAAGTCACTATCGTCTAAGTCACTATCGTCTAAGTCAACACTTTGTAAATCGTCATCTTTTAAATCATTGCTTTCTATATTAATGTTATCTGAGCCAACGTCTTTTTTACTCTGTAGCCTTTGCAATGCTTTGCCAAGCTTTGCCTGCTGTTTGGATAAGGTTTTTGCCAGTTTATCGATGGCGAGTTGATCAGCCTGCGGTTCGAGGCTTGGGTCGCTCATGGTAAAGGCCATCAGCTCAAGTAAGGTCAGCTGAAAATCGTTGGCACTGACAGCATCTTTCGGAGTAATCTTCAGCGCATCCATATTTGTTGTCCAATCGACAGTAGGTGCACCTTGTTGTTGCAAATTAGGCTCTATATGTGAGGCAAGATGGGCAAGCTCTCGATATTCATTCAATAACATGGCTGTTTGTTTTAGTATCGGCAGCCAGTCTGGATTGATTTCGTCAGAATAGTTAGCAAATGCTTGTAGGGCAGCTTGCAAGCGGACAATACCAATGTATAGTTGTAATGCATGGTCGTCCTCTTCGCTGCCAGCGACGATAGCGCTGCTATTGGGCAGTATTTGCAACAGACAGTTATGTACCGCTGCGCGCACAAAGGCAGGCATACTGATTTTCTTATCGATATTTAGCTGATCAAGGTCAGCGTGGACAGCTGGACTATGCTGCTGTTCTGTGATGAGTAAACCACCGCGCTCAGCTTTGGTCACCGTAGACAAACAAAGCTTGTAGCGCTTACACCAAGTTTTGGCGGTTGCAAATAAAAAATCAATATCTCCTGATACCAGCTCAAACTCAATCTCTTGAATAGCATCACGCTGAGTATCATCATTACCGTGAATAATTTCTCCATAATCGTACGCCATCTCGATATGGTTAATCACTTCATCGTCACCCTCATCCACTAGCAATCGTGTGGTGCGCTCTACATCGGTCACATATAGCCGTGTGAGATTTTTAGCCAGTTTTTTTAGCTTAAATTCAGCCAGAGCAGGGGCGACAGAGGTGTTTTTATAAATGGTTAAATCAGGCATGAGCGTATTATTATCGAGCATCGCTTGTACTTGTTCATTATCCAGTACCGCATTATGCTCTAGGCGTGCTGCAATGCCATCGCCGCCCGCTTTGATGGTCTGTACCCAAGCATCGCCTTCTTTACGGATACGCAAGCCAATGCCTGCCTCTGCAAGCTGTTGGTCTGGGGTATCATAATAATGGGCAGCCAGTTGTGTCACCTCAGAAGACTTGACTCGTGCTTGGCGCATCAAACCTTTTAGTCGCGACTCTGGTACTAAAAACTTTAGCTCTATCTCTTGCATGATGGCTCCCGATTATTTTAATAAATTTGAATGACTACCATCGTATGAAAGCTATCGGCGAATAACAAGCAAAATTTTTTCTATAAATAATCTGAGCCAATATTAGAGATATACTTTTAGTAAGTAATCATTATAATTAACGTTAATTATTAAACAAAAGTAGGATAAAGGTGGTTGGCTTTATAATAGAAGCTAAAATATTTTTATCCAATATGTTTACCATATCTCATAAAATGCCGGATTATAAAATAATGACGCGATGCACTCAAAAGAAGTATGACACGCAGCAGTCTCATTCGATATTACTGCCTAAAGCCTCGTTTCCATCAGTTTTATGTCTACCAATAATGCTTGGGTCTGTGTTATTGATAGGCGGCTGCGATAGCTCTTCTGAATACGCAGAGAGTAGCGCTGATATGGAGTCGGTTCAGTCTGCAACGGAGGAGGTTGCTGATAGTGAGATGGCTGGCATCATGTCCGATGTGGCAGCTAATAATGCCTCTAACGCTAATGATTTAGAGGTTGAAAACCTATCGAGCACTAGTGAACAGACCCTTGGTAGTCAGGCAGCAGACATTAAAATTGCGGGCAAAGCGCTATTGATAACTGCCAGTGCTGATTTTAAAGTTGAAGATGTCGTCAAAACTAGTGATGCTATTGAGAGTTTGACACGGCAACAGGCTGGTTATGTGGCACTTAGCAATATTAGTAATCATCCACGTGATAGTCGAACCTTTGTAAAAGGCAATAAAAATATCACGATTACAACCTACACTCGTCAAGCTGACATGACGGTTCGTATCCCTCGCGCCAATGTCAGTAAGTTCCTAGCGCAATTACAACAGCAAGTCGCATTTTTAAATGGGCAGCAGTTTAGTGCTCAAGATGTGACATTAGATATTTATCGTGAACAGCTAGCGAGCCAGTTAAATAGTGATATGGCAAGCGAGCTTAGCCAAGAACGCCTCAATAGTAAAAATGATAAAGACCAAGGTAGCAATGTTGATGCTATTACCGCGACTTATGCGGCACGTCGTCAGCAAAAGCTTGCCAAGCTTGAGCAACTGGCTATCGCTGATAAAGTTCAATATAGCACCATTAACCTAACCTTTATGCAGCCAGATATCAGCTATAAAGAAACCACACAAAATCTAGATGTGCTATTAGATGCTGAGCAGCCAAGTTTTAGTAGTCAAGTGAGTCAAGCATTTAAAGATGGCTGGGAGATACTTAGATCAGTAGCGCTTGGATTGATACAACTGTGGTGGCTGCTTGTACTTGGCGGTATTTTTTATCTAATTTATAGAATGATAAAAGCAATCTATCGTAGATTTTTTAAACATGATCCCCGTATAAAAAATATGAAGCGTGAGCTGATGGGTGAAAATCCAAAAAGTCACGATTCAGTCGGTATACAGAGCAGTCAGGTAGAGGATAACATTAACAATATGAAAGAGACTGATAGTAAGGATAATAACCACTCAAATTAAGAATTAACAAGCTCACAATGCTCAAAATCTTATAATGCTAGAGTGCAAATAAGCAGACATAAAAAAGCCGCCCTACAAGATAGGACGGCTTTCTTTATAACTGGTACTTACGAGATGTACTTATAAGTGGTCGGTGATTAGAACTGGTTCATCGTGTTCTTACCGCCGCCAGCTTTAAGGGCGTTTTCACCTGAGAAGATCTCTTTGTGATCATCGCCAAGGTCAGAACCAGCCATTGCTTGATGCTTAACACAAGCGATGCCTTCACGGATTTCTTTACGTTGTACGCCAGCAGCATAAGCAAGCATACCATCTTCACCGAAGTAGCCTTTAGCAAGCTCATGCACGCTAAGCGCAGTGGTGTGATAAGTAGGTAGCGTGATTAAGTGATGGAATACACCTGCTTCACGTGACGCATCACGTTGGAAGTTTCTAGCCGCTTCGTCAGCTGCGGTATCAAGTTCAGTACCATCGTAATCAGCACTCATCAAGTCATCTTTATTGTAGGCAGATAGGTCTTTGCCTTCTTCTTCCCACTGAGCGATGATTTGCTTACGGAAATTCAGTGTCCAGTTGAACGATGGGCTGTTATTGTATACAAGCTTGGCTTTAGGCTGTTGCTCTTTGATACGATCAACCATCATTTTGATGTGTGCGACGTCTGGAGTCGGTGTTTCGATCCATAGTAGATCCGCGCCATTTTCTAGAGCCGTTACACAGTCAAGTACGACACGGTCGATGTTCGTTTCTTCACGGAATTGATATAGACCATTTTGAAGACGGACTGGGCGTACTAGTTTGCCGTTATGCTTAAGCAAGCTGTCGTTCTCTTTGGCGTTTTCTAGCGTGACTTCTTCCATCTCGATAAAATCGATGTACTGAGAAGCAAGATCGCCTGGCTCATTTGATACTGGGATTTTTTGCGTTAGTGACGCGCCTTCAGAGTCAGTACGAGCAACGATAACGCCGTCTTCAACACCAAGCTCTAAAAATGCATAACGAATAGCGTTGATTTTTGCGATATAGTCTTCATGCGGTACAGTGACTTTACCCGCTTGGTGACCACATTGCTTCGCGTCAGATACTTGGTTTTCAACCTGAATAGCACAAGCACCAGCTTCGATCATTTGCTTAGTTAGCAAGTAAGTGGCTTCTTCGTTACCGAAACCTGCATCGATGTCAGCAATGATTGGCACAACATGTGAATCAAAGTTTTCGATTTTTTCTAGGATGGCTGAGGTATCTTGACCCGCTTCTTCTGCAGCGTTTAGCTCACGGAAGTAGTCGTTCAATACTTTAGCATCAGCTTGACGTAGGAAAGTGTAGATTTCTTCGATTAGCTTAGGTACAGAGGTTTTTTCATGCATAGATTGGTCAGGAAGAGGACCAAACTCAGAGCGAAGGGCTGCAACCATCCAACCTGATAGGTAGATGTAAGTTTTAGACGTCGTACCAAAATATTTTTTCTTAGCGTACATGGTTTGTTGAGCCACAAAACCATGCCATGCACCTAAAGACTGCGTGTACTGAGACGTATCATTGTCATAGTCTTCCATGTCTTGACGCATGATTTTTGCAGTATATTTGGCGATATCTAAGCCCGTTTTAAAACGGTTTTGTGACATCATACGTGCCGCATCGGTTTCGCTGATATTCTGCCAGTTACCGTGCTTTTGCTTTAATTCACGTACTAAGTCGATCGCTGATTTATATGCAGTTGACATCTATGTCTCCTTGGGGTGGTGAAAATTAGTAACTTAGAAAATTACAAGTATTGAGGTAATTTTGATATATGTAGAAAGATGCTGGCAGAAGTAAAAATCTAAAATATAAACCTTGTGCGTTAGCAATCTCTACTAAACTATAAGAAAATTATGATAAAAGCAAATAAAACCTGTCGAATTGGTCAGCTTTTATTATTAGGTCTTTCGTTTTAGGTTGAATGCGCTTTTTTATAAGTCTTTTTAACTCTTAAAGTGCTTATTGCCCTAAAAAGTGCCAACTACTCATTCAAGCTTAAAAACAAATGAGAGCAAAAAATTAAGTTTGCGTAATAAATGTTATGTCCGTATTTCCGCATGAAAATGCGATAAAATACCTGTGGTAGTCAATCCATCAAAACGCACGGCGACAGCCTAACATTAAACAAGGACTAATTAAGTGCTTGCTAGCCACTATAGCTAGGTTGCCTTGATTTATCTAGTTTATGATTATTATCTTGGGTATTTAATTTTATGATAGTATATATAAAACAATGACTTATAATGAATAATTTCAGTTATAATAAGCGTATATCAAAATAATTAATATAAAATTGTCCTTATTTCATGCTGTTATAGATGATTTATACTAAATAACAGGGCAAAAAACGCCGCGTTTGTAGTGGTATTTATTTTAAGGTAAAGAGACATATATGAATTTGCAGCGGGTAGATTTAAATTTATTGGTACATCTAGATGTGTTGTTACGAGAAAAAAACGTCACTCGTGCAGCTGAGCAGCTTGGCATTACCCAACCTGCGATGAGTAATATTTTGCGCCGGCTGCGTAAGCTATTTAATGATCCGTTGCTGGTACGCTCATCCGAAGGCATGACGCCGACTGAACGCGCTTTGGAGTTACAGCCTCGTATCCGTGAAATACTGGCAGATTTGACACAAGTATTAGAGCCACGTACTGAGTTTCGCCCTTATAGTACCTCGCGCGTTTTTCGTATCATGACCTCAGACTATGCTGAAGCGACATTGGTACCAAAATTGGTCAAAGCATTGCGCTCAGAGGCACCAAATGTCATCTTGGATTTCTTGACGCCATCGGACGTCTCATATCGTGATATGGAGCAGGGGCGAGTGGATTTGGCGATCAACCGCTTTAATGAAATTCCGCAAAGTTTCCACCAAGTTTTGGTCTGGCGCGATACCTTTAGCTGCCTATTGTCCTCTGACAGTCCTTATGCTCATCGCTTTAATCTGAAAAATTATCTTAAGGCGCAGCACGTTTGGGTCTCTAAAACTGGTATGGGTGTAGGATTTGGTGTCAATCCAGAAAAATCTGGTGGCCTAGGTTCAATTGATCAAGCACTGCAACGTTTAGGTCAAAAACGTCAAATCAGTGTTTTTACCCGCCACTATCAAATGCCAGCCATGCTTGCAGCCAATAAAGATTTGGTTGCAACTTTGCCTACGCGTGTGGCAAAAATGCAAGCTAATAACGACAGTATCATGATGGTCGAGCCACCATTTTTTATCCCTGAATTTGAGCTAACGATGGCGTGGTCGCCTTTGTTGCAGCATCATCCCGCCCATCGTTGGTTGCGTCAGCTTATCATGCATGTGGCTCGTCAAATTGTTGACGAAGAAGAGAATCCACCACAAGAAATTCCTGTGATGAATCATTTGTTTTAAGCCATTTGTTTTAAGCCATTTATTTTTGGTTATCAGTTGCTTATTTATTAAACCAGCCCAAGCGCTGGTTTTTTATTGTCGTAATTTTGCTGAAAAATCTCGTCCAAGATTTTGATCTAATAAATCTGTCAGTCACATTCTTAACATCTTACGAACACTTCTTTATAACTTGTAAAACTACTCGTTGTACATTTTGCTATGATAAATTCCACTTAAGAAAAAAGATAAATACATAGCCTATTGTTAAGTTATACAACAGTATCGGATTTCATAAAATCGTTGAAGAAGTTGTCCAATTTAATCATATGTGTTCATAAAATGACCATTCTTGGTTTATGTGTTTCTAAGTTTTCAGATGATAAAGCGATCAATTTTCAAACCAATAAAATAGTTTAATAAATAAGGATAATAATCATGGCAGATATTACTACTATAAACCCAGCAACGGGTGAAGCGATTAAAGAATACGATTACATGAGTAATGATGAGGTGAACAAGATTGTTGAATCCTCGCACCAAGCATTTACTGAGTGGCGTAAAACCAGCCATAAAGCGCGCGCAAAAGTCATCAATTCCATCGGTGAGACATTGCTCAAGTACAAAGAAGAGTTGTCTAAACTCATGACTGAGGAGCGTGGTAAGCTCTATAGCCAGAGTTTACAAGAAATAGATTTGTGTAAGGCAATTTGTGACTATACCGTAGAAAAAGGGGTGGCTGCACTTGCTGATGATGAGCGTGATATCGAAGGCTTGAAAAAAGGTATTGTGACTTACCAGCCTATCGGTGTCATCTATGGCATGCAGCCATGGAATTTTCCTGCTTATCAAGTGTTCCGTTATACCATTGCGAATCTGATGGCGGGTAATAGTATCTTACTCAAGCACGCATCAAACGTGACTGGCTCAGGGTTATTGATTGAAAAAATATTTCATGAGTCAGAGTTACCAAACGATTTGTTCCGTACGATCTTAATCGATCACGACCAATCAGAAGCGTTAATCGGTCATGACAAAGTGCGCGGTGTTACACTCACAGGTAGTGATGGCGCTGGTAGTATCGTTGGTCAGCAAGCAGCGAAAGCTATCAAAAAAGTAGTATTGGAATTAGGTTCTAACGATGCATTTATTGTTTTAGAAGATGCGGATTTAGAACTAGCAGTAGAAACCTGTACCCAAGCGCGTCTCATTAATAACGGTGAAACTTGTGTCGCCGCTAAGCGCTTTATCGTCGTTGATAGCTTATACGATGATTTCCGTAAACGCATTGTCGAAAAATTTGCAGATGCTAAATCTGGCGATCCGATGGATGATGCCTCTGATCTTGGTCCATTAGCCCGCAAAGATTTACAAGAAAAGTTGCATGAGCAAGTAGAAGACAGTGTGGCAAAAGGCGCAACGATTGCTGTTGGTGGTCAATTGCCAGAAGGTAAAGGCAGTTTTTATCCAGCCACTATCTTGGAGAATGTCGAAAAAGGCCAACCTGCCTATGATGACGAGTTATTTGGTCCTGTCGCCTCATTAATACGAGCCAAAGACCAAGATGATGCATTACGCATTGCCAATGACAGTCGCTACGGTTTGGGCGGTGCTATCTTCTCTAAAGACGAAGACAAAGCCATTCGCCTAGCGCGTGAAGAGTTTGATACGGGCATGGTCTACATCAATGGTTACGGTCTTGCAAATCCAGCGTTGCCATTTGGTGGAGTGAAAAACTCAGGTCATGGTCGCGAGCATGGCGGTTTTGGTATCAAAGAATTTGTAAATATTAAAGGGCTACATGTTCATAAAAGTCAATAATAGCTGACGTCTTCGGGATTAATATGCTTTAGAAGATTTTAAAGGTAGCTATTAGAAAGCCCAGTCATTCATTGAGTGACTGGGCTTTTTTATGCGAAGAGTTTAAGTTTGATAGTTGGTACCTGATAATTTGTGATTGTCGCTATTTACTCAGTCGTTCAAATATAGTTTTAACGGTAACGTTGGTAAAGACATACTTTGTTGATTGGCTGCTTGAGCACGGTCTAGCGAGAGTGCGCCTTTGGCCAATAATAAAATCGTCCAAGGGAGCAATTGATGCTCAAGCTTTTGCACGCGTGCTTGCAAACTATTGGCAGTGTCTTTTTGATGTATCTCTAACAGCGCTTGGGTCAAAACAGTACCCGCGTCGAGCTCGGCAGTGACGACATGAATACTACAGCCATGATGTCGCTCACCTGCTTGTATCGCACGCTGATGGGTGTCAAGGCCTTTATAGACAGGTAGCAAAGAGGGGTGCAGATTAATCATCGGCGCTGGTGCAGTATCGATAAAATCTGCACTCAAGACACGCATAAAACCAGCTAACACAATGAGATCTGGTTGCCATGATGCTAGTTGGCTGCTGGCATGAGTCTCAAAAGTCTTGATTCCCATGCGTTTGCCGCTAGCAACATGTGACAATACTGCCACAGGAATGTCAGCGTCTTTTGCACGGGTGACGGCATAAGCATCCTCACGGTTACTAATGACGCCAACAATCTCAATTGGCAGTGCGCCAGCTTGCATCGCATCTATCAGTACTTGCAAGTTGCTACCACTACCAGATACCAGTACAGCAATCCGTAAAGGGTTATTATCAATTTTTTTTTGACTGTCTAACATTAACGGTACACCACGGCGTCCGCTTCACGCTTCACCATTTCGCCTAATTGCCAAGCTTTTTCACCAGCATCGTTCAAAGTTTGAATAGCCGCATCTGCTTTATCTTTAGGTACAACAATGACGAAACCAACGCCGCAGTTGAAAGTGCGGTACATCTCGCTTTGTTCAATATTTCCTTGAGTTTGTAACCAAGTGAATAGCTCTGAGAACTGCCAGCTAGTCGTATCAATGCTAGCAGCTAAATTCTCTGGTAATACACGTGGTAAATTATCGGTTAAGCCGCCACCAGTGATATGTGACATTGCATGCAGCGCTGAGCTACCAAGAGTATCTTGTAGCGCTTTAATCGCTTTAACATAGATGCGAGTAGGAGCCATTAACGCGTCTTGGATAGGTTGACCATCTAGTTGCTCATCGCTAGTAGTCACATCAATGCCGCTGACTTCGATGACTTTACGCACCAATGAATAACCGTTTGAGTGTGCGCCACTTGAGGCAAGAGCGATCAATACATCGCCTTCTGCGACGTTTTCGCCAGTGATGACTTCCGCTTCTTCGACCACACCGACACAAAATCCAGCCAAGTCATAATCGTCGTCTTGATACATACCTGGCATCTCAGCGGTTTCGCCGCCGATCAAAGCACAGTTTGATAGCTTACAGCCTTCACCAATACCTGTGACCACAGTCGCTGCTACATCAATATCAAGCTTACCAGTTGCATAATAGTCTAAGAAAAATAATGGCTCAGCACCGCAAACCAATAAATCGTTGACGCACATGGCGACTAAATCAATGCCGATAGTGTCATGACGATTCAGCTGTAATGCCAACTTGAGCTTAGTACCGACGCCGTCAGTGCCCGACACGAGTAGAGGAGAGGTGTAACCAGTTGGTATACGACAAAGCGCTCCAAAGCCGCCAAGTCCGCCCACAACCTCAGGACGAGAGGTGGCTTTTGCCACTGATTTAATACGTTGTACCAACGCATCGCCAGCATCAATATCAACACCAGCATCTTTGTAGCTTAAAGAAGGCTTGTTACTCATGGTCATCTCACAAATTTTATAGGGAATGAAGGTCTGTCAGTAGAAAATCGAGTTGGTCGTGTTAATTCTGAATATAGTGCGCGCATTATACCCAAAAATAACCCTTACTCGCAAAGCAACTTGCGGATATTTGGCGGATATTTCACGAAGACTGACTTTAAGTGGTAAATAAAAAGTTAAGAAACAAAAAATGACGGATTTTTTGCTGTACTCTGCGATAATGGAACGCTAAATTTATTGTCGATAACAGTTCGCTATTACACCGTTGTTGTACGATAAGACGTATCATTTCTTTCAATTATACTTCCATCTTAAATCAGCCTATCATAGGATTCCTTGTCATGATGAACCAACCAATAGATCCTTTTTTTCGGCGCTTATTTATTGTCGTTGCGATGGTGGTGGGTATATTGTTACTGTATTTGATGATGCCAGTCATTATACCGTTTGTCTTTGCTTTCGTACTGGCTTATTTGTTCAATCCGCTGGTCAAACGCTTATCGAAGTATATCAAACGCTGGGTGGCGATTATCATTGTCTATTCCACCATCACTTTAGGAATGGTGCTACTGCTTTGGTGGTTAATACCGACTTTGTGGCATCAGTTGCAAGCGGCGTGGGAGTATCTGCCTAAGGTCTTAACTTGGTATAATGAAGTCGTACGTGAATGGTTCGTTAACAACAGTCGTATCAATCTGCCAGAGTTGGAGTCTAAAGGGTTTTCTGAGACATTGGTTGAATACATGCAGACCAATTATAAGTTTGAAGATGCCAGTACCATGATGAACCAAATATTGGTGTCGAGCATGAACTTCATCAATAATGCTGGACTCATTGTGCTAGTACCGATTTTAACCTTTTATTTTTTGTTCAATTGGGATCAGCGTCTGCAGACATGGAAGCTGGCGATTCCCGCTGCGTATAGCGAAAAAGTCATTCAGATTGCTCGAGAGTGTGACCTTGCATTGATGGCATTTATCAAAGGTCAGCTATTGGTGATGGTCTTATTGGGCGCTATTTATGCGGTGCAATTACAGCTTATTGGGCTTGAGCTTGGGCTTATTATTGGTATGGTTGCCGGTATTGCTAGCTTTGTTCCTTATTTGGGTTTTGGCATTGGTTTTATCGCTGCCATTATCGCCTGCCTGTTCCAGTTTGGGCTAAATTGGACGTATTTGTCGCTGATTGTCGGAGCGTTTTTAGTTGGGCAAGCCGCCGAAGGTTATATCCTACAGCCGTTACTATTGGGTGATAAGATAGGTCTATCGCCGCTTTGGGTGATTTTTGCAGTATTGGCAGGCGCAAGCTTATTGGGTTTCGTTGGTATGCTCATCGCACTGCCAGTGTCTGCCGTGCTTAATGTACTGTTTCGCCATTTATACATCTACTATCGTTCGACTGATTTTTATAAAGGTCGTAAGCAATTGGCTTTGTTTGAGAAGAGATAAGTATTTTATCGTTAGAGTAACGAGGTCATCATAATGGGATAGTAAAATTGATGACGGATAATAAATGGTGATTGATAAGGCTTAATAGGTAAAAGACTTGTCAGTCATTTTGCAAATATGTTATATATAGGCGCAGTATTGACAGTATCAGCCGTTATCCAGTTGGTCGTTAACAAGATGACTTTTGATTAGGTAATTCTCAGATATACTCTCGATTAAAACAACGAGATGCTAACGCAGCAAGTTTATATCAGGTAGTATAAGAGCATCTCAAAGACAGTTATTAATAATTTATCCTTTTATTTATTGCATTACGCAAAACGAGTTGATGATTCATGGCAGAAGCACAGCTAAGTCTCAATCTGGACATTAAGCATGATGCAAGTCTAAGTGACTTCGCCGGTCCTGGTTGGATGTCAATTATTGATGCAGTGCGGCAACTACATGTCGGCCTGATTGGTCAGCTGTACCTATTTGGCAGTCCTGCTACGGGCAAGTCGCACTTATTATCTGCTATCTGTGAGTCATTTATTGAGATGGACAAGTCCGCGATTTGTTTGTCACTCAATGAGTTGATTCATACCGATGTGCACGTCCTCTCCTCTCTAGAAAACTTCGATCTAATCGCGATCGATGATTTAGAGGTGCTGGAGCAAAGCAGTCAATGGCAAGAAGCCTTATTTCATTTGATTAACCGCAGTCGTGAAGGTCAGCGTCAATTGTTGTTTGCAGCCAATAAGCCTGCTGGTGATTTGCCCTTTCAATTGAGGGATTTGCTGACTCGTTTGGCACAAGCACCTACGTTTAAAGTACCCAATGGTCATGACTTAGCCGACCGTCAGGCGTTATTACAATCCATCTTGCGTCGGCGTGGTTGGCAGTTTGATGATCGAATTATTGATTATTTGCTTACTGAAGGACCACATCGCATCGGTGCGATGATGGAAGTACTCAATTATATTCAGCCGATGTTTTCGAACCTTGGGCGTAGCAATATATCCAAAGCAGTCATCACTGACGCATTGCGTACCATTGATGAGCAGACACTAGCAGCAGAGCTTGCTGATATTGCGCAAGAGACACAAGTAGATAACGATTCAGCGGAACAAGATCAACATACGATGCCACTCGATTTTTAGCATTAACAACTAAAGTCTTTTATCCAAAACGCTTTTACTATTGCCAAAACGTTTTCACTATTAATGGAATCACTTATGAAATCCAATGCTTCTTTGCTAAAAAAACTGACCATCAGCACGTTGCTTATTGGTGCAGGCTCTGTCTCTATGCTGTCGCATGCTGAAGTAACGCTACTGGTTGATGACCATATCAAAGTTACGGCTATTAATGGGCAAGAAGTGCAGCAGAGCGCTTTTCAACCATTGACTAAAAAGTTCACGCTTCAGCCGGGTCAACATGCGATTACTGCAAAATACGATCGCTTATACGATTTGCGCCGTGATGAGCATGATTATTTACGTTCGGGTAATGTGAGCGTGACGGCAGAATTGGCGGACAATCAAACCTATCGTCTGACCATGCCGAATCAGCCAGAAGAGTATGCAGCAGCTAAAGAATATGCCAAGCGTCCGATACTGGCAGTAGAGAAAAACAATACTGTGGTTGCAAGTCAGCAAGGTATCGCTGGTAATCAAGGTGGATTGTTGTCAGGTTTAGGCAAGGCGTTCGGCGGTGTGTTTGGCGGAGCAGATGATGCAGAGCTACAGAATCAGCGTGCGATTGCCGCATTAGATCAACCGAATGTGAATACGGGTACGGTAGCGACCACTAAGCAAATCACTAGCGTTAATTCATCTGCTAATACCTTAGATCAATTTATGCAAATTTGGTTACAAGCCACGCCTGCTGAGCGCGAAAAAATGCGTCAATGGATGCAAAAATAAGGTTTCATTAGCAACAGCAAGCACAAAAAAAGCACCTAAAGTAGGTGCTTTTTTATGATTTAGATTTTAGGGCGTGCCCTCAATTCAATCAATTACTCTCTAAATGGGCTAAAAATGGCTAAATTTTGTTAAACATCGTCAAATAGCTTATCAATATCTCGATATTAACAGCGCTATCTTCCTTGGTTAACTGCAATTTATCTCATTTTTATCACCATTTTTAAAATGAGGACACGCCCTAGTGATGTACTGTTTCATTAGCAATGATTAACCCAAAAAGGCGTTATACATCCAGATGAGCTTTTCTTGCTCTTGTACATAGGCATCTACGAGGTCAGCTGTTCCTTGATCTTCGCTGTCTGCTGCTAGAGCAGATACTTTACGCTGCTCTGTAATCAAAGCTTGTAAACCCGTTACCACACCTTTCACACAAGCATTGCCATCTTTGACGTTTTTATCTTCTTGAATGCTAGTATGTTTAGTAAAATCGCTATAAGCATGCAGCGGTGTGCCGCCCAAAGTTAAGATACGCTCAGCGATTTCATCAATTTGTAACTGTAGCGCGGTATACAGTTCTTCAAATTTTGGATGCAAGGTGAAAAAATGCTCACCTTTTACATTCCAGTGATAGCCACGGACGTTTAAATAAAAGACGTGATAAGTTGACAATAAATTGTTTAGTTGTGCAATGACTTCGCTCATGTCAGCTTTTTCTAGACCGATTTGATTAGTAGCGTTACTCATAATATTATCCTTATAGTTTGAGTGTTGAGATAAAACATTAAATGAAGAAGGTGAGAAGTGTAGCAACTCGTGTGCTGCATTACTATGCTCTTTAATATATTAACGCTTTTCAGCCTTAAAAAGTAACAATCTTAGAAAACAGTATGATAAAACTGCCATATAGAATGGCGTCAGCTTAAGCTAAAATCATAACTATACATTCATGTAATTTAGAGCAATTATCACCTTTCTTCTGATAGCTATTATAATAGCAGAGCACCATCAATAAGTTAATTTCAATAAATTTATAATTATGATTGGTTTTGCAAAAAGCATTTTTTATTGATCACTTCTTTATCGCTCATATAGTAAGCAATAAAGAAGTCTTCTACTATTTTATGCTGGCGGCTGTAAGTTTTCAGGGTTTAAACCTTTAACGGGGATAACTTCTTGCAAATGCTGACGTACTGTATCGATCGGAAACTTCTGTGCTTCTAAGCGCTTTGGCACAATTTGGCTGCCTTGTTGACCTTTCATCTCAAACATCATAAAGATATAGTCGTCCGTCTCATCCCAGCTTTTGACAGCTGACCATGGAATGACGGCTTGCTGGGTCGTGCCTGCTCGCATTTGCATGCCGCGCATTTGGTTGTTATTAAATGTGTCAGGCTGATTCACTGGCATCGCCATGACGAGGCCATGCTTTTGTACGCCCAATTTCATCTGACGCATCTCGTCTGGCATTTCTTGGTCAGCCACTTGCTTGTCAAACTCTCTTTTCACATACCATTTAAAGCCAAGGGTACGAACCAGTAAATAAATGACGACTGAAACTAGCATCAGCCAAAAGATAATGGTTGAGTAGCCTGTCACAAAAACCAACCCTGCGATCGCTAGTACCACGGTTACCGCCATAATGATCCATTCTTTCATTTTGATACTTTTTAGACCGAAAGAAGGGCTGGCACTGGCAAATAGCTCGTATTGTGCTTGGTGAAATTCTGCCTCGGTTAGGTTTAAGGCGACAGGTTGTAGCGTATAGGGGTACAAGGCCATAAAGGTTTCTCAAATACTTGTATTGAAAGTGTTGGGTTTAAATCGACAAAACGTAGCAGCTACGTCGTACTTGGCTAGAAGTCGAATAAAAGGTATGCGCTTATCTTACCGAAAAGTACCTCTAAATGAAACATATAAGCCGCTCTGTTCGTTGATAGAGGTGATATTAATGGTTTTAATAAAGATGGGCGAGGCTTATTGAGGTAAGCTGAACTTTGAGAGATGTATTTAAAGCAAATATAACTGGCTACGGATAATGAAAGTAATAAATGAAAATTCAATCAGCAGCGGTCAAAACATGGTCAAATCTGCTGTGTCTTGGTATTATAGCGGCTATCACTTATTTTGATAAAATCAGCACCTTTAAAAACAGTATCTTTAAAAATAACACTTTCGAACCTCTTCCTCACTTCTAGCGTTACAGGCAACTATTATGATTGATCCAAAACTCTTACGCGGCGATTTAAGCGATTTACAACAGCAACTGGCCACTCGTGGTTATGCACTTGACATAGATTTTTGGCAAACGGTTGAGTCAGAACGTAAATCTTTGCAGATCAAAACCGAAGAGTTGCAGTCGAGCCGTAACGCTGGTGCTAAGCAAGTGGGTGCTTTGAAAAAATCAGGCGAAGATGCCAGTGAGCTATTGGCTGAGATGCAGAATGTCAGCGGTGAGATTAAAACAGCCGAAGACGAGCTGCGCACTCTACAAGAGCGTATTAACAAAGCTGCTATGCAAATTCCAAATATTCCAGCAGCCGATGTGCCAGTGGGTACGTCAGAAGATGATAACGTAGAAGTGCGCAAGTGGGGCACGCCGCGCACGTTTGACTTTGAGATTCAAGACCATACTTATATTGGTGAAGCACTTGGCATGCTTGATTTTGAAGCAGCGACTAAGCTGACTGGAAGTCGCTTTAACGTGCTAAAAGGGCAGCTAGCGCAGATGAATCGTGCATTGATTCAGTTCATGCTCAATACCCATACCATGAAGTACGGTTATCTTGAGACCTATGTGCCTTATATTGTGAATTCAGACAGTCTCAAAGGGACAGGGCAGCTGCCAAAGTTTGAAGATGATTTGTTTAAGCTAAAAAATCACACAAACAATGAAGACATGGACTTCTATCTCATTCCTACTGCCGAAGTGCCAATGACCAACTTGGTACGCGGCGAGCGTTTAGATATTAGCGAGCTGCCACTTAAGTTTACCGCGCATACGCCTTGTTTCCGTAGTGAGGCAGGCTCACATGGCCGTGATACTCGTGGTTTGATCCGTCAGCATCAGTTTGAAAAAGTTGAGATGGTCAATATTGCCACGGCTGAACAGTCTGATGATTTATTAGAAGCAATGACTGGACAAGCCGAATATATCTTGCAGCAGTTGAACCTACCATACCGCACCGTTCAGTTATGTACGGGTGATATGGGCTTTGCAGCACAAAAGACTTATGATATCGAAGTATGGTTACCGAGCCAAGATACCTATCGTGAAATCTCAAGCTGCTCTAACTGTGGTGACTTTCAAGCGCGCCGTATGGGTACGCGTGTCAAAGATGGCAAGCAAACCAGCTTAGCACACACGCTAAATGGTTCAGGCTTGGCAGTAGGTCGTACACTACTGGCAGTCATGGAAAATCATCAAAATGCTGATGGTAGTATCACCATTCCAGAAGTATTGCGTCCGTTTATGGGCGGTGCTGAGACTATTTCAGTTTAATATCTATATTGCTTGTACTAGCTGTGAGTTACTAAGATGACTCACAGCTTTTTAATATAGGGTAGTTTGATAAAACTGATATGAATAATTATTAAACACAAACGATTCTGTCATACCATTTCTTAGCTAGCCCTATAGCAAATATGTTAATATTGCACTTTGATTTTATAGTCTATAACTTGGGGGCGCATTTGGCGTCCTTATGCTTATACTCCTTTGAGTAAACTCTCCTCTTAGCCCAATACTAGGACACTCTATGCCAGCTCCAATTAGCGAACGTAAATTAGCCAATGCCATCCGTGTACTGTCGTTTGATGCGGTTCAAAAAGCCAACTCTGGACATCCAGGCGCGCCAATGGGTATGGCTGATATTGCCGAAGTTTTGTGGCGCAAGTTTCTGAAGCACAACCCAACCGATCCACAATGGCACAACCGTGATCGCTTTGTCTTATCGAACGGCCATGGCTCAATGCTTATTTACTCATTGCTACATTTATCTGGCTATGACGTCAGCGTTGATGATCTGAAAGGTTTCCGTCAGTTGCATTCAAGAACCCCAGGCCATCCTGAGCTTGGCTATACACCAGGTGTCGAAACAACTACTGGTCCACTAGGACAAGGTATTGCTAACGCCGTTGGTTTTGCTATCGCTGAAAAAACCTTAGCCGCACAGTTCAATCGTGATGGCCACAACATCGTTGACCACAATACCTATGCATTTTTAGGTGATGGTTGCTTGATGGAAGGTATCAGTCATGAAGTTTGCTCGCTAGCTGGCACGTTAGGTCTTGGCAAGCTAGTCTTCTTCTACGATGACAATGGCATCTCTATCGATGGTAATGTCGAAGGCTGGTTCACAGATGATACGCAAGCGCGTTTTGAAGCGTATGGCTGGCAAGTTATCAAAGTTGATGGTCATGATACCGATGCGATTACTAAAGCGACTGAACAAGCGCTTAAAGAAACGACTAAACCAAGTCTTCTGATTTGCAAAACCACAATCGGTGCTGGTAGCCCAAACAAGCAAGGCTTAGCAGCCAGTCATGGTGCGCCACTAGGTGATGATGAAATCGCCTTGACTCGTGATGCATTGTCTTGGAAGCATGCTCCATTTGAATTAGATGATGAAATCTATGAAGCGTGGGATGCCAAAGCGAAAGGCGACGTACAACAAAAGAACTGGGAAGCTGACTTTGAAGCGTATAAAAAGGCCTATCCTGAACTGGCGTCTGAGCTATTGCGTCGTCTAAATGGTGATTTGCTTGCTGACTTTGATAGCCAAGCACAAGCTTATATTCAGCAAACTCAAGAAGCGGGCGGCGATGTTGCCAGTCGTAAAGCCAGTCAAAACGCCATCAATACCTTACAGCCATTATTACCAGAATTGCTAGGCGGTTCAGCGGATTTAGCTGGCTCAAACCTGACACTATTTAAAGGCGCTAAGGGCATCGAAAAAGACGCTGATGGCAACTATATCTATTATGGTGTACGTGAGTTCGGCATGACTGCGATTGCCAATGGTATCGCATTGCACGGCGGATTTATCCCTTACGTAGCAACGTTCCTTATGTTTATGGAATACGCACGTAATGCAGTACGCATGGGTGCACTCATGAAGCAGCGCGTCATCCATGTCTATACGCATGACTCTATCGGTCTGGGTGAAGATGGCCCAACGCATCAGCCAGTTGAGCAATTGACTAGTCTACGCACCACGCCAAACCTACGCACATGGCGTCCTTGTGATGCGACCGAATCTGCCAGTGCTTGGGTTGAGGCCATTAAGTCTGAACATAATCCATCAGCATTGATTTTTAGTCGTCAAAGCTTGCCACATCAAGCCCGTGATAGCGAGCAAGTAGCGAACATCACTAAAGGTGGTTATGTATTGGCGAAAGAGCAGGGCGAGCTACAAGCGATTATCATCGCCACTGGTTCAGAAGTTGGCCTAGCGATGGAAGCATACGAAACATTGAGCGCAAATGGTGTTGGTGTCCGTGTGGTATCTATGCCTTGTGCAGAAATCTTTGTGGAGCAAGATGCTAGCTATCGTGAAGCCGTATTGCCTGCCAATATTCGTGCTCGCGTTGCAGTCGAAGCCGCGCATGTAGATTACTGGTATAAGTTTGTTGGTTTAGATGGCAAAGTCATCGGCATGACGACTTATGGCGAATCTGCTCCTGCAGATCAGTTATACAAAGAGTTCGGTATTACCACTGATGCTGTGGTTGAAGCAGTAAATAGTTTGGTGTAATAAACCTAACTTAGTCAGTATTTAAAAAAAGAGCTGCCGGAGAAATCTGGTGGCTCTTTTTATTGGCTAAATAATCAGTGTATTCATAGTGGTATTTAGTCCATAATTAAAAAAAACAGAGTACGGACTAATTATGAACTGGGATTTGTTGAGTATTTTTATCACGGTCGGCTTGGCGCATTTTCTTGCACTATTGAGTCCTGGACCGGATTTTGTATTGATCGTAAAGAGTGCGATTAAGAACGACAGTAAAGACGCAATAGGGGTTGCGCTCGGTATCACCTTTGCTAATGCAGTGTACATCGGTCTATGTCTAATTGGTGTTGGCTCAATTTTAGCCGCCTCTGCACCTATTATGATTACGCTAAAAATCATTGGTGGGTTGTTTTTAATGTACCTTGGGATACAGGCGTTACGCGCACGAAAAGATGCGTATGACCAATTTCAGGTAGCCCAATCAGCCCATTCAAATATACCTAAGACAACTTTTTTAAAGGAATTTACTGCAGGGTTTTTGTCTGGAATATTTAATCCTAAAAATCTACTCTTTTATCTCAGTTTATTCACTGTAGTGTTGACACCAGAAATAAGTTTTGTGTTCAAATTGGGCTTAGGTGTTTGGATGACTGTTGTGGTATTCGCATGGGACACTGCTGTCATATTTTTATTGTCGACTCGCAAAGTACGCGCTAAATTTACCCAAGTTGCTTATTACATCGACAAAGTTACAGGGGCGTTGCTTGGCGTCATTGGTTTAACTATCGTCAGAACAGCAATTGTAGATCGGTAATTTTAACCAAAAGTAATTAGTATATTGATATTGAACGTTATTTATTTTTTCATAACCACTTTCAAGAAAAAAACCATGTCCCTCAAATCCACTTTCAAAGGCTTTCTAGGCGAGACCGTTATCAATGTCGCCATGTGGCTAAAACTTGAAAAAGATGTCTATCACCGATTAAACGGTATTACCTTGCCAAGAGCCAATGGTGGCAGTACCCAAATCGATCATATTATCGTCTCTGTATACGGCATCTTTGTCATCGAAACCAAGAATTATAAAGGCTGGATATATGGTAGCGAAAAGCAAAAGCAGTGGACACAAGCTTTCCCGAATGGAAGTAAATTCAAATTCCAGAACCCATTGCGCCAAAACTACTTGCACATTAGGACTCTCGCAGATTTATTAGGATTGGAGCTGAGCTACTTTCATTCGATGATTGCTTTCATCGGTGAATGTGAGCTGAAAACCCGTGATGAGTTACCTGAACACGTATTGACAGGTGGGATGGTATCTTATGTGAAGAAGAAACAAGATGAGATACTGACTGAAGACGAGGTCAAGTCTATCGTTGAGCAGATTAATAGCAACAGATTTAGCAAATCTTGGCGCACCAATAGAGAGCATAAAGCCTATCTAAAAGACAAGCATAGCCCCTCAAACAAACAGCCTAGCAGTAACTCTACTGATAAAACAATTGCTAAAACTGCCAGTAAGCCTACACTCGAGCCGGTAATAAAAGAAACCGCTAAACGAGCCACGCTGAAAAGCCGAGAAGTGCTGCGATGGTCGGGTCAGACTGAGATTGAATCTAGCGAGTTACTAACTGAGAGTCTGAATATTCAGCAGACAAATACACCATATGATATGGACAATAAAGCGTTCCTTACACCGTTTGAGATTGTAGAGCCTGAGCCACAGGTGGAAGCACCTACAATATTTGAGGCGACAAACCCTACTGCTAATCTCGTCCAAGCACCAACTTGCCCGAAATGTAATGGAGAGATGGTTAGACGCACTGCAAAAAAAGGCGAACGCCAAGGACAATTCTTTTATGGGTGCGCGCAGTTTCCAAAGTGCCGAGGTGTAGTAAATATTGCTTAGCCTTTAAAGAACACCGACCCATGCTTCGCATATTTCCCCACTTTTAAAGCATCAGATGCTGAGGCTAATATTTTTGTTTTTTTGCTGGGTTTTGTTCACGAAAACCCAGCGACAAGATGACCGTCGAAACAAGTTTTATCGATGCGCTAGAGGTACTCTATAAACTAATTGCTATTTCATAATAAAAGCGACATCAAAATCATGGGTAGGCACAAAGTTAATTTCTTTAATCTCAAACGTCGTCGCGCTTACCTTTTTAACTTTACCCTTTCCTTTCCAGCAAAACGACACTAATTCATTAGGATCGCGTTCTACGGTAAGTTTGAAATTGCTAATCGGTTTTGCCCAGTTAGCCCCCGTAGTCAATATATAGCTTAAGGCATGATAGGGACGACCACCACCCTTGTGAAATCCTCTCTGAGTTGAACTGTCTACGCAAAAATCTGGGAATTGTTCTTCACCTAGATGAACTGAGCCACCCACGAGCGGTGTATATGAATGCTTGATTTTGGTCGTCGCATTGGCTTTGAATTTTTGCTCCCAACTATAGATCACCTGCGAATCCCAAGGTATATAAAGACTTTCTCTATCATAGATGAATCTATCTAGTGCCTTATTATTACAATCTAAAAGCTGTTGATTGACATATTCAGTGTCAACTTGATACGTCCAAGGTCCCATCATATCAGCCTCGTTAAGACCACAGGATTTAAATATTTCAGTCGTATCAATAGAGGTGTCTGAATAGGTTCTATCGCCATCTTTGACGACAATTGGCCGCATAAAAGTACGGACATGCTGATTAGGAATGATAGGCTTACCATTTATCCAAACTTCAAAGTTGTCATAAGTGGCATTAATATCAGCAAAATCTGAGTCTGTAGAGCTGGGGACAGCTGGCATAGGAAATAAAACGGTTTCGGTAATATCCTTATTGCTTAAGTTTTTAAACTCATAATTGACGCGGATTTTATCTTTGGAGATATATAAGTCTTCACTGTGCATGCTGATATTTTTATTTTTAAGATATTCAACACCGCCTGTACCTATGTAGCCAGTAGAGTCGTTTGCTTGGGCAGCAGTCATTGCTAGCAGCACAGTGTAAGCTAATGTACCGCTAAACATCAGATGGCGCTTATCCATATATTTCTTCCAATCGTAAACAAGCCACCAATCGACCGTCCCATTCGCGCAGTTGTGGCTCTATCTCGCTGCATTGCTGCTTGGCATATGGGCAGCGTTTGTGCAGGGCGCAGCCACTTGGTGGATTGAGCGGGCTTGGTAGCTCACCTTGTAGGGTCAAATCATTCTTATGACCATTTACCGTTGGTGCAGCAGCCAATAGGGCGATGGTATATGGGTGTTTTGGCGCACTATAAATCGCTTCTTTAGGACCGTGTTCGACCGCTTGACCTAAATACATCACCATCACATCATCAGCCACATGACGCACGACTGACAAGTTATGCGAGATAAAGACGTAAGCAGTACGATACTCGTCCTGCAAGTCCATAAACAGATTCAAGACTTGCGCTTGAATCGATACATCGAGCGCGGAAGTTGGCTCATCAGCGACGACAATTTTAGGATTGAGCATCATGGCGCGGGCGAGAGCAATACGTTGGCGCTGACCCCCTGAAAACATATGTGGATAGCGGCCAGCATGTTCGGGACGCAGACCAACATTTCGCATCATCTCGTTGATTTTGTCACGTTTTTCATCTTTGGACAGTTTGGTATGAATATCTAATGGCTCAGTCAACTGATAGCCAATAGTATGGCGCGGGTTTAAGCTACCATAAGGGTTTTGGAAGACCATTTGGATTTCGGTACGCAGCTCTTTGAGCGCTTTTCTGCTATAGCCAGTGGTGGCTTCATCATTGATAAATAGCTCGCCATCAGTAGGCTCTTCGATGAGTGTGAGCTGGCGGGCAAGGGTAGATTTACCGCAGCCTGATTCACCGACGACGGCCAGTGTCTTGCCAGCCTTAAGCTCAAACGACACACCATTCAATGCTTTAACGTAAGCTTTTGCTTTACCCAACCCTTGTGATACTGGGTAGTGTTTATGTAGATTGTCTGCTTTTAGGACCACTTTATTACTCATACTTGTGACTCCAATGTAGCAGCGTGAGAGGTGGATAGGTGAGAAGGTGCGCTCGGTAATTCTGGATGAATACAGCGCACTTTGCCATTAGGAGTATCCAATATGGGCGGCGGCACTTCACAGGCAGGCTCTTTGTACGGGCAGCGAGGAGACAACAAGCAACCACTCGGGCGATCGTATTGGCTGGGTACGACACCGGGCAAGCTATTCAGACGGTCGTGACCGATAGCCAGCTCTGGGATGGCTTGCAGCAACGCCTCAGTATACGGGTGCGCAGGCTTTTGAAAAATCTCCGGCACGGTACTGGTTTCAACCACTTGTCCGGCATACATGACCGCGACATCACGCGAGTTTTGCGCGACCAAACCCAAATCGTGAGTAATCAGTATCATCGCCATTTGTTTTTCGCGTTGCAATCGGCTTAGCAAGTCCATGATTTGCGCTTGTACCGTGACATCGAGCGCGGTGGTAGGTTCATCGGCGATAAGTAGTTTTGGCTCACAAGCAATTGCCATCGCAATCATAACTCGTTGACTCATGCCGCCTGAGAGTTGATGCGGATAAACCTTGAGTCGGTTTTTAGCATCGGGCATTTCGACCAGCTCTAACAGCTCTAAGATACGTGTCTGTACTGCTGAACCACGCAAACCAAGATGCTTGCGTAAGACTTCGCCCAGTTGCATCTCAACCGTGAAGCTTGGGTTTAAGCAAGACATGGCATTTTGAAAGATCATTGAGATGTCTTTGCCAATGATGCCGCGTTTTTCTTTGGCTGACATACTGAGCATGTCTTTATCATCGAACATAACACGCTTGGAACGGACAGTCGCAGAGGGTGGCAGTAGCCCCATCAGTGCCATCATAGTGACCGACTTACCCGAGCCAGATTCACCCACGACTGCGATGACTTCGCCTTGTGTAATCTTTAACGACACATCATCGACTGCACGAAACGCTCGTATCCCTTGCCCGAAAGTCACTGAAAGATTTTCAATATCTAACAACAATGGTGATTCTTTTTTTGATGCGTCATTCATAGAAGTGTGAGTGGTAGGCGTTTTAATTAATGGTTCAGTCATCTTAGGTCACCTGCTTTAATTTGGGATCTAGCGCATCGCGTAGGCCATCACCAGTCAAGTTAATCGACAATGCGGCTAAGAAAATAGCGACACCGGGCCAGATAGCGAGCCAAACATTACTTTGAATATATTGACGCGCCGTACCAAGCATTGCACCCCATTCAGCATCGGGTGGCTGTACACCAAAGCCTAAGAAACCAATTGCACCTGCTTCTAAAATAGCAGACGAGAAAATCATCGTTGCTTGTACGATAAGCGGTGCCATACAGTTGGGCAAAATGGTGATAAACAATAAACGCAACACGCCAGCACCCATCACTTGCGAAGCGATAAAATACTCACGCTGTAGCTCTACCATCGCGGTAGCACGAGTCAAACGAATAAAAGGTGGCGTACAGACCAAGGCGATGGTAATAATCGTATTGGTCATAGAAGGACCTAGGATGGCGGCGATAATGATCGCCAATAGTAAGCTCGGATAAGACATCAAAATATCATTGACCAGCATGACCGCTTTGCCCCAAACCTTGGGCCAAAATGCAGCACTAAGTCCCAATGAAACACCGACTAACATGGCAAGAGTCGTCGCGCTCAGACCGATAAATAGAGAATAACGCGCGCCATACATTACCCGAGACAAGGTGTCTCGTCCAGCATCATCCGTGCCTAGCCAAAACATGGTATTGCCGCCATTTAGAAAGGCAGGCGGCAACTGCTCTTGACCAGTAAATAACTCGTAAGGGTCATGGGGCGCAATGGCAGGCGCAAGGATGGCAATAATGACCATCAATGCCAGTACAATAAAACCAAGCACCGCGCCTTTATTTCGGCAGAATGTCGATAAAAATAGCTGCCAAGATGATGGCGGCGTGGCGGCCATAAGGTTGACATCAGAGGGAAGAACAGAAGGCTTCATGAGCAGTTCCTATAGTGGCTAGCGCGTTACAAGTATGTAGAGTTCCATTTCTAGCAAGCATTTAAAATGTGCTAAAACTCACTCAAGACCATACAAACACCAATAACCACTATTTATAATATGAGTATTTATCAATGTTAAATTAAGAAGTATGTCGAATACGCGGATTGATAAGACCATACAAAATATCAATAAATAAACTAACCAAAATCAGGGCGGTGGCGACCAATAAAATACCGTTTTGCACGATAGGATAATCACGAGTGAAAAACCCATCGAGCAGCCAATTACCAACACCTGGCCAACTAAAGATAGTCTCAGTGATAATAGCCCCCGCGAGCAAGGTCGCCATCTGTAAACCAATCACAGTCACCACCGTGATTAAGGCATTACGCATGACGTGTACCAATATCACACGGCGCGGCGATAGGCCTTTGGCGCGCGCTGTACGCACGTAGTCCTCATCTAACACCTCTAGCATCGCCGAGCGTGTCATCCGTGCTATCATTGCGAGTGGTATGGTCGATAAGGCAATAGACGGTAGGATAAAGTGTTTGACCACGTCCCAAAACGCGCCAGGTTCGCCTGATGTCAATGAACCCAATAACCATGATCCATATAAAGGTTTGACGTCTAAAAACTGCGCGACAGATATGACACCAGCGACGGGCAACAGGCCGAGATAATGGGCGAATATACCAGTGAGGATAGGCCCCAATAAATAGATGGGCATAGAGTAGCCAGCCAGCGCCCCTGACATTAAAGTGTAGTCAATCCATGTACCACGGCGCAGCGCGGCAAAGATACCTAAGCTCACACCGACAACACTGGCAATGACAATGGCACACAAAGCCAGCTCTAAGGTTGGTACAAAATGCGCAAAGAAGTCTTGTAATACCGGAGTACGAGTACGAAAAGATTGACCAAAATCACCGGTCAATATTCCGGTTAAGTAATCCCAATATTGGACAATGAGGGGTTTGTCTAAGCCAAGTCTTTCTAACGCTCGAGCATGTAGCTCTGGATCGACCATACGCTCACCCATCATAATCTCGACGGCATCTCCAGGGACGAGCCGAATTAGGGTAAATGTCGATAGCGTTAAGCCAAGATAGACAGGAATTAGAATGGCAATGCGACGCAAAATATAAAGTAGCATGGGCTGCTCAATTCAATAGTTGTGGTTCAATCGTTTGAGATCGATGAGTAGAATGTTGGCAGAGATGAGAGAGTCGGTGACAAAATGCTTAAAAGTGCCTAATAAGGCGTTTAACTCATATAAATACGGCTGGAGCAGAGTGTCTGACCCAGCCGAATATAAATTAAACAACCATGCATGTCTTACCGGACGTCGTCAGCTCAGGTTATTCAACCTTTACACCATCGAAGCGTATTGAGCCAAGCGGACTAATTTTATAATCGACGACGTTTGGTGCGGTGAATACCGTGACCACCGAATGCGCCATTGTCGTCCAAGGCAGCTGCTCTTTGAATATCTGCTGAGCTTGTACATAGTCGTTGACGCGCTCATCTTGATTGGTAATCTGACGGGCGTTAGTCACCAAAGTGTCAAAGTCTTTATTACACCAACGTGAGTAGTTGTTACCACCGACCGCATCACAAGATAGTAATGTACCAAGCCAGTTGTCAGGATCCCCATTATCACCAGTCCAGCCCGCTAGAATGACATCAGGCTCACCTTTAGCAGCGCGGTTTAGATACTCGCCCCATTCATAAGTCACAAGCTTGGTATCGACACCAATTTTTGCCCAATCTGCTTGTAGCATTTCAGCCATGAGTTTGGCATTAGGATTGTATGGGCGTTGAACGGGCATATACCATAGATTAATGGCAAGTTTGTCCGCGCCTGCTTCTTTTATAAGGGACTTGGCTTTTTCCACATCGTAAGGTGCATCTTTGATAGATTTGTCGTAACCCCATTGTGTGGGCGGCATTGGATTGGTGGCTTTTAATCCTTCGCTTTGATAAACCGCATTGATAATAGCGTCTTTATTAATTGCCATGTCTAATGCTTGGCGAACTTTAAGGTCGCTAAGCTTCGGTTTTTCAACGTTATAGCCGACATAACCGACGTTAAAGCCGGGTTGATCGAGAACGGTGGCCTTACCAGATTTTTTAACAGAGTCAATTTCGGCAGGTTTTGGATAAGCGGACACATGACATTCGCCTGCTTGCACTTTTTGCGCACGAACCGCCGAATCTTTGGTGATGACAAAGACGAGATTATCGATATGAATATCATCTTTGTTCCAGTAGTCTGGATTTTTGGTATAACGAATTTGCGCGTCTTTTTGATAAGAAGTAAAGACGAAAGGTCCTGTACCAACGGGTTTGGTGTTGATATCAGCAGCATTACCAGAAGCCATTAATTTTTCTGCATACTCAGCAGAATCGATATAAGCGAAGGGCATCGCTAGGTTCTGTAAAAATGGCGCATTGGTTTCGCTTAGGGTGATCTTGACGGTAGAGTCATCAACTTTTTCGATATTGGAGATAATATCAGGTAGCCCCATACCGACCGAATAAGGGAACTCAGCAGGATAGGCTTTATTAAATTCAAACTCTGGATTGGTTATACGTTCTAGAGTAAAGACAATATCATCTGCGTTGAAATCACGGGTTGGGGTAAAGTAATCGGTCTTACCATATTTAACCCCTTTACGTAGGTTAAAGGTATAAGTCTTGCCGTCTTCACTAATATCCCAGCTTTCGGCTAAGGCTGGCTGAATCTCAGTACCATCTCTTTTGAACTCTACTAAGCCGTTGTAGATGGGAAAGGCGCTCGCATCAAAATCAGTACCTGCAGTGTACTGTGCTGGATCGAATCCAGCCGGACTACCTTCTGAGCAATAAAGTAAGGTTTTGGCTGCTTTAGCATCTGAGCTGGCAGCAGATTCATCGGTGGTTTTGTTGTCGCCGCTACAGGCACTGATGCCTAGAATAACTGTCGCCAACATCGTCAGTTTGAAGAGTGATTTTTGCATTATTACATCCTATGTAATGATAAATAGTCGCCAATATATTTATAAGATCGTTTTTGAACTATAAATATAATGAGCGTGCTTTTAATTCCCTTTAAAGCAATTGTTTATATCGTGTTTCTAATATGCAAAATAAAAAATATTTTAGGTTGTATTAACCATTATTCAGATTTGCAAAAAATATCGATATAAATAAGTTGTTTAAATATACTCTGTTCAACAGTGGTAATGCAAGACATCCGTAAGCTAATTTGATAGAAAACGTTCTGTTTTACTATCTTTATTGCCGAATTTGTTAGAGTTTCTCCTTATTTTAGAAATGCTGATAAAAATAACCACGAAAAAATATGGGTTAAACTTTTATACAATCTGCTTATTTTCATTTTATTGAATATAAAGTTTCAGTAAATAAGCTTCTTAAATAAAAATATTAATTATAAGATGCTTAGCTTCCCATATTTTATGGCGTGACTCGTTCGATATGACCGTGATTTGCTTTGATAAGGTCTGCGAGTTTTTCGGCAATCATAATCGTTGGCGCATTGGTATTACCGCTGATTAAAGTCGGCATGATTGAGGCATCGATGACCCTTAAGCCATTTACGCCGCGTACTTTTAATTGCAAATCGACGACTGAATTGCTGTCTGAGCCCATACGGCAAGTGCCGACAGGATGATAAATGGTATCTGACTTGTTGCGAATATAGCCGAGCATACCGTCTTTTTCGATATAGGGGGCAGGGTAGTCTTCAGTAATATATTTGGCGATGGGTGATTCTTGCATGATGGCGCGCGTACGCTCCGCGCCTGCAATCATATATTCCACATCTTTTGGGTGCGAGAGGTAGTTTGGATCAATCAATACCGCGTCTGAGGGGTCGGCGGAGTCCAGTCTGACCGTACCGCGGCTTTCAGGGCGTAGGTAGCAACTGTGACAAGAGACCGCAAAGCCACGTCTGAGATCACGACCGTGCTCAATCACGCGGGATATGACAAAGTGCAGTTGGGTATTTGGCCACTCTTTTGGATCATCACCGACACTAAAGAACGCGCCCGCTTCAGCATAGTTGGTAGACAAAAGGCCTGTACCATCCTTTCTCCACTGCCGAATACTTTTGGTCAATGTCGAAATCGTCGCCATACCAATACCGATGACGTCAGTGGTATTGACCTCGTAATCAAAAACGACGTCCAAATGATCTTGTAGATTACCACCAACATCGGGCGCATCTACCACGACGTCGATGCCATGCGATTGTAGATGCTCAGCAGGTCCAATGCCTGACAACATCAGGACTTTGGGTGAGCCAAAAGTGCCCCCAGATAATATCACTTCATGACGCGCCATAACCGCATGCTCGACGCCATCTTTTTCATAAGCGACACCAACGGCTTGTTTGTCTTCAAAGATGACGCGGTTGGCTTGGGCGTCGGTGATGACGGTCAGATTTGATCGGTTTTGTACTGGATGTAGATAAGCCGCTGCCGCAGAGCAGCGTTGACCTTGTTTTTCGCCATGAAAGTGGGTGACTTGATATAGCCCTGTACCGTCTTGCTTTTCGCCATTAAAATCTTGATTATGATCTAAACCATTGGTGATGGCGGCTTCTACGAATGCTTTGGAGATATCACGCGGACTCAGTAAGTCGCTGACATGCAGCGGACCACTATCACCATGCAGCTCGTCGCTACCATGGATATTGTTTTCTGCTTTGATAAAGTAGGGCAGTACATCATCAAATCCCCAGCCAGTACAGCCTTGTTCTACCCAACGTTCATAATCGAGCGCACTACCACGCGTATAAATCATGGCATTGATAGCGGATGAACCGCCTAAGCATTGACCACGTGGTTGGAAGCCACGACGGTTGTTCAGATGCGCTTGCGGCGTGGTGTGAAAGCACCAATTATTCAGTTTCAGCGGCTTGCCTGGCACCATCAAAATCAGTCCAGCAGGGACACGGACAGCAAGGTCTTTGCCTTCACCGCCATATTCTAATAAGCAGACACTAATGTCTGGGTTTTCTGTTAATCGGCTAGCAAGTACGCAGCCAGCTGAACCACCACCAACGATGACGTAATCAAATTTTTTATCAAATTCCATTTTACATTCCTTCTAGCATCCATGCTGAGTAAAACGTGCTCGTTAAAACGCGTTTATTGAAATAGGGTACGCATTACAGTATCTATTATTTTGCTGGAATAATAAAATAAAAATGACTAAGGGGTGTTTGTCGATCAACATATGGCATGGCAAAACAATACTAGGACATTAAACCGCTGGTGTATGCTATTTAAACTTATACAGCACATATCTCTGAACGTACGATAAAGCGCTTACCTTCTGGTATTTCAAGCGAAAAACTGGCTCCGCGTCCATCGACCACATCTATTGTTAGATCGGTATGTTGCCAGAGCTTATGCTGAGCTTTACCCATATAAAATGGGCAGCCAACCAGCTCGCCGATGAGTACGTCTTGTCCACCTACTTTAAATTCGCCCAATGGATAACACATGGGTGAACTGCCATCGCAGCAGCCGCCTGATTGATGAAACATCAGCTCACCGTGCTTAGATTTTAGTAAGTCGATTAATGCTTTGCAGGACTCTGTCGCTGTGACGTTCATAATGATTTCCTTATCGTTAGACCCGAACGGATGTCCTTCATAATCATACTGAGTAGAAAATAAAGGGTCGCATCATATTCACTCACATGATTTATCATATGTGGTTGAAAACGATACGACCCTTTACTGATGATTACTCTAGCCAGTCATTGAGACGGTGTTACGAGTCTCAAAATGTCATAAAACATGTGGCTACATAATTGTTGCTACAGACTATAGTCAATGACAATGCGACCTTCGATTTTGCCATCACGCATACGATCAAAGATATCATTGATATTTTCTAGTGGCTCAGCGGCAACGGTGGCTTTTACTTTGCCTGCTGCTGCCATGTCTAGCGACTCTTGCAAGTCGAGACGCGTACCAACGATTGAGCCACGAATGGTAATACCGTTTAAAACAGTATCAAAAATGGATACTGGGAATTCGCCCGTTGGTAGACCATTACAGACCAAAGTACCACCGCGTCGTAACATGCCTAATGCTTGATCAAAGGCTTTTGAAGATACTGCTGTCACGAGCGCACCGTGAGCACCGCCGATTTCCTTTTGTAGATATTCAGCAGGGTCAGTATTTTTCGCATTGACAGTGACTTTGGCACCCAGTTTTTTAGCGAATGCCAGTTTTTCGTCATCAATATCCACAGCAGCAACGTTCAATCCCATTGCAATGGCATACTGAACAGCCATATGTCCCAGTCCACCGATACCTGAAATGACAACCCAATCGCCTGGCTTGGTGTCGGTCATTTTAAGACCTTTGTAGACCGTAACACCTGCACACAACACTGGTGCAATTTCAATAGAGTCAACGCTTTCAGGAATGATACCGACATAGTTGGCATCTGCTAGTACATATTCTGCAAAGCTGCCGTTTACAGAGTAACCAGAGTTTTGTTGGCTTTCGCATAAGGTTTCCCAACCACCTAAGCAATGGGTACAGTGGCCACAAGCAGAGTAGAGCCAAGGGATACCGACTCGGTCGCCTTCTTTGATATGGTGGACATTTTCACCAACGGCGGTGATAAGACCAACGCCTTCGTGACCTGGGATAAACGGTGGGCTAGGTTTCACTGGCCAATCGCCCTCAATGGCATGCAAATCGGTATGACAGACACCTGATGCCTGCATTTTTACAACGATTTGACCAGCACCTGCGGTTGGAATATCTACTTCTTCAATTTCTAAGGGTTGTCCGAATTCATGCAGCACGGCCGCTTTCATTTTATTACTCACGTTGTAACTCCTTGTCATCGTTCTTTACATTAAGATGCTCGGCGAGCATCGAGGTCGCACTTTACAGTTTTGCCATAAAGTGCTTTGAAAAACAGAATTAAAAGAAGCCCATCGCTTTAGGACTATAAGAGACCAGCATGTTTTTGGTTTGTTGATAATGATCAAGCATCATCAGATGGTTTTCGCGGCCAATACCAGATTGCTTGTAACCGCCAAAGGCTGAATGCGCAGGATAAAGGTGATAACAGTTGGTCCAAACGCGACCAGCTTTAATGCCACGACCGAAACGATAAGCACGAGTACCATTACGCGTCCAGACGCCAGCACCAAGACCATATAAAGTGTCATTGGCGAGAGTCATTGCTTCTTCATCGTCTTTAAAAGTGGTGACAGCGAGTACGGGGCCAAAGATTTCTTCTTGGAACACGCGCATATCATTCGTGCCTTCAAAGATCGTTGGCTGTACATAATAACCGTTCGCCATGTCGCCATCATGTTTGGCGAGTTCACCACCGACCAAGACTTTTGCACCTTCTTTTTTACCAATATCAAGATAAGATAGGATTTTTTCTAACTGATCTGAGCTGGCTTGCGCGCCAATCATAGTCTCAGTATCGAGCGGGTTGCCCATTTTGATGGCTTTCACGCGGGCGATACAGCGTTTCATAAATTCATCATAGATGCTTTCGTGTACGAGGGCGCGTGATGGGCAAGTACAGACTTCGCCTTGGTTTAGTGCAAACATGACCAAACCTTCAACCGCTTTATCTAAGAAGTCATCGTCTTCATCCATGATATCAGCAAAGAAGATATTCGGACTTTTACCGCCCAGCTCTAGCGTGACTGGAATGATATTTTCACTGGCGTATTGCATAATTAAGCGACCCGTGGTGGTCTCACCAGTAAAGGACACTTTATCGATACGTGGGTTGGAAGCGATTGGCTTACCGGCTTCTACACCAAAGCCGTTAATGACGTTTAGTACGCCTTTAGGTAAAATATCCGCCGCGCCTATGACGTCAAGCATGTATAAAACAGAAGCTGGAGTTTGCTCGGCAGGTTTGAGGACGATACAGTTACCCGCTGCAAGTGCTGGGGCGATTTTCCAAATCGCCATTAGAATAGGGAAGTTCCAAGGAATGATTTGACCAACGACGCCTAGAGGCTCATGGAAATGATAGGCAACGGTATCTTCATCAATTTGACTAATGCCGCCTTCTTGTGCGCGGATAACGCCCGCAAAATAACGCAAATGGTCGATGGCGATTGGAATATCAGCGGCAAGGGTTTCGCGAACTGGTTTACCGTTTTCATAACTTTCGGCGATAGCGATTGCCTCTAAATTGGCTTCGATACCGTCGGCAAGTTTGAGCAACATATTAGAGCGTTCAGTGACACTGGTTTTGCCCCAAGCGTCTTTTGCAGCATGGGCAGCATCTAGCGCAGCTTCAACATCGGCAGCTTTAGAGCGCGCAATCTGACAGAAGGTTTTACCATCGATTGGACTTGAGTTGTCAAAGTATTCACCATCGATTGGTGCGACCCACTCACCATTGATAAAATTGTCATATTTTTTGCGGAATTGGACGGCACTGTTTTCAGTATTGGGATAAGCGTATAACATGAACGATTCCTTGTTGTGTATTATGGTTATATAGACAGATATACTTGGCCATCCTGACCAAGTTATCACTCTATCGTACTGAGCTTTTCGTCAGAGTGATAATGACTTTTTATAATGATATATTTCGTATCGTATAACTTTAAGTTATGTGGCTTATCAGGGTTAAAGTCGTCCGCGAAACGGATGTAGCTGCTATAATTGTTGGCAGCTTTTTCTCTTATTGTTTGCTCTTAAGCTGTTTTTCTTATTACTATTAACTTAATTGGTTTAGATATATGCGTCAATCTTCTGCTCTTGATATCTTAAAAACGGGTCAAAATGTCTTTTTGACTGGCTCAGCAGGTTCAGGTAAGACTTATACTCTCAATCAATATATCGACTACCTGCGTGCGCGCCGTGTGCCTGTCGCCGTTACTGCGAGTACCGGTATTGCTGCCACACACATGAATGGCACAACGATTCATAGCTGGTCCGGCATCGGTATCAAAGATGAGTTAAGCGACCGCGACTTGACTACGTTATCACGCAAGCAGTTTTTGGCAGACCGACTAAAAGATACCGCGGTATTGGTCATTGATGAGATATCGATGTTGCATGCTAAGCAGCTCAATTTGGTCAGCCAAGTACTCAAGCATGTCCGCAAAAATGACAAAGCCTTTGGTGGCATTCAAGTGGTCGTGGCAGGGGACTTTTTTCAGCTGCCGCCGATTGGTAGTAAGGGTGAAACCAACCGTGAAAAATTTGCCTTTATGTCTGAAGCGTGGCTTGATGCCAAGTTCCATATTTGCTATCTGTCTGAGCAACATAGGCAGGTTAGTGAAGCGGCAAATGGTGGGCTAGATTTGGACGATATTCTCAACCAAATTCGCCGTCAGGAAGTCACTTTTGAATCGATTGCCGCGCTGGAGGCGACTTTTGACCAAAATGTCGATATCAAACGTACCCGTCTTTATACCCATAATCTTAACGTTAATAGCATCAATGATAAAGAACTTGCTGCGCTAGATGGTGAGATGATGCGTTTTGAAGCCACCTCTACTGGTGATAGTAAGCTGGTTGAGACGCTCAAAAAAACGGTACGTACCCAAGATGATTTGGTATTAAAAGTCGGTGCCAAGGTGATGTTTATTAAAAACAATACCGAACTTGGCGTGTCCAACGGTACGATGGGTGAACTAATTGGCTTTGCCGCTGTTAAAATCGATGATAGCAAAGACAGCAGTAATGATTTAATCGAAGACGATGACGACAGTGCTGAAAGTGAGACTGATAAGAATGTAAAAGGCAAAAGTAAAAAAGCCATAAAAGAGAAACCCAAAGCCAAAAAGCCAACGACGCAAAAAATGCCCGTGGTTCGGCTCAATTCAGGGCGTGAAGTCATCGCTGAGCCTGAAGAATGGATCATCGAAGATGAGACCGGTGACGTGCTAGCAAGCTATGAGCAAGTACCGCTTTGTCTAGCATGGGCGATTACCATTCATAAGTCACAAGGCATGACCCTCGATGCGGCGGAGATTGACTTGTCGCGCACCTTTGAGCTAGGGCAGGGCTATGTGGCATTGTCACGGTTAAAGTCATTGGCAGGTTTGCAGTTGCTAGGTATGAATGACATGAGTTTGCAGCTTGATCCGCTAGCACGCGGCGCGGACAAACGGTTTTTGGTGCTGTCTGATGAGGCTGATGCCAATTATTCGATGCTTGATGAAGAGAGCATGACGCAGGCACATGAGAAATTTATTTTAAAATCGGGCGGTACGCTGAGTAAATCAGTGATTGATGCTTATGCCACTTTGCAAAAAAAGCGCCGCGAGCAACAACAAGCGCAAATAGACAAAAAACAGAGACTGGGCAATCAAGTTTCTGACAAATCAGACAGTACCTTGCTTGCGACCAGAGTGTTGCTAGAAGAGAGCTTGTCGATTGCAGAAATCTCACAAGCGCGTCAGCTATCACAATCAACGATTATGCGTCATATTGCTGACCTAAAATCTCAAGATCCAAGCCTCGCTTGTGATCATTTGCGTCCAGAGGATGAGGTGATGACGGCGGTTGGCAATGCCTACGTCGCGATTAAAGTCGCTAATAATCCAAATGATTTCAATGATGATGGCAGTATTAAATTGCGTCCGATATTCGATCATCTTAAGCAAAGTATTGATTACAATGCCATTCGTTTGGCACTGATTTTTATAACGCCCTAATACTGAATGGCGTCTTGATACTGAGTATGACAATTCAGGGTTCAAGCATTCACCAAAGCCATTTAGCTGTTATATAACAATCCTTAGAGCCGATTAACAACTTGTTGGTTTTATTTCATTGTAGCGCTGACTTTATAGCGCTCAATTTTTTATCCCTTTATAGCGATATCCTTTTATGCCTGATTTTTCGAGCGCCACTTATCAATTAACGTCTGACCCAGTAGCAGCAGCGGCGTTTCATGCATCTAGTGAGCACACACAGCCACTGAGGGTTGCTATCAATGGTTTTGGACGTATAGGGCGCAATGTGTTGCGGGCATTGCTAGAGCGCTTTGAGGTATTAGGCCGTGCGATCCATGTCGTGGCAATTAATGATTTAGCCCCTGCGGATATTTTGCTGCACTTATTAAAGTTTGACAGCACGCATGGTCGCCTAAGTCGCCTTGGGGTCAGTGCTGATATTGTGGCAAGTAACAACGATGAAACGAGCGATGACGGTAACAATAATAGCGCCACACAGCTTTGTCTGACAAAAAACAATTATACCTACTGTATCAATTTATTCTCAGAATCTAACCCTGCGCAGTTGCCTTGGCAGGCGCTGGGTGTCGATGTGGTGCTAGAGTGTACCGGACATTTTCGCTCTTATGAGCAAGCACAACTGCACATAGTGGCTGGTGCGCAGCAGGTGATTATCGGCGCAGCGCCATTCGATGATGTCGATGCTTGTATCGTTATGGGCGTTAATACCGACGAGCTAACACGTGAGCTGCCGATTATATCGAGCGTTTCTTGTACCACGCAGGCATTGGTTCCTTTGATTGCGACGCTTGATACCGCATTTGGGGTAAAGTCAGCGATGATGACGGAGATTCATGCGGTTACCGCTGATCAGACAGTGCTCGATCAAGCGCACCGTGACCCAAGACGCGCACGAGCTTCTGGTTATAATATTATCCCAACCACCTCTAGCAGTATCGCGGCGACAGAGCGTGTGCTACCTGCTATGGTAGGCAAGATAAATGGGCATTCGATACGCGTACCTACCATTGATGTCGCAGCGATTGATGTGACTTTTGTTTTTGATACGCCCGATGTGTCTGTCGAGGCAGTCCGCGAGGCACTCAAATCTGCCAGTCAGGCACATTTGCGTGACATCATGGCTTATACGGATGAGCCACTGGTCTCTAGCGATTTTATCCATCAGACTGAGTCTTTGATCATTGATGGTCAGCAGCTCATGCAAGTGGGTAGCCAGTACAAGGTTTTTGCATGGTATGACAACGAATGGGGTTATGCCAATAGACTGCTAGATATGTGTCTACATCTGGCTTCTCATAAAAAACCTATCGTCAATTCTCTATAAACGAGTGACCACGCTAACCTCGCGGCAAGTATCATATATACCTCTGCACGCAGTTGCCTTGACTCTCTTTTAAACTGAATCAACGATAGCGTCAAAATAATTTAAATTCGTTCAATTAATTGCTTGCATTCTTATGTTATATCGCTATAATAACGCACAAATGGAGACGTGGCAGAGTGGTTGAATGCACCGGTCTTGAAAACCGACAAGGGTTTGTAGCCCTTCGAGAGTTCGAATCTCTCCGTCTCCTCCAAATTCGAAAGCCGCAATCATTATTAATGATTGCGGCTTTTTTTGTTGCATTTTTATTTTATATCGCTATAATAGTCCACCAATGGAGACGTGGCAGAGTGGTTGAATGCACCGGTCTTGAAAACCGACAAGGGTTTGTAGCCCTTCGAGAGTTCGAATCTCTCCGTCTCCTCCAAATTCGAAAAAAGCCCCAATCAGTGATGATTGGGGCTTTTTTTATGCTGGATATTTATCCTATAATTTTATAAATACTCTGCAGCACTTTTTTATTTCATTAGCGACTCATCAAACTTAATTTCCTGCCCATTCTCCAATATCAATGTGCCTTTACTGATCATGATGGTCAAGTCTTTGGTGTTTTTAATGGCACGCATAACGTTGATGTCTTCAATACTGCTCTCGATGATGATCTTGCCAGACTGCTCTGGTTTAATAGGCGGGTCAAACTGTGTTAGTGGTACGTTAAAGCTTTTGCCCTGCGCCAAGTTAGCATCTTGCATGGTCAGTGTGCCCTTAAAGCTTTGAATGGCGACCTTGCCGTGATTAGAGAGCATAAATTGCAGTTTTACTTGATTTAAGCTGTCACTATCGCTGGTTTTGACTGGTAGTAGAGCGACAGGGTAGTTCTGCGCATTGGCACTATAAGCTGGCTGGCTGCTGACGATGGGGCTTTTTTTACCTGTTGGATTGTTTGGATGTAGTCGTTCGTATTCACGCTGCTGCACAAGGGCTTGCTTGATAGTAGTACGCGGCATCGCCCCCGACTCATAGGCACCGCTGAGTTTCATTCGCAACATGTAGCGGCTGAGTAATTGCTGCTCAGATTGAGGTAACTGCTCAAAAGTCGTGCCGAGTTTTTTCTGCCACTGGTCAGAGTTGGTCGGTATGGTTTTTTTGGTTGGATCAGCGGTTGGCTGTGAGCAACCAGAAACGATTGGTAGTATCGCTAAGGCAATCGTCAATAACAAAGCTTTATTTAAGCGTTGATGTAAACTCGCCATCGTACACCTCCTTAAAAATCTTTATGGATAATAAAGAATGACAACAAAATAATGAGCGTTTTCTTAATATACCTCGTTTGATGAAAGGTTGTGTTTAATTATCGCTAAATGCTGTATCGTAAGCAAAATAGGCATATTTTTGTTATATGACAGAAAAAAGGGGCAGGAGACGTACTATTTATAATAAGTTTTGACAAGCAATCATGATCGGTATTTTTATTCACAATAGATATTTTTATTACGCCCACAAAAAAAGACTGAGTGCCGTTAAGCAAACTCAGTCTTTTTTATTAACAGCTGTAACAGCTAACGACTGTTTGAATAGTTAGTCATGAGCTTGGTCATTTTCTTGCAGCTCAGATAATGAGTGAGTAATATTATTATTGTGGGTCACAACAATGGCCTCATCAATAATACGCTGGCTGACCCCGCGTTTACGCAGGCTTTCGATGAACACCTCGTCATGGGCTAGGGTGTAGTCTTGATGATCGCGGTCAAGCCCTTGACGAATATATAAACGAATAAGCCCTTGGATGCGTTTAAACCCCAACTCTTTTGAAGTGGCTTCTAATAGCGAAATCATCTCTTCAGACAAACGAATACTGATCGGGCGCATGATTTTTTGCGGATGATCAGAAAACTTATTTTTCACACGTACAGGTATCATAATAAACCATTATTTTTAGTGAGTAGGAGTAAAGCACTCAGACAAAAACTAACCCAATCAAAACTATCCTTACCATACAACAAAAACGCCTAAAAGAACACCGTAGCCATGCCAATCGTACTAGGGCGTGTCCTCAATTCAATCGATTAACCTCTAAATGGGCTAAAAATGGCTAAATTTTGCCAAACATCGTCAAATAGTTTATTAATCTCTCGATATTATTTGCGTTACTGTCCTTGTTTGACGGCAATTTATCTCATTTTTTTCACCATTTTTAAAATGAGGACACGCCCTAAGATTGCGACTATCTTCTTAATTGAAAACGGCAACCATAAAAAAACCTTCATCAAATAATGATGAAGGTTTTTAGTATATGGCTCTCCAACCTGGGCTCGAACCAGGGACACACGGATTAACAGTCCGTTGCTCTACCAACTGAGCTATTGGAGAATAAGTTGGTATAACGATAAGTTAGATAAGCGCTATTGCTTGTCTTGTTTGCGTTATGTGGGGCACATTTTAGCCAAGTTGTTATAGGCTGTCAACCTTATTATGCCATTAATTATAAATATTGTTGTTAACTGTGAAAAATAACCAGTAACCCCTTATAAAGCGGGCTGTTTTGGCAAATTTTGACCGCTAAAATATTATTTTTTGACTAGGGCGTGTCTTCAATTCAATCGATAAATCTCTAAATGGGCTAAAAATGGCTAAAAGTGGTCAAAACCCTTATTTATGTAAGTTGGATATAAAATCTAGCGCTAATTTGATTAGACAAGTCGACTATCTTTTTGAATAGTAAAGCAATCTGTACCTCCCTCGAAACAAAAAAGTCATAAACAGCCCTTCACATTGCTAGAATATTTCTATAGAATACCGACTGTATGGTTTCTTTAATGTATATACATTATTAATATGTGATTAACCTGAAACAGGTAACCTAATTATGAGTCCCACCACTATTGCCTACGGTTATCTAGCCATCGCCATTATTTGCGAAGTGGTTGGCACGACCTTTTTAGTCAAGTCAGAGCAGTTTACGCGTTTGGTGCCGACCCTGATTATGGGTGTGCTTTATGCCATCTCGTTTTACTTATTAACACAAACCATCAAAACCATACCGCTTGGTATTGCTTATGCACTGTGGGGCGGGTTGGGGATTGTGCTGACATCGCTCGTTGGCTTGGTGTTTTTTAAGCAAAGTCTTGATACAGCAGCTGTGGTTGGTATCGCTATGATTGTGGGCGGTGTCGTGGTGATGAACTTATTCTCTAATTCTGTGGTGCACTGATATGGAAATGGAAAACGCTTACAAACGTAAAAAACAGCCCGAAGTTGTCCGTCGTGCGCTACTAGATCAGGCAGCGCGAATCACGTTAGAGCAGGGCTTATCAAAAGTGACCTTTCAGGCGGTCGCTGATGCGGTCGGGGTGACCAAAGGCGGGGTGATGCATCATTTCACCACTAAAAATGCACTCATCCTTGAAGTGTTTCATGATGCGATGGCGAGGTTTGAGGCAGAAGTTAATCAAGCCATGGCAGAAGACCCTGTGCGTTATGGCTCTTTTACTCGTGCCTATATCAATGCCACGATTAGCTTAGGCGAAAAAGGGCAGGAAGAGCTCGATAGTCAAGCAACCTTATATGCATTGATGCTAGGCGATAGCGAGTTACGTGAGTTGTGGGCCAAGTGGGCAAATGCACAATTAAAGAAACATCAAGCAACCGACAATACCGAAACATTATGTATGGTGCGTCTGGTGGCTGATGGTATTTGGCTCTCTGATTTTTCGGGGATTAATATCTCAGATAAAGCATCCATCCATAAGCGCTTGATAAAAATGACGCAACCTGAGAATGAATAAAATATTGTTCTTAAATGATTGATCAAATAAGCATTTTTTATCAAAAAATTATTGAAAGACAGGCTTGTAGCAATAGGCTATATAAATTTATTTTAAACATTTAACCCATGACGACATTATTCGGTATTAACTTTTTTATAGAGCTTTTGCCAGTCGTTAATAGGAGCACCGCATGACAGATTCAAAAACAGACCTCAACAACTTAACAGACATCATCGATTTAAAACAAATACAAACTGCTTATATTAATGGTCGTTACTTAGCAATCGACGAATCGCTTGCTACTTTTGAAGACATCAATCCAGCCACGGGTGAAGTGTTAACTACCGTTCAGCAAACGACCAGTGAACAGATTGATGAAGCCGTAAAAGCGGCACAAAAAGGTCAAAAGGTTTGGGCGGCGATGACTGCCGTTGAGCGCAGTCGTATTTTGCTAAAGGCGGTTGCGATATTACGTGAGCGCAACGATGTACTCGCGTTACTTGAAACCAAAGACACGGGCAAAGCACTCTCTGAAACCAAATATGTCGATATCGTGACTGGTGCTGATGTCGTTGAGTATTATGCAGGGCTTGCGTCGATGATTGAAGGTCGTCAGATTCCATTGCGTGATACTAGCTTTGTCTATACTCGCCGCGAGCCACTTGGCGTCGTCGCAGGTATCGGTGCGTGGAACTATCCGATTCAAATCGCGATGTGGAAAGCAGCACCAGCATTAGCCGCTGGGAATGCGATGATTTTTAAACCCTCAGAAGTCACACCGTTAACCGCGCTAAAACTGGCAGAAATATTGACAGAAGCGGGCTTACCAGACGGCGTATTCAACGTCGTGCAAGGGGATTATAAAGTCGGCGAAGCGTTAACACAGCATCCTGATATCGCAAAGGTATCGTTTACGGGCGGCGTACCAACGGGTAAAAAAGTGATGGCGAGTGCGGCATCATCATCGCTTAAAGACGTGACCTTGGAGCTTGGCGGTAAGTCGCCACTGATTATATTTGACGATGCCGATATCGATATGGCGGCGGACATCGCTATGATGGCGAACTTCTATAGCACCGGTCAGGTCTGTACCAATGGCACGCGTGTCTTTATCCCTAAAGCGCTACAAGCTAAGTTTGAAGAAGCCATCTTAACGCGTGTCAAACGTATCAAACTCGGCAATCCGCTGGACGAGAGCATCAATATGGGGCCATTGGTCAGCTTCCCACATATGGAAAGAGTGCTTGGTTATATCGAGCAAGGTAAGGCTAGCGGTGCACGTCTATTGACGGGTGGTGAACGTATCACAACAGGCAAATTGGCAAATGGCGCATTCGTCGCACCGACGGTATTCACTGATTGCACCGATGAAATGACTATCGTGCGCGAAGAAATCTTTGGTCCAGTGATGTCAATATTGACTTATGAGACTGAAGAAGAAGTGATTCGCCGTGCCAATGATACCGAGTATGGTTTGGCAGCTGGGGTCGTGACTGCTGACTTGACCCGAGCGCATCGAGTCATCGCTCAAATTGAAGCGGGTATTTGCTGGTTAAATACGTGGGGCGAGTCGGCTGCACAAATGCCAGTGGGCGGTTATAAGCACTCAGGTATCGGCCGCGAAAACGGCATTGAAGCCCTTGAGCATTATATGCAGACCAAGTCTATCCAAGTAGAGCTTGGTAAGTTTGAATCGGTATTTTAATCACTTTTGCTGTGAAATTTTTAAAACGGTAAGGCTGAATTATTAGGACTAATTTGTCCTTTTGGCACCGCCTTACTGATATGAAATGATGGATTTTTTAATATTATGGAGCGTTTTATGACATCAACCACACCTGAATATGACTACATCATCGTCGGCGCAGGCTCAGCAGGCAATGTGCTGGCCACCCGCTTGACCGAAGATGCCAACATTAAGGTGTTGCTGTTAGAAGCAGGTCGTCCAGACCATCGCTTAGACTTTCGTACGCAGATGCCAGCAGCGCTCGCTATGCCGTTGCAAGGAACGACCTATAACTGGGGCTACAAAACCGATCCTGAGCCTTATATGAATAACCGCGTCATGGATTGTGGTCGCGGTAAAGGGTTAGGTGGCTCGTCTCTGATTAATGGGATGTGTTATATCCGTGGTAATGCCTTGGATTTTGACGATTGGTCTCAAATCAAAGGTTTAGAAGATTGGACCTATTTGGACTGCTTGCCGTATTTCAAAAAGTTAGAAAATCGCGACGCTGGCGAGAACGACTATCATGGCGTCGGTGGTCCCGTCGAGATGACCACTTCAAAGCCAGGAGTCAATCCGCTGTTCCAAGCGATGATCGAAGCAGGCGTGCAAGCAGGCTATCCAAGCACGGATGATTTAAACGGCTATCAACAAGAAGGCTTTGGGCCGATGGATCGCTTTGTGACGCCTAATGGTCGCCGCGCATCAACAGCTCGCGGTTATCTTGACCGCGCCAAACCGCGTAGCAATATCACCATTTTGACGGGTGCATTGACTGACGTGATTTTGTTCGATGGCAAACGTGCTGTCGGCGTTAAAGTCGCCCATCAAGGTCAAACCAAGAATTTTTACGCGTCTCGTGAAGTGATTGTTTCATCAGGTGCGATTGCGTCGCCGCAATTATTGCAGCGCTCTGGTATTGGTCCTGGTCAATGGCTCAAAGATTTGGGTGTCAATGAGATTTTAGATTTACCGGGTGTTGGTAATAATCTACAAGACCATTTAGAGCTGTATATGCAGTACGAATGTAAGTTGCCAGTGTCGATTGCGCCTGCCAATAAATGGTGGAATAAGCCTGCCATCGGTGCCGAGTGGTTGTTCAATGGCACAGGACTTGGCGCGTCAAATCAGTTCGAAGGTGGCGGTTTTATTCGTACCGATGAGAAGTTTACCCATCCTAATATCCAGTACCACTTCTTGCCATTAGCAGTGCGCTACGATGGTCGTAGTGCCGTGAAGTCGCACAGTTTCCAAGCGCACGTAGGCTCATTGCGCTCGCCAAGTCGTGGTCGCGTCAAGCTGACCTCAAAAGACCCAAGCGCGCATCCGAGCATTTTGTTTAACTATATGTCTCACGACCAAGACTGGCACGAGTTCCGTGCGGCAATGCGCATCACTCGTGAGATTATGCATCAGCCAGCGCTCGACCCTTATCGTGGTCGCTCGATTGCGCCAACCGATGATTTGGTGACCGATGCGCAGCTAGACGAATATGTTCGTAATCATAGCGAAACAGCTTATCATCCGTCGTGTACTTGTGCGATGGGTGAAGGTAATGATTCGGTCGTCAATGGCGAAGGACTCGTACACGGCATCGATGGCTTGCGCGTCGTTGATGCGTCGATTATGCCAAATATCATCAGTGGTAATCTAAACGCTACCACCATTATGCTGGCAGAAAAAATCGTCGATAAGATGCGTGGCAAGCAGCTACCACGCTCGACGGTAGACTATTACGTTGCCAATGGTGCACCGCTTAGAACTGAGCCGATGCGCGCATATGGCTCTGCTGTCTAAGCGACTGATGAACTATTTATTCAATAATCATATAAGAGAATCTCATTAAAAAGACCTTTCCACGCAAAGGTCTTTTTCATCAGCGCTAACGTATTAAGTATTTTTAATACTGTTGTGGCTGCCTTTGATTGTCATTTAAATTTTTATTTACATAGCAATTTTTATTTATTGGTACTGCTTTGTGCGTCATACAGTCATCAAGTTATGACGGACAAATCAATATCAGACCCTGTTTAATTTACCTATTGAGGTCTTTTATGTACAGCTCGCCATCAAAAGATGCGACGAAACCCCTGACTCTAAACAAGACGGTTTTTTTAGGTTCAGCTATTATTTCTATTTTATTAATTATCTGGACGATTGCGTTTCCAGATTATAGTGAGACATTGTTAAGCTCAAGCATGGCATGGGTATCAGAGAGTTTTGGATGGTATTACATGCTGGTGGTTGCCGCTTATAGTATATTTGCACTATTTGTTGGTTTTTCTAAATACGGCGATATTAAGCTTGGGCAAGACCACGAAAAAGCCCAGTTTCCTTTCCTAGCATGGGCCGCGATGCTGTTCTCTGCGGGTATCGGTATTGATTTACTGTTTTTTGGTGCCTCTGAGCCATTGATGCATTATTTAACGCCGCATACGGGGCTGGAGCCTGCCAGTGCAGAAGCCATGCGCGAAGCACTTGCGCAAACTTTTTTACATTGGGGGCTACATGGTTGGGGTATTTATGCCTTAATCGGTATGGCATTGGCGTACTTTGCGTATCGTAAAAACATGCCATTAGCGCTACGTTCACCACTGACGCCTATCTTTGGTGAGCGTTTAATTAAGGGCTGGCTTGGCGATGGCATTGATACCTTTGGTGTTGTTTGCACCTTGATGGGTATTGCAACCAGCTTAGGCATCGGCGTATTGCAGGCCAATGCTGGATTGACCCATGTTTTTGGTATTGAATCTAGCAAAACAGTGCAGACGCTTATTATTGTAGGTGTCGTTGCTGCTGCGGCTATTTCGGCGATGACAGGTGTGGAAAAGGGCGTCCGCCGCTTATCTGAATTTAATATGTTATCGTCGATATTGCTATTAATCGCCATATTGGTGATGGGTAATACGGTGTACTTGCTGAATACTTTTACCCAAAATATTGGTCAATATTTCCAAACCATTCTCTTTAAAACTTTTGATGTATATGCCTATGACGGTACTGCTGGTGCTGATTGGAAATCAGGCTGGACGATATTTTTCTGGGCATGGTGGGTCGCTTGGGCACCGTTTGTTGGTCTATTTATCGCGCGTATTAGCCGTGGTCGTACCTTACGTGAGTTTGTCTTTGGCGTGATGTTTATTCCGCTTGGTTTCATTTTTGCCTGGTTCTCTATCTTTGGCAATTCGGCAATAGACTTGGTTGCTAATGGTGCCACTGAGCTTGGTGAAATCGCTGTTAATGACGCCGCCATGGGTATGTTTGCCTTGTTTGAGTATTTTCCTTACAGTGACGTTTTATCATTCGCTGGTGTGGTCATTGGTTTAGTATTCTTTGTGACCTCAGCGGATTCGGGTGCTTTAGTATTAGCGAACTTGAGCTCACGCGGCATGACCAATGACACCGATGCCCCGGTTTGGTTGCGTCTGTTTTGGGCAGCAGCAACAGGTCTTATCACTTTGGGATTATTGTTTGCTGGTGGCTTTGCCTCATTGCAGTCAGTATCTGTAATTGCTGGTTTGCCATTCTCGCTTATCCTTGTACTTTATATGATGTCAATGTGGAAGTCGCTAAAAGAAGAAGGTAATAAACGCAAAGCCAGTACGATTGGTACGGCTAATGTGCTTGATAGTGGTAAGAGCTGGAAAGCACGCTTGCAACGTATCGTCAGTTTCCCTAGACATGCACAAGTTGAACGCTTTTTACAAAATGTGGTTAGACCTGCCATGACGGAAGTTGAAAAAGAGTTTGCGGCAGGCGGTCTAAAAACCTCTTTGGACATCCGTAACCCTGAACATATCGGACAAGATATAGATGAAGGAATGGATGAGAGTAGCGGTCAAATAGATGGTCTAAAATTGCGAGTTGGACATGGCGATGAAGACGACTTTATTTATGAAGTGAATTTGATTAAAGCTGAGCGTCCTAACTTTACATTGAGCACCTCAACTAAGAATGCAGAGTACTATTACCGTGCGGAAGTGTTCTTAAGTGAAGGCTCACAAGAGTATGACTTGGTTGGTTACTCCAAAGAGCAAGTGTTGGTCGATATCTTAAATCAGTACGAGCGCCATTTGCAGTATCTACATTTAGAGCGTTAATTGATTTATCAACACGTCCTGAATATTGAAGTAAAAACACTTAAGTAAAAACATCGTAACAAACAACCCCATAAGTTGAATGCAGCTTATGGGGTTATTTTATGAAAAATAAAATAAGTAGATATAGGGTAAAATATATAAAGATACGTTTCGGATTATCAGTTTCGAAATATTAGCAAAGGATAAGTTTGTGACCACATTAAAGTACATCGCTCATTATTCTGAGCAAGTTCAGACCCAAGCGGCATTGCTGATTAGCGATGGTAAATTGGGCGCATATCTAGAAAAAAAGTATCCCACTCAGCACCAAATAAAAAGTGATAAGGCGCTTTATCAGTATATCAATGAGATAAAAAACCAATATATGCGTAAAGTGGGACAGCTATCGAATGTTAGCTATAGCAGTAAATTAACGGTTCTCAAACATGCGCTAGGTATTCATACCACCCAGTCTCGCATACAGGGCAGCAAGCTCAAATCGCATAACAGCATTACGGTAGCCAGCTTGTTTCAAGAAGCGCCGCCTGAGTTTTTGCGCATGATTGTCGTGCATGAATTGGCGCATTTTAAAGAGTATGAGCACAACAAAGCGTTTTATCAATTATGCTGCCATATGGAGCCTGAGTATCATCAGTTTGAGCTTGATACGCGGTTGTGGTTGCACTGGCGCGAAATGAGTTGATCGCAGTGCTGTATTCTTTTCTTCTCAAAATGAGGACACGCCACAGATTGTATTTCTTATCATAACTTTCTTATCATAACTTTCTTATCATAATTTTCTTATCATAATTTTCTTATCATAATTTTCTTATCATAATTTTCTTATCATAATTTTCTTATCATAATTTTCTTATCATAATTTTCTTATCATAATTTTCTTATCATAATTTTCTTATCATAATTTTCTTATCATAATTTTCTTATCATAAATAACATTATACCTTTTATTAATATATTTTAGTGTATAATTTAATAACGATGATTTTAATGATTGTTGATAAATGGAGAAGATGATGAAACGGATAGTTGCTACTGCACTTGCTATAAGCGCCGCCTCACTGATGGTTGGCTGTACAGCGACCAATGCTATGTCACAAAAGAGTGACGTCATTCCAGAGAATAAAAAACCGACGCCATCGGTGTTGATAAATGTGACATCAGAGGATGCTCAAGTGCAGCTGATGTCGATGGTACTGACCATGCAATCCGCGCAGCAAGGTGCCAATACTCGAGTATTGCTCTGCGGTCCAGCCGGTGATATGGCACTCCGTGATGCGCCAAAAAGTGTGACCACAGCACAACCGCCTAAAAATATGAGCCCACAGGGTTTGATGCAAATGGTCATGAAAAATACCAATACCAAGGTTGAGGTTTGTGCACTTTATCTACCGGGTAAGGGTATTGACCAGTCGGCACTGATTGACGGCGTGAGTGCTGCTGATCCTGCTGATATCGGGGCGCTAATGGTCGATCAAACCACCAAGATAATGAGCTTTTAGGCAGATAAAAAATAATTAGTAGTTTGATGAATAAAAAGGGTGTGATATCGACTATCGCATCCTTTTTTTGTGTCAGTCATTTTGGCTAGTGGAATTGCGTTATAATCCCAGCTAAGCACTGTTTACCAAGTAATATTCGCCAAGTACTCTTGGCTGAAAAACAAGTACCATAGATCCTAATTCATAAAAGGTTATGAGCAATGATTAATACCAAAATTTATAAAGCAATTTATACCTTAGCTGAAGAGTTATTGGAAGCTGATCGTATAGGCAATCAAGCAGCATTTGATGGGTTTTATGCTGAATTAGAAGCCATTTGTAATGATAATGAAAATACCGATAAAGACCATCCAGAACAGTGGGAAACATTGGCTGACTTTACCGAAGATTTAGACGAAGCCTTAGTTATTTATGACAAGGCCTTAGCCAAAGCGACTGCGATTAATTCAAAAGACCACATGTCATCGATTGCCTTTTCTATGGCGGTTCTAGAGATCGAAATGGGTGAAAAGGATGCGGCTATTCTAAATCTACAGAATGCTAAAATTACGGCTAATAAGATTGAAGATAAAGAGTTTAAGGTTGAGATAGACGAGCTGCTTACCAAGTTGTTGGCTGAATAACTTCGATACTGAATAGCTTCAACTAAGCAGGAATGATTTGTTATGCAAAACCTACCTATTGCAATTATCGGTGGTGGTTTGAGTGGCTTATATGCAGCATTTTTATTAGAGCAACGAGGCATCGATTATATATTGCTTGAGGCGCGTGATAGATTGGGTGGGCGCATCGCTGTTGCGAAATCATCAGTAGATCAGAATGCTAGTAGTCAAAGTGTCGATAATGAAAAATCAAACGATGGCTTCGACTTAGGGCCATCGTGGTTTTGGCCAGAGTATCAGCCGCAGTTGAGCAGTCTTATCGAGGCATTAGATTTACCACGTTTTGCGCAGTTCGAGGACGGCGACATGATGGTTGAACGTGCTGCCAATCAGTTACCTATCCGTACCCAAGGCTATCAAAGCTCGCCACCGTCTATGCGCCTCGTCGGTGGTATGGCAGCGCTCATTGATGCTCTGTATGCGCGCTTAAATCCTACGCGCATGATCACAGGGCAAATCGTAAAGTGTGTGATCAAGACTGAGCGCTGTATCAACATAGAGAGCGAGAGCAGCGCTGAACAGATGACAGCTGGTCAAATAACTACTTATCACGCGCAGCATGTGCTCCTTGCGCTACCGCCTCGTTTGGCTGTGGCTAATCTTCTATTCGAGCCAGCTTTACCGCAGGATTTGTTGGCAGAGTGGCAAGAGACCGCGACATGGATGGCGCCACATGCCAAATATGTGGCGGTTTATGAGTCGCCCTTTTGGCGCAATCAAGGACTATCGGGTTCAGCGCGCAGTGCAGTAGGGCCACTTACTGAGATTCATGATGCGTCCTTGGTAGAGGGCAATGGTGCATTATTTGGCTTCTTTGGCGTTCCTGCTCACGTCCTCAGAAACAGAGCTAAAAGCCCATTGCCGCGCGCAGTTGGTACGTTTATTTGGCGCACAGGCAGAGACGCCAACGGCTGAATATCTGAAAGACTGGGCGCAAGATTCATTAACCGCGACGCCTGCTGATGCCATTGGCTCAGGTCAACATGCTGTCGCACCGAACGCTAAGCCAAACACAGGGGTATGGCAAGACTGCCTAACGGGCAGCGCTAGTGAATGGTCAGAGTCATTCCCTGGTTATATTGCTGGTGCTATCGACGCAGCACATAAGGCGGTACAGGGTTTAGATTTAGGTTTGTCTGATGAGCTATCGTCATCAGCGTTACCATCCAATAGGATAGTTGATGAGTGAGTCTTTAGAACAGCAAGCTTCTCGCAACACCAGCACATGGCTCATCCCTTTTGCCTGCTTGTTAGGCGGAGGAGGTCTGATTGGTATTTCTACCAATTTGGCAAAATATGCTGGTGAGATAGATATTACACCACTGGCATTTCTCTTTTGGTCCATCACGGGCGCTGCTGCTATTTTATTGATCATTGCCTTCATACGGCACGAATTACCTCCCTTAAATGCGCGTAGCTTTGAATACTATTTTGTGGCCGCGCTCATCAGTGTTGCAGGTTCTAATTTACTACTGTTTTCAGCTATCCCACATGTGGGTGCAGGTTTCGTCGCGCTCATTATCTCGCTTCCACCATTGTTGACTTATCTTGGTGCATTGGCACTGCGGATGGAGCGATTTAATATCGTCCGTGCTTTGGGTGTGGCCGCGGCGCTTCTTGGCGCAGGAGTATTGGCAGCGCGTAAGTTTTCGACGCCAGACGCCAGTACTTTTTGGATTTTGATCGCGCTTTGCGGGCCAGTATTACTGGCTATTGGTAATATATATCGCACCTTACGCTGGCCTGATAAGGCATCACCTAGCGCACTCGCGCCAGGTATGCTAATCGCGGCGTCGCTGTTGCTGCTGTCATTCAGTGTATTGCCTAATTTTTCAGTCAAAATGCCGCTAGACTGGTTGCCGCTAGGTTTGATTGGCATACAAGCCGCCGTATTTGCGGGTCAATTCTTATTGTTGTTTTTATTACAAAAAACCGGCGGTCCTGTTTTATTAAGTTTATTAGGCTCGGTCGGCGCAGTTGTCGGTGTGCCAGTGGCTATTTTTTTGCAGGGTGAGATGCCGCCAGAAGGGCTGTTTTTGGGTGCTTCATTGATCGCACTGGGCGTTGGTTTGGTGACATGGGGCGGGGTGAAAATGGCGACCACATCGACAGAAACTACGTAAAGATGATTATTAGGATATAGCGCTCATAAATACGCCAACCTATAAACTAATGAACTTACTAGGGCATATGTTTGCACTGCAACTATCCAAAAATGTAGCCATGGAAAAATGTCACTATATAGAAATGCCACTATGCGACCCTCACAGTGATCATTTTTTATCTAATCCAACCTCACAAAACCTCGTTAAAACGTAAATATTACCGTTACTGCCAATCTATAATTTATCTACAGCCATTTTAGCAATCAGCATGGCTAGGTATGAGTGTTCAATAGGGCATCATAATTGGTTACGATTATCTCAAATCAGTTTTTGTGAGTAACACAAAAAAGGAGTATAAATATCGTGGTTATTCCTATCATGGATTAGGGCGATGCATGCAGCCAAGCGTTATCGATTGTTAAATAATGTCACGATTGTTATTAGTATTATCGGCGTAGCCATTGCTTTATTAGACAGTGGTTTCACGCTGCCGATGTGGTTACAACAGGTTTTCCATATTTTTTATCTGGCGATTATCTTTTTAGGCTTTGTTGTGACGGCAGGGCGTTACCTCTATAGCAAAAAGCCGCTGACTCTAAATAAAGTCGCGGTCTTTGACTTACTGACCAGTATCGCGATTGTCATTTTACTGGTAGCGCATTTCACTGATTTGGTGCGCTCTGGGATGTCGGTCGCTGTTGATGGCTTTGTTGCCATCAAAATTGCCGTCTTTGTGACCTTTATTCGTGAAATATCTGACCACGATTTTAATCTCAATCGTACCTTTCTAAACCCTGCACAGTTTTTTATCTTAAGCTTCCTGTCATTAGTATTGGTCGGGGCATTGCTACTGATGATGCCCAATGCAACGACGCAGCCGCTGTCTTTCATGGATGCGCTCTTTACCGCGACCAGTGCTGTCTGTGTGACTGGTCTCATCGTGGTAGATACGGCGACTTATTTCACAACTTTTGGGCAAGTCATTATCATGGGGCTGATACAGATCGGCGGCTTGGGTATTTTGACTTTTGTGACGTATTTTAGTTATTTCTTTAAGGGCGGTGTCAGTTATGAGACGCAAGCGAGCATCAGTGAGATGTCTTACATGCGCGGCATGGGTGATGTGGTATCGACCCTCAAATCCATCCTATATGTGACATTTGCCGTTGAGGCAGTGGCTGCGGCACTCATTTATATCAGTATTTATGACATACCAGATATGGATTGGTCTGAGCAGTTATTCTTCTCTGTTTTCCATGCGATTTCTGCGTTCTGTAATGCTGGATTTTCTACATTTAGCGCTGGCATGTATGATGACGCGCTACGTTTTAATTATCCATTACAACTGATTATCGCTACGACCTTTATCTTTGGTGGCATGGGTTTTGTCATTGTGGTCAATGTGCTGCGTTATTTGCGTGATCGTGCCGAGCGCCTGATATATCGCCATGATCAGCGTTATATTTATCGACCATGGTTGCTCAATATTAATAGCCGCATAACCTTGATTACGACGGGCGCTTTATTGCTGGTAGGTCTCATCGGTGTGATGATATTTGAATATAATAATGTGCTGGCAGACCATCGCAGTTTTTTCGGTAAGCTTGTCACAGGGCTGTTTACTGCTGCCACGCCGCGAACCGCAGGATTTAATACCATCGACATGGGTGAACTCGCGTTTCCCACGATTATGTTGACGATATTTTTGATGTGGATTGGTGCCTCGCCAAACTCGACGGGCGGTGGTATCAAAACCAGTACGTTTGCGATTGCACTGTTAAATACTTTGAGTTTGGCACGTGGTCAGACCAATGTTGAGGTCTTTAAGCGGCAGATTGCTGACATCTCAATTCGCCGTGCATTTTCTATTATGTGGCTGTCTTTATTGGTCATCGGTATGGGGGTGACGCTCATCAGCTATGATCAACCAGAGCTTGATTTAATCAAGGTGGTTTTTGAGTGTTTTTCAGCTTACAGCACGGTGGGATTAAGTCTGAATTTGACGACAGAGTTATCAGATTTTAGCAAAATGGTGGTATCTGTCATTATGTTTGTTGGGCGCGTCAGCATGTTGACCATCTTTATTGCCCTACTTAAAAATAGACGCCAGCGCAATTATCGCTATCCAACTGAAGAAATCACGATCAATTAAATGGTCGTAAATAAGCCATTTCATCATTAAAAAATACTGAAAAAGGTTAATAAGGTTATGAAATATATCATCGTAGGGTTAGGGAACTTTGGCTCATCGCTAGGCATGGCGTTGACCCGTCAGGGGCACGAAGTGATTGCCATTGACAGTAGCATGCAAAAGGTTGAGGCATATAAGGAAGTCATCTCTCATACCATCTGTATGGATGCCACGGATGAATATACCGTCAATGGTTTACCGATTGTCGACACCGATATCGTTATTGTCGCAATCGGTGAAGACCAAGGCGCAAACGTCATGGCGACGGCATTATTTAAAACCCTAAAAGCAAAACGTTTGATCAGTCGCAGTATCAATCCACTGCACGAAAAAGTGTTGCAAGCTATCGGTGTGGACGACCTTATTCATCCTGAAAAAGAGGCGGCCAATCGCTGGGCCAAACGGCTGTCGCTACGTTATTTCGTCGACTCGTTTGAGCTGAGTGATCATTTCAGTATGGTAGAGATTAGCATTCCCAAGTCGTTGATTGGTCAGACTGTTGATGACTTGCAATTGGAGCAAAAGTTCAATATTCGATTGCTTAGTACCCTGCGCTATGAGTATTATGAAGACAGCTTTGGTCGTACGCAAAGTAAGCCTAGTATTAAAGGTTTGGCGGCGCCTGAGCAAGTATTGCAAGATAAAGACGTATTGGTCATCTACGGTGCTAACAAGCATATCAACGAGTTTCTGCGTAGTGTCGGTGTAAAAATCAAATAAACATTTGCAACAGCCGTGACATGAAAAGGCAAAGGGGAAACTTATGAGTAAGCGCACTATATCCGTCTTGTTGCTTGCGACGTTGGCATTGTTGTCAGGCTGTGACCAGACGCCGCAAGACCCGAACGTGTTGTATTCAGAAAAACATCAAGACCCCATTCAAGAGCTGGAGATGACAACAGCGGTTGATCGTAGCCAGTTTGCCTATAAACAAACCTTTTATGTGCCCATTTATTCTGACATTTATACCGATAGAGACAATCGTAAAGTCTTGCTATCAGCGACTTTGAGTGTACGCAATACCACGCTAAAAAAATCACTGTATATCAATAAAATTGACTACTATGGCACTGATGGAACCTTTATAAAATCCTATTTAAACAAACCGATTGAGCTTCCAGCAATGGCTACGCTCAATTATATCGTCGAAAAAGAAGAGGATAAAGGCGGATCGGGCGCCAACTTTATCATCGAAGTCGAAGGGATAGACGAGACGGTCAAGCCTGTCATTGAGGCGGTGATGATCGGTAATTTTAGCAATAAAGGCTTTGCATTTAGTACAGAAGGTACGCCAGTGGTGCATTGATTAAGGATAACGAAATCCAAGGAAGGGATATGTCTGCAACCAAAGAAGAAATTGTCGCCTTTATGGCGTTGGAATTTCCACAAACCAAATGTGTCATCGAGGCAGTCGGTGACAATCGCTCGACCTTATCACACGATATTGGTATCAATGAATTGCGTCCCGGTGGTACGGTCTCTGGACCAGTATTGATGAGCATCGCTGATGTGGCTCTCTATGTGGCGATACTTGGTAAAATAGGTATTGTGGCCTTAACGGTGACGACGAGTTTGACCATTAACTTCCTGCGCAAACCCTCAGCAGAAGCACGTATTATCGCTGAGTGTACGTTGATGAAAGTTGGGCGCACACTAATCGTTGGCGAGGTTGCGCTTTATTCTGAAGGCTCTCGCGACATGGTGGCTCACGTAGTTGGCACGTATTCCGTACCGCCTCAGCACGTTTAGCTATTTTTAGCCCATTTTTAAAATGAGGATAGGCTCTAAAAAAGCAGTGCTATAAAAATTAATGTCATAAAATTAATGCTGATAAGGACTGCTACTGTTTGGTTGCCTCGACCTGAATGTTTAAGTGAAGGTTTTTAGTGACGCCAAACCACGCATATTTATCGATATTCCATTTGGTGCGATCAATCATCGCCGTAAAATCCCCACCACAAATATCTTTTTTGAGCGTAGGGTGTAGATAACAGTCAAACTTAGTCGCTGTTAAGCTAATAGGATGGGTTTCGCCATGCAGCGTTAGATGACCGTCTACTTTTGTGACCATTGGGCGTGATTTGTCTTGGCTAAAATACCATTTGTTAGAATCAAAGCGTGCCAACGGAAAGCGTTGCATATCAAAGAATATAGGGCCTGTCAAAGTCTGGTTAAATGCTTTATTTCCCGTATTTAGAGAGCTGATCGGAATGACCAAGGAGATATTGCCAGTTTTTAAACTTGAGTCATATTGCAGTTGACCTTGGACATTATAAAAGCCGCCCGCAGTGGCAGGGGATTGGAAGCGTTCAATGGCAAAGCGCACATGGGTACCAGCAGGATTGATGGTATAACTGGCGGCATGGCTGCTATGTGCAGCGCTTATTATTAATAATGGCAGTGCCAATGTCAGTGTCAGTAAAGGGTAGATAGGTGATCTTTGTAGAACAAAAGATAGGATGCTCATAGCTACATTCCTTTGCGGGCTATTGATAAATAAAGAACGTCGTCGACGAGCGCAATCCATGCTGTTACTCAATGTTAAGTCAGTCAGCAATAACTATTTATACATTATTTATCAAATGCTTAGTAGCTTTATTTTCATAAGGGTATCATTGTTAATTTGGCTATTATTCAACAGTTAAGATTGGGTTTTCGACGATTTTTGAAAGCTTGCCGCATCAGGTTTTTTGCCATTAGCATTGATACTGTTGGCTTTATTCGCTACTGGGTATTTAAAAAATAGCGTTGCAAGCGCGCAGGTTATGGTCAATGATAGAAGCATCGATACTAATGTATGACTAAAAAAATGATCACCAAACAGCATCTTATACAGTCCCATCGTCCATCCTACGACCGTGACTATTTCAAATATTCTATAGCGATACTGATGTAGAGTGGGTAAAAATGCCAAGCCATATAGAGAAAATCCGGCACTGGCATGAGCCGCTGGGAAGCACTTGGCAGGCGTGTTAGCGACTATATTTTGCCAAATATTTAGATAAGGCAAGTCGCCACCAAACAGTATTAAATGATTGGGGCAACTGACATGAGTCACACCTTTGAGTAGCGCAATCATACTGGGAACGGCAATTAAAACAAGCAGTAGATAACTTATTTCACGCGTGGATAAAGGCGTGAGCAATTTATCGTACTTAGTATTTTTTATTACCAGATTGATGTCTGAATTCTGTCTATGTCTCAGAATTAGAACGGCTATGAGATAAATGCCAAGCAAGATGAGTAGCAATTTAGGCAAGTCATAAAAGATAAAGGCAAAAGGTTGTGTGCCTTTTTCTAGTAGCCAGTGTCCATTAGTGTAAAAAAGCTCACTAATATGAATGTCTAATTGGCTGTGCTCAAACAGCAGTGTCGCTATGATGGTCAAACATAGGAGTTTAAGCCAGACTCCATTGGCTGAATATATTTTCAAAATACAACACTCAATAATGCCATCATCCACAAGATAAATAGCAGCAGTAATGCCAAAAATTGCGCCGCAGAGCCGACATCTTTGGCTATCTTTGCCAGTGGATGCTTGGCGGTCGATGTGTGATCGACACTGGCTTCGATTCCAGTATTAATGAGTTCGACAATTAACGATAAGAAAGAAGCGACGACCAGTAGCATTTTGACGCTGATAGTGAAAGGGCACAATATAATAGCCGTGAATAATATGAGATTAAGCCAAAATACTTGTCGAAAAGCCGCCTCAAATTTGTAAGCTGCTTTAAAGCCGTCCAGAGAGTAACCAGCGGCTTTTATAATGCGGTAAAATCCTGTTTTACCCTTGGCCTCACTGGCATAGCTATGGGATAGCAGTTGTTTTTTGCCTGTTATTGGGCTTAAAACCCCACGACTGGCCGACTGGTCTTCAAGATTAATAGGGTTTGCTTTATTCATATCAAATGCTTCACAGTCTATTAATATCAAGGTATGCGGTAAATGTTAATAATTTAATTATTTAACCATGGTCGAATGTTCAACATGCCCTAAGTATAAGCGGGCAGGCATTAAGAAAACGTTAAGCTTTTTTAAAATAGAGATCTTCTCTAATGATAATTGATGATAAAAGTACTGCCACCTAACGGATTGACTTGATGAGTAAGCTGCCAGCCCATATGTGTCATGATGCGCTGTACGATACTGAGTCCCAAGCCTGTACCTTCTGCTGGATAATGGGCGTCAGCTGCTGATGACGATTCTGTATCCAATGAGATGTCTTTATAATGCTGCTCTAGACGCTCAAATCTCTCATATAGCAGCGGCATCATCACCTCAGGAATACCTAGACCAGTATCAGTGACGGTGATTTTTTCAGCATCGATAGTGATGATGACCTCACCCTCATCGGTGTACTGAAACGCATTTTTTATCAAATTACCCAGTGCCATTTTTAGCAGTTCAGGTCGTACGTGTGCGACATACAGCTGTTCTGCGACTATTTTACAGGTGACTGACTTATGGCGAAGCAAGTAATTTAAGCGCTGTACTTCATTTAACGCGATGTCATTGATAGACGTTGGCGGTGCATCCAGTTTTTCAGGAGCACGAGACAGCAATAATAAGGCGCTGATAATCTCCGAGGTTTCTTTGGCGGTCGTACTGATACGAGTGGCAAATGCGCTCAAGTGAGGGTCGTTTTCTAGTTGTGAGGACAATACTTCTGATGCCCCCATGATAATCGTCAAAGGCGTGCGCAGCTCGTGACTGACATCACCAGTAAATAGCTGCTCGCGTTTGAGGTACTGCTCAAGTTTGTGGTTTTTTTCATCGATTGCGCGTGCTAACACGCCAACCTCGGAGGGCAGATGCGTCAATTCCGTCAAGTTGCGATGATCTGTTTCTACAGCTTGTTTTAAGTCTAATAAAGGCTTAATGATTTGCTTGGAGGACAGCGATGAAAATATCGCTGCAATCAATAAGCTCAAAATGACCGCTACTTTTAGGGCGTTGGCAAATATGTCTTCTAAATGCTCAAATATGGCCAAAACAGGGTAATTCCCCATCACCATTTCAGTGTTTTCTAAGTAGGTTAAAATGTAGTTTTCTTTGTCTTTTTTATAATTAAAAAAATGTAACTCTGTTGTCGATTGACCATTTTCAGTGGTGACAGTGACGGGCATTTCTTGTACGGTTTGGGTGGCCAGTTTTTGCAGATTGCTCGGTGCGTTATCGAAGCGATAAATTTTAATACCCGGTTCAGCGGTATAAATAGGCTGATCGCCTTCTTTTTCTTGGCTAAGCTCTAACTGCTGCAATAATCGAGCTTTGACCAGTTGTTGCTCCATTCTGACTTCGGCATACATGAAAATACTGACGAAAGTGGCACACAGTAATAGGGCAAATAACAAGTAGGAGAGTCGAAACTTATTGGCGATGGAGTCGATATTAAACATGGTATTTACTTCGTTGTGAAAGACGATATGAAAGACAGTGAGAGTCAAATAAGGACATCAGCCGATGATTTTTTAGGCTTTATCTGGATCAATAATCTGATAACCGACACCAGGCAACGTGACTATCATGATTTTATCGAACGGCTTATCTACCTGCGCACGGACCCCATGCATGTGAGTGCGCAATGCATCACTGCTTGGTATGTCTTCGCCCCATACTTTTTCTTCCAGCTCGGTTTTGCTAACCACGCGCGGCGCCGCACTCATCAAGGTATGTAGTATTTTGAAGCCTGTTGGTGTGAGTTTTAGCGACTTACCTTCACGTGTAATCGTATGCTCACTATGATTTAAAGACAATGTGCCAACGGTTAAACCATGCTCAAAATGATTATCTTTATGTCGGCGTATGAGAGCCTTAATACGAGATTCTAATTCCACCAATGAGAAAGGCTTAACCAGATAATCGTCAGCGCCACTATCGAATCCTGCCACTTTATCTAAAATCGTATCGCGAGCGGTCAGCATCAATACTGGCGTTTTGTCATGTAGATCTTCCCTGAGCTTTTTGCACAGTTTAGTGCCATCCATACCCGGCAGCATGACATCTAACAAGATGACGTCATATCGATTATTCGATGCGAGCGTTAAGCCACTAATGCCATTATGGGCATTGTCTAGCTCAAAGCCTTTCGGCTCAAAAAAAGCATAAATATTGGCGACGATATCGGGATTGTCTTCAATGATGAGTATCTTGTACATGAGTATTATTACCTAAAAAGGCGGAGCGATGATAAAGAATTCAATTAGCCACTTTAAAAAAGGTGGGTGCTGCTTTGGTTTCGTCAGTGGTGATACCAAAAAACTGAAGCAAGGTTGGCGTAATAAAATCATGTGATACAGGCTGATCAATCATGTTAGCTAGGCTGCTTTTAGCAATAGTGCTGCTATCAATGCCGTTGCCAGTCGGTGACCAAATAATCACTGGCACGTGCTTTTGTGCATTTGGCGCAATAGCATATGGTAGACCATGCAAGTAAATATTGTTTTCGCCCAAACTTTCTCCATGATCACTAATATATACCATCACCACCTCATAATCTTGCTCATAAGGTTTTAAGGTGTCGATCACGCTATTTAAAAAATAATCTGTATAACGAATGGCATTGTCATAACCATTGATAACCGATTGGTTGTCGCATTTTGATAGCTCATTGGTCATACAGACGGGCAGATATACTGCAAAATCTTTAGGGTAACGCTTAAAATAGGCGGGTCCATGATTGCCCATTTGATGCAGCAAAATAAGTGTGTCTTTAGGTGTCTCTTTCTTTGAGCTGCCTGACTTAACGAGTTTATCAAAACCATCAAGCATGCCTCTGTCTCGACACTCAATATCACAATCTGGATTGAGCGCGGCTGTTTTATAATCCTCAAAAGTTACGCGGTCAGCCACCCCTTTGGCGCTAGAGTTATTGTCTCGCCAAACGACATTGACGCCTTGCTTGTGTAGTGTATCGAGCACGTTTTCATTATAGCTAGCGCTATCAGGGTCATAATTTTCTCTATTGGCGTAGCTAAACATGCAGGGTACTGAATAGGCGGTGGATGTGCCGCATGACGAGGCGTCTTTAAGGCTGTAGATGTCTGATTGTTTTGAAAGCAAAGGCGTGGTGTTGCGCTCGTAACCGTTTAAGCCAATATGGTCAGCACGAACGGTTTCTCCTACTACAAATACCATCAACTTAGGTTTTACAGCGCTGTTGCTAGTGTTGCTAGTGTTAAAAGTAATACTGCGTTTTGCATCTGTAGCATGAGGGATTAGCGTATCGGGACGACGGCGCTCAGCGATATAATCAGTACCCAGTTTGATGACAGAATAAACAGGGGTAATAGGATTGACATAACTACGGACTATTTTATGCTGGCGAAAAAAGCTGGCGTATTGGTCACCAAATGGCACCAGACACACCGCTAGCAAGACGATAGATAATAATAGGGTGACTGATTTTTGAAGGGTTGCTTGTTGCCAAGACAATCGCTTTATACGAATGTTACCAATCATGAAAGCAGGCACTATACCTAGTAAAAACAGGCGAATAAATAGACTGGGTGCCATCAATCCCATGGCTTCTGCTTGATCGGTTTGTAAGCCGTTAATGAGCATATCACGATTAAATATCGTCCCGTAGGCGTCGGTAAAGTAACCACAGATAGCTGCAATCAGCACCATTATGATGAGCATTACTTTTGCCGTTGAGCGATAACACAGCAGTGACAACACCAACCACATCAGCCCAAATAATAAGCCTATGATGGAAAAAATAAAGCCCGTGTTTGTGCTCAATGGATAAACGCTGAGTACTTGTTCAAAAAAGCCAATATTCGCCGTCGCTACTAAGTACAGAGCAACAACTATGATCAGATGATTGAGATTAATCTCGCGATTATAGAGCTTGCTTAGGGAGCGGCTTTTTTTATTGGCTTTGGGCGCAGCGATTTTGGCGGCTTGAGATATTGACATACAAGTACTTCTCAACAGGATGGTAAGGAGTGTAATGCCTTACAGTAACAAGTATGCTGTTAAGAAGATGTTAAGGTGGTTGAATTCAATAAGATATTAGGACATATTAGGGTCTGTTGAACATTCCCAAATAGGCACTGCTGATTGATCAAATCGTTTCAGACAAGGCGCAAATTGAAGATAATGCTCGTGCCTTAGCTAGACTTGCAACACAGTATGAAGCGATTTTAACATCAGATCAAAGAGACAAGACTCTTTTTTGCCGCTTCGTCATTAAAAACATCCGCTTAGAACGACTAAACTAGATATTTTTAATCTAAGCGACTAAAAAATAGTCACTGTCAGTGCCGTGGTCGAATGTTTAACAGACCCTAATAACCTAAACGATGACACGTCCTAATTTAATCCTGTGCGAAAGAGCGTACCAACGACAACAAAGGCGACAGAAAACAAAGTGACCAATATGATATTGATTGAAAATCCTTTCAGGGTGTGAATAGACAATCTGGGTATTCGATAGAAACGAGCGTGCAGGGCAACCAGAACAGTCATTAGCAATAATAGTAATTTGAGAGTAATAAGAATACTAAAATCATTATCAAGTTTAAACCATGCAGCAATGTTGGGTAATAGCTGGTAGGCCATCCAAAGTCCAGTGATTATTTGCAGCACCAAAGCTGGCATCCCAACCCTCTCAAACAGCTGCTCAAACTGCATCAGACCATCAATATTTCGGGATGATAGCGCTTTTGGTAAGACCACCAAGGTCAAAATCAGATGACCACCTGTCCAGACAGTAGAGCCTAACAAGTGTAGTATGAGTATATAGTTAAGCATAGATAACAATCCTTAAATGCCACTGACATAGGGCTTTATGTCGATTAACTGAGGTACTTAATCATGAAACGCGCCGCACAATTACAACCATTATCTCGTCAACATCATCTAGGTCTAAATCTATCTCGCCATGCTAAAGAGTGTGCTGATGAACCTAACGCAATTGCCGAGCATTGGCTAAATATCACGTCTTATATTAACGAGATGCAACAGCATTTTCAGATTGAAGACAATCTAATTGCTCATGCCCTACAGCCTCATAGCAGCTCCAAACCTGAGGTGGCATCGGTACTAAATACACTTGATACGCAGCACAAGTCCCTGCATGCACTCATGGCAGAGGTTCAAGGTTTGCCGCACTCTCAAAGCAATCACGTCACCGTTGGACAAGTCAAAAAACTCGCCACCTTGCTATATGATCATATTCGTTTTGAAGAACGAGAATTGTTTCCTATCGTTGAGCGCTATCTGACAACAGAAGAATTAGAGGCTATTTATGATGCCAGTCCAGACAGTATCAAACGCTCCGATGAGAACCGTTAGAGCACGTTTTTTATCAAAGTTGTCTTACTCTATAGCGAGATAACCTGCGTCAGAAAAATACTGCTGTCCAGCAGGCGAGCGCAGATAGTTTGAAAAATCGGTCGCGGCAGTAGTGTCACTAATCACCAACCCGTCTTGCAAAATAGGAGGATAAGCGTCTGGCGCTAACGTATAGAACTGCTCAGGCGTGGCTTTAATCGCTGTCAGTTGTGATTGAGCGACAAAGCCATAATCGACATTACCAGTGTGCGCATATTGAAACGCTTGCCCGATATTTTCAGCTTGAATAATGCGACTTTGCTCAGTGAGAGTGTCAAAGATATTTTGTGATTGCAGGTACGCTTGCGCCGACTTACCATAAGGGGCAAGTTCTGGATTGGCAATGGTGATTTTGCTATCAGATTCAGACATCAATAATGCATTTAAAGTAGTAGTATTGAGTCCTTTAAGGGATTTGTTAACACTATAAAGTGCCAGCTGGCCTTGGGTATAAGTAAAGGACTCGTGGGTTGCTTCGTCAGCAGATTTTGCGTTATCTAGTTTTTCTTTGGCAAGCTTGGCAGGAAATTCTTGATTGGCGGATAAAAATATATCATAAGGTGCGCCAGAGGTAATCTGCGCATATAACTTACCTGAAGAGGCATAAGTCACGTCAATTGCTTGTGCAGGCGGGGTTTTATCCGCTTGATAAGCAGCAATAATTTCAGGCAATACATCTGATAAGTTGGCAGCCGCTGCGATGCGCAGTGTTTGACTTTGCTCAGTGGCGTTGTCGGTATCTGATTGAACAAGCTCAGCGGTTTGCTCTTTGCTACAAGCGGTTAGCGTTAACGCTAAGCAAGCTGATGATATGGTTATTAGTTTAATCATTATTATAAAACCTTCTTATTATTGCTCGCCAGTGTCGCTCACTGTTATTGCTAAAGGTTAGCTATCGCTTTGAGTAGTCATTTGAAGCGCATTATTACCCATTATTACTAAGCCATTTAGAGGAATCATCTTGGTAATATTCTTGCTTCCAAACGGGAATGTCGGCTTTAATAGTATCCAATATCCAGCGACACGCATCAAAGGCAGGATAGCGATGGGCAGAAACCACGCCAACCCAAATAGCGACATCACCAATCTCTAATGCACCGATACGATGGATGGCAATGGCATGGGTAATCTCAAAGCGCTTTTTGGCTTCTTCAATAATGGCGCGACCTTGATTGATGGCAAGATCTTCGTAGCCATAATAGGTCAAACGATTGACGCTACTGGCATTATTATGATTGCGTACCCGTCCTTCAAAGCAGACAAACGCGCCGCAACTGTCATTATCAAGGGTGCTTTTAAGACGACTTTCATCAATATCGGTATCTAACAGCGCAAAACCATCACGTTCAGCGATGAGGTACGCCTCATCAATGGTACGTTTAATGCTCATCGATTGACCGTGTACATTGTCTGTCATATACATTTTCTCTTATTGTTTTTAAGATTCTTAGTGATACAAATGATATTTAAATGGTTTTAACCACCAGCCACTGGCGTGATAAAAACAACACTATCACCCTCATAAATCTCATCTGTCCACTTAGCAAAGTAATCATTTACTGCCACACGTAACTCCGACTGCGGACGACTAAAGCGATGCTTTTGGCTCAGCTGTTCATACAGTTCGGTCAATGAAGTTGACTGTGGCACAGTGACTGTTTCTTCATGACAATTGGCTTCATCAGCTAAGCTAGCGAAATATAAGACGTTAATATTCATCGTGGTGTCTAACTTAGAATTTGTATTGCTTTCTATTAAAGTGCTCATAGCAATCTCCCTTATTTCTGAACTGCTTATTAACAGTTTAATTTTATAGTTTTCAAATTACTTTCAGGCATGTTGATAATCGGACTTACCGCCGGTTTTTTTCATTAAATGAATATTATCAATCACAATGTCATGCGAGATGGCTTTGGTCATGTCATAAATGGTCAAGCAAGCGACACTGACGGCGGTTAATGCTTCCATTTCTACCCCAGTTTTATGAGTAACTTTAACCGTGGCAGTCACAGTAATGCTATGGTTTGCATCATCGTATGCAAAGCTTAAGCTGATTTTATCTAAGGGCAAAGGATGGCAAAGTGGAATCAAGTCGTGGGTGCGTTTGGCTGCCATGATACCGGCAATATGAGCAGTCTGAGTGATGCTACCTTTTTTGGTCATACCGTCGGCGGCTTTGATTTGCGTATAAATGTCTGCGGGAAAAACTACTTGTCCGCTTGCATGTGCTTCTCTAGTGCTAGCCGTTTTGCCACTCACATCGACCATGGTGATATCACCGTCGCTGTCTAAATGGGATAAGCCAGATTGGTTGCTTGGTTGCTTGGTTGCTTGCTTACTGTTTTTTTGACTGTTGCTATTCATTTTCATTTCTCTTAAATGGTCAGTTTTTCTGAAAGCTAGTTTCTCTCAATAAACCTTTTTATAAGTCGTTTAAAGCTAAACAGGCATGCTCAAAATCTTTAGGCGTATTAAAATTGGTCAGATACTGCCAGTTTTTTGCGAAAGGGACGGGCTGCACAATTGGCTGAATAAACTTCATCACTTGCCGCTGTCCATCGTCAATATAATCCTTCAAATTAGGTTCAATACTTAAACGATATAAACCTAACAATGGATATAAATTACTGTCATCTGTTAGGCAAATAACAGTTTTATCAGAATTGTTCGTCATATAAGGTTGCAGTTTTTGCCATAAATCTGTGACAGGAATTAAGCTGTCACAGCTGATAACCGTTAACCAAGATATATGTGGGCTTGTGTCTGTCGTTAATTCTATTGAGCTTGTTACAGATTGCAGTGCTGACTCAATCGCTACCAACGCGCCGCCTGTTTCAATCGGCTTGTCATCATTGCTTGACAGAATATTGTTAGAAAGATCGTTAGCAGATAGATAATCAGTAATATGAAAGACTGGCGATGGCGAATTCTTAAGCAAATCTGGATTGATGCTAAAGCCGCGTCCATTATCCGCAATCATAATAGGTATATTGCTTATCATCGCAGCACTCAATTCAAGCGCTTGTCTGACATGATAATCAAGTAAACGCTCACCTGTCGGGAGTATCAACTCAGCTTTTGGCGATCCCATACGTTTGGATGCGCCGCCCGCCAAAATAACGATACCTGCTAAGAGATTGCATTTATCTACTTCGATTAATCTATCTGCAACATCGACCATGAATCAATCGTGACCTGGATTGGTGCGCATAAAGTGTGGCACAAAATTACAGGGGCGTGTGCGGCTATCGAGCTGCTCTTGTAAGATACCTTCCCACGCAGTGCGGCAAGCACCTGATGAACCGGGTAGGCAAAAAATACCCGTGCCATTTGCCATACCAGCCACAGCGCGAGATTGGATGGTAGACATGCCGATATCGTCTTTTGAGATTAAGCGGAACATCTCGCCAAAGCCATCGACCGATTTATCAAACAAGACGCCAACCGCCTCTGGCATACTGTCGCGAATATAAAAGCCAGTACCGCCCGTGGTGATAATAGCGTGTACATTAGGGTCGGCAATCCAACCGCTGATGACGGCTCTGATTTTATAAATATCATCAATAATCAGCTGACGATCGGCAAGTTGGTGTCCTGCTGTGGTCAGTTGGTCAACCAAATACTGCCCTGAAGTATCTTCTGCAAGAGTACGACTGTCAGAAACCGTTAAGATGGCGATATTAAGCGGGGTAAAGGGTGCTTGCAGCTTACTCATGAATAATCCTTAATAAATACGCTTGTTATGGAAATAGAAGTTTTTATTATTGATACATTATTGATTTTATCCACCAATCATCGACAAATTATTCATCATGCCGCTGTTTGATTCGTGAAGATAATGATGTTCAGGTTTGATTGGCATAAAGCTATGCAGGGTATTAACAAGTCCTGCGACATCATCTTGTTCCAGATGCTGACGAATATCGTAGTTACCTTGATCAAACAAGCACAAATGAACCTTGCCTTGACTACTGACCCGTAAGCGATTGCAGCTATCACAAAAATGAGCAGCATAAGGGGCAATCATGCCAATACGCCCTTGATAATCTGGATGGCTGTATTCTATCGCTGGTCCATCGTTGCTGCCACGTATGTGAGTTTGCCAGCCATTTTTTAATAAGTAATTGGTAATAATATCGGACTGTGCATGCTGCGCAAAAAATAAATCGCTATTATCACTGGTCTGCATAAATTCAATAAAGCGATAAGTGACCGCTCTGTTTTTAACATAGTCGATGGCATTCATCAAATTTTCAAAGGCAGTCTCAGCCATTAAAATACTGTTTATTTTTAGCTTAATATCTGTGGTCGCAAGTAAGGTATCCATATCAGCCAAGAGCTGCGGCAACATATCAAAGCCAGTCATCTTATGGAAGGTTGCGGCATCAAAGCTGTCCATACTGATATTCAGCTGATTCAACCCAGCGGCTTGCCAGCTAGCTAAGTGCTTACCAAGCTTATAACCATTACTGGTCATGGCAACGGTTTCAATACCTTCGGTGTTTTTGATGGTTTTAATAATATCGACCACATCACGGCGTATAGAGGGTTCACCGCCCGTAATCCTGACTTTTTTAGTACCGACTTCGGCAAATCCGCGGATTAACGTGGCAATTTCAGTGACGCTAAGCTCGTTTTGTGGTGGTTTGCCTTGATAGCCATCTGGCAGGCAATATTCACAGCGGAAATTACAGAAATCAGTAATCGATAGACGCAAATAGGTGAGACGTCGTGCGAAACCATCGGTTAACGGTTGAGAGAGCGTGACCGGAAAATACGTCGACGTGCTAGCAGCTCTCATTGCAACGTTCGATGATGAGTCACCATCAAAAATAACGGGTGCAGCGGCAGGCGAATACAATTGCGCATTACCTAGGGTAGGGGCAAGATGGTTCATAGATGATTACCATTAATATTAAGTATAGTGTGTACTTTTAGGCGTTGCCTCAGGTTGTGAGTGGGAAGTTCTATTTAGGTATGATTATGACAGTTTACACGCAAATAACCATTCACCGTAAGTGACCCAAAAACTACCACTAAAGTAGTAGATGCTACTTGGTTATGATTCTTAAAATCAACATACGCCCCAAGCAGTTTCTCATGATTCATGGCTAATCAACAGTATAAAGAATAATTAACTGTGTAACTCTTTATACCATTGATTAGCCATGCAGCTTTTTAGCTATACCGTTATTAATGATTCAATTATTTAGCTTTTTAGCAATGCAACCAAGGGAAAGGTTGCACTTTTACAGTTTTACCAGCGGCTACATTGCCAGAATCTTGTGCTAGTACAATGAAGCAGTTGGCGTGGCTTAGTTGTTTGATACGGTGCGATTGTTGCTTGATAAAGCTTTCAACTTGGAAATCACCAAGTTCGTTTTGGGACAATATGCCTCTTTGAAAATCCATCCGTCCCGCTGATTTTTTGATATCATTTTTAAGCGTTGCAGTGAGACTTAACTGCATAGGTCGCTCTTGTGGCGCAGCGCCTGCCATTTGCCACAAAGCGGGAATGACAAATTGTAGACTACCAACGATGGTCGATAGCGGATTGCCGGGCAAGCCGAAATATAGCACGGGCTTGGCAAGATCTTTAGTCAGCTCGCCAAAGACAAATGGCTTGCCGGGTTTCATCGCGACTTTATAGTGGTTAATCTGCCCAAGCTGCTCAATAACCGTGGTTAAAAAATCATAGTCGCCAACCGATACCCCAGCCGTAGAGATAAGGACGTCACACTCTTGCATGGCTTGGGTTACGGCTGCGGTGGTTTTATCTAAGTCATCTGGGATAATGCCATAATCACGAATAGTAATGGGTAAATCAGCGAGTAAGCTTTTTAGGGTAGGCGTGTTCGAGTTATAGATTTGCGCCAAACTGGTCAGCTCATTGCCAATGGCAACTAGCTCATCACCTGTTGCGAGTACACCAACGGTTAAAGGCTGATATACCGTCACTTGACCAAAGCCCAAATTAGCCAATAAGCTAATATCAGCAGGATTTAGGCGTTTACCCTTTAATAGAACCGCTTCGCCAACTTCAATTTCTTCGCCTTGTTTACGGATATTGTCATCATGCTTAGCGTCTTGACTGAGGGTAATAGTATAAAGCTGCGATTTATCAATGCGGTCTTTTATGGCGGCAAAGTTGGTGTTTTCTTGCATGATGACCGTATCACAGCTATCAGGAACGACCGCACCGGTAAAGATACGCACCCCTTGTCCTGCTGAAATGTCGCCACTATAAGGACTGCCCGCTTGTGATTCACCCACGATATCAATCGTGCTGTCTGCTGAGAGTAGGCTGTCTTTAGCGATCGCATAACCATCCATCGCCGATAGATTTTGTCTTGGTATGGCAAAAGGCGAGACAATATCTTCTGCCAATATATGATGACGGCTGTCTAATAAATCGTAGCTTTCGACCACTCTTTTGTGTAGCGGATAATCGTTAGTATTATAAGCTTCTATACGCTGCTGTATTTCAGAGATAAGTCCTGCAACCGTAATCATAAACGTCTACTCATTTTATTAATATTGAACTGTGTTATTGATATTGAACGACACATAGCATAAAAAGTGTGTTGTATCACAAGAACCTTTATACCATAGCAGCTACTTTATAACATAAGAATTAAGTGACCGACAGTGGACTGCTTAGCCGCGGAATATATTCTCTTGCTCAAGTGTCATCTCGATACCTTGGATATCAGCCTCATGCGCTAAGGTAAACAAGTAATCGCATAATGATTGGTGAAAGGCTTGTTGGCTCAATTTATTATGGATCGCAGGGCTGACTTGCTCATAAGTCATCTGTACCCCAGGTTCTTTATTGAGCACCTCAACGATGTGAAAACCGTAACGGCTTTCGATAGGGCTTGGTGCAAGTCCTTTATCGAGCTTAAACAATACACCTTCAAATTCTGGTACGGTTTGACCTTTGCTAATCACACCCAGTTCGCCACCTTGCTCTTTTGAAGGGCAAGCAGAATGCTGGCGTGCTAACTGAATAAACTCGGCATCAGGATTGGCATTATTTTTGATTTGTTCGATAAACTCGTACGCGGTCTTTTTGAGCTTTAAGCGCTCATCACCATCTTCAGGCGGGCATGCCAATAAAATATGGCGTACGGTCATAATGGGGTCAGTCTTAAAGTCAGTCATATTCTGCTTATAATAGCGCTCACAGGTTGCCATATCTGGCATCGTTGCTTGAACGTTTTTGTCTATTAAAGTAGAGATAGCTTGCTCTTCGTCGTTTTCCCATACCGCTTCACCAAGGCTTGGCTCATCTAAAACCGCCAATCTCAGTAATTCGCGCACTACTAACGCTTGCGTCGCTAAAAAGACGGCGTCTTCTTTGTTTTCTGCTGGATGATATTGCAGCTCTTGAGCGATATTGGTTCTATCTATCATCACCCCATTGACCGTCACTGAAGGCAGCTCATCACGGCTAGAGGCAATCAGATTTTTATGGTTGCTGCGCTCTTCCGCCATCGCTTTTTCGATGAACTCTTGGTCAGAATGCGGTTTTTGCAAATCAGACAAGGTTGGCATTACTCTAAGAATATCATCACCGCGACCAGTAGGGGTGTGATCGGCATGACTGTGACTGTGACTGTGACTGTGATTGCCATTATCATGGCTGTGATGATTACCACTGTGCACATGAGCGTTTTGGTTGGTCGCATGGTCGGCTGGATTGTAGGTACTGACAGTCATGGCTTTGCTCCACTAAGGATTCTGGTAATAGAAATTCTAAAATATAGGGCGTATTGATTCATCGTTAAAGGTAGGGTAAAGAGCAATATCTAGTTGAGGATAGGGTTAAAAACGCCGTTCCATTTAGATACTGCTCTACAGCCTTACTGAGAGTTCTTTTGTCTGACAATTTGATAGCGACGCCCGAAATACCAAATTGGCGCGCTGATGATATGAATAAGCCGTGTAAACGGAAATATCGCAATCAGGGTGATGCCTAGCGCCATATGCAGCTGATAAATTAAGTCAGTTTGCTCAATGCGCGCCGCTGCCTGCAAAGGTCTTAAGATTGTGATGTCCTGTGCCCATCCTGCCAAATTCATCATGGTATAGCCATCTAAATGCTTCACTGACGTAAAGATGGACAGCAGACCTAAGTTCAGCTGGATAAATAACAGCACCAGTACCAGCTTGTCTGAGAACGATGAGGTGTTTGAGATACGGTCATCGGTAAAGCGTCGCCACATGAGCATGACCAAGCCAAACCAACAAAACACGCCTGCGATACCCCCAACGACCACCGCTAATATCTGCTTATGTCCGGCGCTGATAAATCTGTCATAAAGAAAATGCGGTGTCAACATACCAAATAAATGACCGAGGAGCACCACGATAATGCCAACGTGGAATAAGTTGCTGGCAAGGCGCATGTTTTTGCTTCTGAGCATTTGCGTCGAGCCTGTCTTCCATGAATACTGAGATAAATCAAAACGTACCCAAGTACCAATAATAGCGATGGTCAATGCCACATACGGATAAACGCCAAAAAGGAAAATTTGTAGCCAGTTTAGGTTGGCTAAAGACTGCACACTAGGATCTGCGATATTCATGTCCTTTCTCCTTATTATGATTTAACTGGCTGGTTGGTTTTAAAATCTACCCAGTGCACTGGAGCATCGACCGCATTTGTAGCAGAGGCATTTTTTATACCAGCTTTTGCTGCAAGATTTTGTGTACTTGTTTGTGACGGGCAACGCTCTTCTTGTTGCGCATCTAAAAACGTCACCACTTCTTCTTCCCATTCTTTGTCTAATGCCTCAAAGCTGTCATCACGCTTCTCTTTGCTGATTTTTTCTTGATACTCTTCAACGATATCGAGCGGTTTACCAGCGATTTGCAATAGCGCATTAAAGCAGCCTTTATACAAGCTACCGCGACCCTCTAATCTGGCGGCAAGCAAAGCGAGGATATGGCTAACATCAGCGATATCCATACGAATTTGAATGTCGTCTTCAATAATGGTTGCTTGATAAGCTAAAAATTCGAGATATAAAGGCAGATAATCAGGCAGCTCTTTGACGCTAATCTCAAAGCCAGCTTCCTGATATTGACCCATCAAATCGACCATCGCTTGACCACGGTCGCGCGATTCGCCATGTACATGCTCAAACAACCATAGTGATAAAGAACGCCCGCGCTCAAACAGACCGTCATAACGCGCTTGCGCCTCAAGAGAGCCGGTATCGATTAAATCTTCGATCAAGTCGATGATTTGCGTGCGTACTTCTGGGCTAATCAGCGTTGATCTGGCAACAACCTCTGTGCAATCAGCTAAGGTATCGCCTAAAAACAGCTCATTGCTTGGATAATCGATAAGTAGGCTGAGTACCTTGAGTAGCTTTAAGTCTGAATGGCCGATGGTTGGTTGGGTAATTGGCTCATGCACTAAAGTGCTGTTATTAAGTTGAGTAGTTTGCATCTTATGACTCCCACTTTTGGACAGTATCGATGAAATCGCGGCGATTGGTTTTGCGTTGGCCAAACATACTGTTGTCCGAATGTCCTGAACAGCCTTCGCCAAAGGTGAATCCGCAACCATTACGCTCAGCGAATGCATCACTCAATGCTTCTTCACGATGCGCCGTTGGGATCACAAAGCGATCTTCGTAGTTGGCGATAGCCAAGTAGCGGTACATCTCTTCCACTTGCAGCTTGGTCAAACCCACATCATCCAAAATACTTTGGACTTCTTGTTTTTCAACCAATTGCATACGCTTGTAGCTACGCATAGCAAGTAGGCGTTTCAATGCTAGACGAACTGGCTCTTCATCGCCTGCGGTAAGCATATTTGCTAAATAGCGCAAAGGAATGCGTAAACTGTCGACATCTGGAATCAAACCATCCATACCGACTTTGCCTGCTTCAGCAGCATTTTGAATCGGTGATAATGGCGGCACATACCAAACCATCGGCAGCGTGCGGTATTCAGGATGTAGTGGTAGCGCAAGCTTCCAATCCATCGCTAGCTTATAAACTGGTGAGCGCTGCGCTGAATCAATGACCGATTGCAGTACACCGTCTTTTAATGCTTGGGCGATAACAGCAGGGTCATTTGGATCTAAAAATACGTCTAACTGTGCTTGATAAAGGTCTTGCTCGTTAGGGGTGCTTGCTGCTTCAGCGATTTTGTCCGCGTCATAAAGCAGTACGCCCAAGTAGCGGATACGACCAACACAGGTTTCTGAACAAACGGTCGGTAAGCCGGCTTCGATACGTGGATAACAGAAGATGCATTTTTCGGATTTCCCCGACTTCCAGTTGTAGTAAATCTTTTTATACGGGCAGCCTGAGATACACATGCGCCAGCCGCGACATTTTTCTTGGTCAATCAAGACAATGCCGTCTTCTTCACGCTTATAAATCGCGCCACTTGGGCATGACGCCACGCAAGTTGGGTTCAAGCAATGCTCGCACAGACGTGGCAAATACATCATAAAGGTGTTTTCGTACTCGCCATAAATCTCCGCTTGAATGTTGTCAAAGTTCTTATCTTTGCGACGTTTTTCAAACTCTGAGCCGAGGATTTCTTCCCAGTTAGGACCCCATTCAATCTTTTGCATCCGCTTGCCAGTAATGGCTGAACGCGGACGGGCGATAGGCTGATGGTTGCTGATAGGCGCGGTATGCAGATGCTGATAATCGAAATCAAACGGCTCGTAATAGTCATCAATTTCTGGTAGGTCAGGGTTAGCAAAGATATTAGCCAATACTCTAAATTTACCACCGATACGCGGATTGATAGTGCCGTTGGCATTACGTATCCAACCGCCTTTCCATTTGGTTTGGTTCTCCCACTCTTTGGGATAGCCGATACCAGGTTTTGATTCAACGTTGTTAAACCATGCATACTCCATACCTTCACGGCTGGTCCAGACGTTTTTACAGGTGACTGAGCAGGTGTGACAACCGATACATTTATCAAGGTTAAGCACCATGCCGACTTGCGAACGAATTTTCATGGATCTGTGCTCCAAATAATAGTAAAAAAGCAGCTTTATGTTCTTCCTAGATATCCTGAAATCAGGATATCTTTTCGATAGAAGAAACAGCTTTACCCTTCAATGCTGGTTGGTAATGGACGTGGCAATTCGTTATCTGGCTTATCTTCTAGCCAGTCGATTTTTGACATTTTACGAATCACGACAAACTCATCACGGTTACAACCGACGGTGCCATAGTAGTTAAAGCCATAAGACTGCTGGGCGTAGCTGCCAATCATATGTGTCGGTTTCAAAATCGTCCGAGTGACCGAGTTATGGATACCGCCACGCGTGCCTGTTTGCTCAGAGCCTGGAATGTTGACCAATTTCTCTTGGGCGTGATACATCATGGTCATGCCTTCTTTCACCCTTTGGCTGACGATGGCACGGGCAGTGATTGCCCCATTAGCATTGAACAGCTCAATCCAGTCGTTATCGACGATGCCAGCTTTTTGGGCATCGACTTCTGACATCCAGACACAAGGTCCGCCGCGACTTAGGGTCAGCATCAGCAAGTTTTCAGAGTAGGTACTGTGGATGCCCCATTTTTGGTGCGGTGTTAAGAAGTTCAGTACAATCTCTTTATTGCCATTTGGTTTGGCGTCTTTGAGCAGCTCAGTGGTCTTGGTATCGATAGGTGGACGATACTGCTGCATTTGCTCACCAAACGCCTGCATCCAAGGATGGTCTTGATAAAACTGCTGACGACCAGTAATCGTGCGCCAAGGAATTAGCTCATGGACGTTGGTATAACCGGCGTTATAACTGACCTGATCCGACTCAATACCTGACCACGTTGGGCTTGAGATGATTTTACGTGGCTGCGCAACGATATCTTTAAAGCGGATTTTTTCGTGCTCGCTAGATTTGGCAAGATGAGTATGGTCGCGACCAGTAAATTCAGAGAGTGCAGCCCAGCCTTTTACGGCGACATGACCATTGGTTTCAGGCGCGAGCATCAAAATCATTTCAGAAGCATTGATAGCGGTGTTGAGACTTGGTCGACCTTCAGAAATACCGGGATCAGTCACTCTATGATTTAAATCACCAAGCTGTTTGACCTCGGTTTTCATATCCCAATTCAAGCCTTTTGAGCCATTGCCCAGTTTTTCTAAGGCAGGACCCATAGAAGTGAACTTTTTATAAGTGCTCGGATAGTCACGCTCAACTACTTTAATCATCGGGCAGTTTTTACCCGGTACAGGTTTTTCGCCAGCCGTTTTCCAGTCAGTGCCACCAAATGGCTGTGCCAACTCACCCGGGGTGTCATGTTGCATCGGCAAGGTGACAACGTCAGTTTCAACACCTAAGTGACCTTTTGATACTTCAGAGAAGCTCTTGGCAATGCCTTTATAAATTTCCCAATCAGTCTTAGATTCCCACGCAGGGTCAGTCGCGGCGGTTAATGGGTGAATGAATGGATGCATGTCTGAGGTATTCATGTCATCTTTTTCGTACCACGTTGCAGTCGGTAGCACGATGTCAGAATACAAACAGGTGGAAGACATACGGAAGTCTAATGTGACAACCAAGTCTAATTTACCAGTTGGGCCTTTTTCTACCCAATCGACTTCTTTTGGTTGCAGGTGACCTTCTGCATTTTCTTTATTGAGCAAGCCGTTTTTGGTGCCCAAGAAATAATGCAGCATATATTCATGACCTTTACCGGACGAGCCCAATAAGTTTGAGCGCCAGATAAACATATTGCGCGGGAAGTTGTCAGGATTATCAGGGGATTCACAAGCAAAGCGTAAGCTGCCATCTTGTAGAGAATCGACCACATACTCTTCCACATCTTTGCCGCAATCGGCGGCTTTGGCGGCGATGGTCAGTGGGTTACGATTGAGTTGCGGCGCTGAAGGTAACCAGCCTGCGCGTTCTGCTTGAATGTTGTAATCAAGCATATGCTCAGGGAAAAACTTTTTATCGACGAGAGGCGAGAGTATCTCATGGGCAGAAATGGTCTCATGACGCCACTGTGAGCTGTGATTGTAGAAGAAGCTCGTGCCATTCATATGACGCGGCGGACGATGCCAGTCAAGGGCAAAGGCCAATGGCAACCAACCCGTTTGAGGGCGCAGTTTTTCTTGACCAACATAATGCGCCCAGCCGCCGCCAGATTTGCCGATACAGCCACATAGCATGAGCATGTTAATCACGCCGCGATAGTTCATATCGAGGTGATACCAGTGGTTCATACCCGCGCCGATGATAATCATCGATTTACCATGAGTCTTATGGGCATTTTCAGCGAATTCACGCGCGACTTGAATGACGCGCTCACGGCTTAGACCGGTGATGACTTCTTGCCAAGCAGGGGTGCCCGGTACGGTTGCATCGTTATAGTCGTCGGTGACATGCTCGCCGCCAACACCATTATCCACACCAAGGTTGGCAACGGTTAGATCAAAGACGGTCGCAACGATAGCGGTGCTGCCATCGGCAAGGGTAATGGTTTTACAAGGAACGGTTTTTTGCTGTATCGCTTCGCCCGGTACCGAGGTGAAATGTGGATGATCCACATGACCAAAGTAATCAAAGCCGACTTTGCAGGTCTCATTGCTGTCTTTCAAAGTCAGTGTGAGGTCAATCTCTGTGCCTGTCGTACCATTTTTTTGCTCAAGGTTCCATTTGCCTTTTTCGCCCCAACGATAGCCAATCGAGCCAAGTGGAGAAACCAGTTCACCATCACTATTTAGACCGATGGTCTTCCATTCAGGGTTGTTTTCTTGACCTAAATTATCGATTAAGTCAGAAGCGCGTAGATAGCGACCAGCACGGCGAGCGCCTTCTTCACCTTCTAGCATCACAAGGACTGGTAAATCGGTATAGCGTTTGGCGTAATCTAAGAAATAGTCACTTGGCTGCTTAAGATAAAACTCTTTGATAATGACATGACAGAATGCTTGTGCGACCGCTGCGTCAGTACCTTGTTTTGGGTTTAGCCATAAGTCAGTTAACTTAGAAACCTCAGCATAATCAGGGGTGATGGAGACTGTCTTAGTGCCTTTATAACGAACTTCGGTAAAAAAATGCGCATCAGGTGTACGCGTTTGCGGAACGTTTGAACCCCAGGCAATAATATAGTCAGAGTTGTACCAATCGGCTGATTCTGGCACGTCAGTTTGCTCACCCCAAACCATTGGCGAGGCTGGCGGCAGGTCACAATACCAATCATAGAATGATAAGCAAACACCGCCGATAAGTGATAAATATCGACTACCGGCGGCATAACTGACCATCGACATCGCAGGAATCGGAGAGAAACCAACGATACGGTCAGGACCGAAAGTTTTGGCGGTATAGACATTACTAGCAGCGATAATTTCATTGACTTCTGCCCACGTTGAGCGGATAAAACCACCCAAGCCGCGCTTGGATTTATACTGTTCTGCTTTGATAGGGTCTTGGACAATGCTGCCCCAAGCATCGACAGGATCAGGATACTGCGCTTTGGCTTCACGCCATAATTTTAGAAGCGGCTTACGTACTTTAGGGTATTTCACACGGTTCGCTGAATACATGTACCAGCTGTAGCTTGCGCCACGAGGACAGCCACGCGGTTCGTGGTTTGGTAAGTCTGGACGGGTTTCAGGATAGTCAGTTTGCTGCGTTTCCCATGTGACCAAGCCGTTTTTTACGTAAATTTTCCATGAGCAAGAGCCGGTACAGTTGACCCCATGCGTTGAACGCACGACTTTGTCATACTGCCAACGGCTACGATACACATTTTCCCAGTCACGAGACTCATCGCGCGTCTCACCATGCCCATCGGAGAATTCGCCCTTTTTACGTTTAAAAAAACGGAATTGGTCGAGTAAATGGCTCATTTCGCTATCCTCTGTATTATTGCCTATGGGGTATCTAAAGCTGAATGGCGTGGTAAAAACAACCCTTTGCCCAAGCTGTAAATGTTTTTCGATGGTATTATTTTAAGTAAGCCATCGCCCTCTTGCTATCCGCTAACATGAGCAGAGCACTACCACCTTAGTAGTAGCGGTAAATGATAAAATTTGCTTAAAAAATCGTTAAGTATTTATGAGTCGGGCTTATTTATAAGAAAAATATGGATTGGTAAAAATAAAAAAAGTGCTACTTACGCTGGCAAGTAGCACTATAAAGAGAGATGTTTCTAATTTGAAAATCTGTTTTCAAAGAATGATTTATACAAGGCTACTTTAGCAAGGAATCTCAGCATTAGGGCGACTGTAATACCACCATGTCAACACAATACAGAGAACATAAAAAACAATTAAAGCGATAAAAGTACCATCAACACCCAGTCCTGAACCAAACATTTTTGGGACAAAGAATGCGCCATAGGCCGCTATCGCTGAGGTAAAGCCAACCACTGCTGCTGATTCTTTACGTATCTCGACAAACAAGTCCTCTGTACCTGCTTTTTGAGGTTCAAGGCGTTCATGAAAGGTTCTGAAGATAACGGGAATCATGGTAAAGGTAGAGCCGTTACCGATACCTGTGGTAATAAACAGCACCATAAAGGAGATAAAGTATCCGACAAAGCTGCCCTCATGAGTCTCGCTAGGGAGGAAATACATCACCGCCACTACCGCCAATACCATCACGATATAGTTCCAAAAAGTCACTTTTGCGCCACTGGTTTTGTCAGATATCCAGCCACCTAAAGGGCGAAATAGCGCACCAACTAAAGGACCCAAGAAGGCAAACTTAAGCGCATCAATGGCAGGAAATGAGTTTTTAATCAGCATCGGAAACGCGGCTGAAAAACCAATGAACGAGCCAAAGGTCGCCATATATAGGATACACATGATCCAGTTATGTTTGCGTTTAAAGATAACCGATTGGTCTTTAAAGGAAGCTTTAGCAGTGGCAATATCGTTCATGCCAAACCATGCCAGTGCTGAAAATAGCAGAATAAAGGGTACCCAAATAAAGCCTGCATTTTGTAGATAGAACAGCTGACCGCTTGCAGAGACTTGCGGGTCGCCGCCTAAGCTGCCAAAGGCTGCTACCAATATAATCATCGGTACAACGAACTGCATGACTGACACGCCAAGGTTACCCAAACCCGCGTTTAGCCCAAGAGCAGTGCCCTGTTCTGCTTTTGGAAAGAAGAACGAGATATTGGACATGGAGGAGGCAAAGTTACCACCACCGAAGCCACAAAGTAGGGCAATGATGGCAAATATCATAAATGGCGTATCAGGATTCTGAACCGCAAAGCCCATCCATAATGCTGGAATTAACAGGGATAAGGTAGATATCGCTGTCCAACGTCGCCCACCATAAAAGAATAAAAAATTCGCAGCGTTGCCCCTGATAGTCCGGGCAGCGCGGCGAGCCAAAACAACTGCCCATCATCAAAATCAAAACCAATCTCTGGCAGACGGACGATGACGGCACTCCATACCATCCATACTGCAAATGCCAATAGCAACGATGGAATGGATATCCATAAATTTCTACGAGCGACTTTTTTGCCGCCTCCTTCCCAAAATTCTTCTACTTCAGGTCGCCAGTCAGTGATGAGCTTACCACCTTTGAAGTTGTAATTATTGCCCATGTTATTCCTCACTTAGTATCAGCTATGCCTAGTTATATTCAGTATTTTTTATCATCAAATGGCTGTCTAAACTTACAGTAAACCGTAGCGCTTACTCCTGTTATTGTTGATAACAAAGAGCCGCCGTACTGGCTTATGAGCGCTATGAATTACTTGCTCTTTCAAAAAATGATAACTCACGGTACTGTGTTATCCCGATGAAGAGTATTCATACATAGTGGTATACTGATGACTAAAAGGGGTATATTGCGAGCAGGTTTATCACTAAAATTTTGCTTGTCGATGGACTGCTAAGTGCGCTGTAGTATTTTTTATGCTGTGTATTTTTTGCCTTTGCGACGTTCAATTTTAAGATCTCAAATCTTTTGTGCAGAAAGTATCTGATGGGAGCGCTATTAATCATGTCTAATCTACGACGGCAGTCTTTGTTCCTTCATACTTGGATTGCTATTACGATCATCGCTACTTTGTTTTTGATGTCAGCGATAGGCAGCGGTGCGCTCGCTTGGGTCGCAAAGTCTGATGCTGAGGCGATTAATACCGCAGGATCGATACGCATGGCAACGTATCGCATTAGCTTTCAGTTAGCGACTGACTTTGCGGATAACCATCCTTTTAGCTCAAGCCTAAATATCAAACAAGATGGCTTAGATAGTGACAATGCGCCGCAGGTAGAAAAGCAAGACAGACTGGATTTCTCCAATAAAAGCGAGTCTGAAAAAATAGACATACTGGTTGAAGACATGGAGAGTCGTCTCAACAAATTACAAGCGTATCAACTGACCAGTGCCAACAGAGATAAGGCGATCAGTGAGCAATGGAGCCAGATAAAATCACAATGGTTTCGTGATTTAAAACCATCATTATTGGCACAAGACAAGCAAGGCTTTTATAGTGATTCAACCAAGTATATTGACGATGTTAATCGTTTTGTTGGCGCGTTACAGGATAGAAATGAGCAGCGTCAGACATGGCAGCAAAACCTACAAATACTATCACTGATACTGAGCATGATTATTATGCTGATAGGCGTACAAAGGTTACAGAACTCAGTGCTAACGCCTATTCAACAACTCATTAAAGCCAATCGGGCGTTTAAAGAAGGCAAATATGATACGAGAGTGTCTATCAGCGGTTATAGAGAATTTGAAGCGCTTGGCAATTCTTTTAACGGTATGGCTAGTACCATTGAGAGGTATCAGCGCTCACTTGAGAGTGAGGTACAGACAAAGACTCAGCATCTGGTAAAAGCCAACCAAGCCTTATCATTGTTTTATGATTTCTCAAAGCAATTGACCAGTAGTCCTGTGAGCTTACATCGGCTTGATGAATTGATTACTGGCTTTGGGTGTATATTCCCATATTTAGATTTTACGCTGTGTATCCAAAGCAATATTCTAACCAATAAAAACTCTATAGCCCTGCACGATGATAGGATGAAGGAGCTATGTACCAAACTCACTTGTGATAGCTGCTCTATTAAAGAAGACGTTTATACCCAAACGTTTCCGATTATTCATCAAGATATAGAATTTGGTGAGCTAAAGGTCAGACCAAAATCTGTCTTAATGACCAATAAAGCTTATGCAGAAGATGAGAAAAAAAGCGAGGAAGATTCAACACGTATCAAGGTAGTAGAGGTAGATAGTAGTTATTTGATTGCTAAAAATAATGAATTGATTGTTGTGCTGACCAATCTCGTCAGCACCGCCTTATCGCTACGCAGACAAAGGCAGCAAGACCATCAGCTTATTCTACTTGAAGAGCGCTCGACCATTGCTAGGGAGTTGCATGACTCTTTAGCACAGTCATTGTCTTATCTAAAAATACAAGTCAGCGTGCTCGAAAAACATCTGCCACTGTCTACTGATAAAGACAGTGGGCTGGTGGTGTTTGATGAGCAAAGTCAAATCAAGGTTGGGCAGCATATCAGTCAAATAAAAATGGGTCTGAACTCTGCTTATCATGAGCTGCGAGACCTATTGACGACTTTTCGCTTAACGATTGATAGCGGCAATTTTGATGAAGCTTTATATGAGGCGGCTGATGAGTTTGCGGTAAAAGGGCAGTTTGACATAAAGGTCAACAATCAAATCCTATCCTTGAATCTAACGGCAACCGAACAAGTGCACCTCATTCAAATTATAAGGGAGGCGCTGTCGAATATCAGTCGCCATGCTCATGCTAACTGCGTCACTATCGATTTGGTTTATGATGATGAAAGTAATTATGTAGCGATGATGGTCAATGATGACGGCATCGGCATATCAGGGACTGTCAATCAGACCCAGCATCATGGTCTAATGATTATGAAAGAGCGTGCCTATAAATTAGGCGGTGATTTGATCATCTCTAATAATGTGCCCGCAGGTACCAGTGTCATCGTCAGGTTTGTACCCAGTTTCTTTACGGATTATATGGCTGAGCAAAACTAAGTGAATCGGCTTAGTAAACGCTCTTAACCATTGCATTGTGTTTTTTGTACCATTTTTCAATTTGTGAGTATTTTATGACTACTAAAGTTTATACGTCTGCTTCTCCGGCTCGGCTACTATTGGTCGATGACCATCCTATGCTGCGCCGCGGTGTCGCAGAACTGCTCAGTCTCGAAAGTGATGTCACCGTCGTTGGTGAGGCGAATAACGGACAAGAAGCGTTGGATTTTTTGGCAAACAATCCGGTCGATCTGGTCATTCTAGATCATAAAATGCCAGTGTTGACTGGTATCGAAACCTTAAGAGAAATCAAGGCCAAAAATATTGACGTGGCTACCTTGCTATTTACAGTTTCTGACAGCGGAGAAGACGTGCAAGAAGCGTTGAAATTAGGGGTGGATGGTTATTTGCTAAAAGATATGGAGCCTGAGTTAATCATTGTCGATATTAGAAAAGTGTTGCGCGGTGAGCTGGTTATCAGCCCCAATTTGGCCTCAATATTGGCGCAAACATTACGTACACCAAGCATTGAAGATATCGCTGGCAATCTCACTACTAGAGAGCTGCAAGTGATTCAAATGATTGCTGAAGGCTTAAGTAATAAAATGATCGCCAACAAACTGGATATCGCAGAATCCACAGTAAAAGTGCATGTTAAGCATATTTTGAACAAAACTGGACTACGCACACGGGTAGAGGCAGCAGTATGGACCGTGAATCATTTGTCAAAGTAGTCGTTTGTCAAAATGGTTATTTATCGAAGTGGCTTTTTTTGAAATATCTAATTTTTGAAAATATTACTTTTTGAAAGCGCTATTTTTTATAAAAAAATCATGGGTCATCTGAATAACCCCTATGACATGTCTAGATAGCTCTCTATATAAGTCAAAAAAAGCCACCGAGCAGTGATGCTGGGTGGCTTTTTTATTTTATAAGGTAATCAAATTAGCCTTCTTCAGCGGCAATTTGACGATCGACCGAGGACATTTTGTATTCGTCACCAAAGGCATCTTCAGGCTCTTTTAACCAGAAGAAACAAAGTACCCAAGCGATAAATGCACCTATCGCAATGATAAAAAAGAACTGATTTGGTTCGACCAAGGTAAATATAAATAGGTAGAACACAGCGCCCACGTTGCCATAAGCACCCGCCATACCAGAAATTTGACCCGTTAAGCGCCGTTTAATTGAGGGGATAATACCAAAAGTTGCACCTTCTGCCCCTTGCACAAAGACTGAGCATAGAATCGTAAAGACGACCGCGATAAACAATGGCCACTCTGCATTCAGCAATCCCATCAATCCAAAGCCGATACCGATACCGAACATGTATACCAACATCACCAAGCGACGATTGCCGACCTTGTCAGAGATATAGCCGCCAAGTGGTCGCGCCCATAAGTTAACAAAAGCAAAGGTCGATGCGACTAACCCTGCGACGGTAGGGTCGAGCTTCCACGTTGCGGCAAAGAACATTGGTAGCATAGAGACGACCGCCAGCTCTGCGCCAAAGTTAGCAAAGTAGGTGACATTTAGGGCGGCAACAGAGGTAAAGGGGTATTTGTCATCCTCAGGGATACCCGCTTTGAGCATGGGTACGTTGACACTGATGGCTTTGTAAATTTGGTAAATAACCACCACAGCGATGAGAGTATAAAACCCCCAAGCGCCTGTTTCGCTCAGGAATCCCATGTTTTTAGTACGATAAACCAATACACCCAATACGCCATATAAAGGAATAATAAATAGGCAATATAATAATAAATCTCTCCAACTTGATACCTCTAAAGCACCCGCCTTACGTGCTTTTTTATGGGTATCTTGTGTAGGACCATCGGTGATTAAAAACCAATAGGCCACCCCGTAAGCGGCCATCAGTAAGCCAGATAATGCAATTGCCCAGCGCCAACCGTCATCACCACCAAAGAACTGTAGCGCAACCGTGGGAATAGTAATCGCTGCGGCAGCTGAACCAAAATTACCCCAGCCTGCATAAAATCCTTCGGCAAAGCCAATGTCTTTTGGCTTAAACCAAAGGGCGGTCATGTGAATGCCAACGACGAACCCTGCGCCCACGATAGACATAAATAGGCGAGCGACGAAAAGCTGCATCGCGGAATTACCAAACGCGAAGAACCATGTCGGTATCGCCATGACGACCATCAGTATGGAAAACACGCGACGCGGACCGAAGCGATCCAATGCCATGCCGACTACCACTCGCCCTGGAATGGTCAAAGCAACGTTGGCAATGAGAAATAATTTGATGTGTTCAGAAGTTAGATAGCTTTCGGCCTCTAGCATAGAAGTGGCTAGTGGCGCCATATTGAACCAGACGTAAAAGGTCAGAAAAAAAGCAATCCACGTATAGTGAAGCGCTCTTATATCACGGCGTTCAACCTCAAGTAGCTCTTTTGCATGCATGACAAGTATTCTCCACCGTCGAACTGGATAGTTTAGATGGAGTTAATGTAGCAATAAGTAAGCTCGCTAACCATTAGGCGAAAGCAGTATGAATGTCATTTCACATACTACTTAATGGGGATTAAAAAGTGGCTTTAATATCCTATATATTGATGGTTAACTAAGATGATATGAGGATAGCAATACATTTGAAAATATGATGCGCTATAGTAATAACCATTACTGTACGTGTTTTTCTCGTTTATTAATAGAATTTTATTCTCAAGTACGCTGTTAATAAAAAGGATTTGGATACACCCATCAAATTAGCCAAGGAGTTACCATGAGTCATACTGTCGCCTCAAACCCCGTCATACCCAGCCATTGGAAAATAAAGCGTTCGACCCACTTTTTTACTAAAGATAAAGTCCCAAAAGCCTTGCTGACTCATCACAATACAGCAGAGGGCGTATACGGCCAAATTTGTGTCATGCAAGGCACGGTTACCTTTTATGGCTTTGCTGATGAAGCCGCCACTGAACCTGAAAAAACCATTGCTATTAAAGCAGGTCAGTTCGCTGTCAGTCCGCCTCAATATTGGCACCGCGTAGAATTAAGTGATGATGCCCAATTTAATATTAATTTTTGGACAGAAGCAGATACTGGTAATAAGTCGCTGTTCAATAGCTCAAAGATACACAGCAAGCCTATCGAAAAGTTGTTTGATCAGTCGGATGAATCATAAGGGCTATATATATGAATCAGCTATTAAAAATATCCTATTTATAAGCAAAAAAATAAGGCCACGAATGGCCTTATTGTATTAAGAGTTTTGATAGTAAGGATAATCATTATAGCCAATTTCGGTGCCACCATACATCGTGGTAGGATCTGCCTCATTGAGTGGCCAATGATTGGCGATGCGCTCAGGTAAATCGGGATTAGCAATAAAGGGACGACCAAAAGCAAATAAGTCACCATAACCTTTAGCTAGCATATGAACCGATTTTTCCGTCGTGTATTTACCCGCATAGATAATACGTCCTGAAAACTCCGCTCTGACGGCTTGATAAAACGTCTCTGGTAAATCAGGAGCATTGTCCCAGTCAGCTTCTGCAATAGATAAATAAGCGATACCCGCTTGTTCAAGTACTTTAATCGCTTCAATATACGTATGATGTGGATCTGATTCCACTAGTCCTAAATATACGCGAGTCTCATCTGTGCTAGCAAACAGCGGTGCGAAACGTACGCCTAAGCGATCAGCGCCAACCACCTCACTGACGGCAGCTACGATTTCTTTTAAGAAACGCAAGCGATTGGTCAATGAACCGCCATATTGATCATCACGTGTGTTGCTATGCTCAGAGATGAACTGATTCACCAAATAGCCATTGGCACAATGCAGTTCGACGCCATCAAAACCTGCCTCCAATGCATTGCGTGCGGCTGCCGCATACATAGCGACCAGTTCACTAACTTCATCAGTACTGAGTGCGCGTGGCTCACTAGGATCGGCTAACGCGCCTGCACCTGGTGCTGTTTCGATAAATACTTTTACATTGTCAGCAGTGATAGCTGATGGTGCAATTGGCTGAGCGCCTTGTGGTTGTAAGCTGGTATGAGACACGCGACCCACATGCCAAAGCTGAGCGAAAATGATACCACCTGCTGCGTGTACCGCTTGAGTAACCTTTTTCCAGCCTTCGATTTGGGCATGCGAATGTATGCCTGGCGTCCACGCATAACCTTGACCCCTTGGCTCAATTTGCGTGCCTTCAGTGACCATAAAACCTGCAGAGGCGCGCTGGGCATAGTAGCTTGCCATTAATTCATTAGGAATATTGTCCGGTTGCGTGCTGCGAGAGCGTGTCAACGGTGGCATGACAATACGGTTTTTTAACGTATATGGTCCAAGTGTGACAGATGCAAATAATGGGCTGGTATCGATATTAGATGGTTCCATAAAATTCTCTTTTAAAACAAATAGATTGGGTTATTGTTTAAACCATTGAGCTTGTTTTGATGTTTTATTGCTGCGTAAGTAAGGTTGGCAAGCATAGAGTTTTATGGATACAATCGGAAACAGAATTTTGTTGTTTAAGATACAATTATAAATGGTACATATTATGAATGGAATTAACCGACTTGATATCAAGCAGTTGCGAGTGCTACATGCGTTGCTTGATCTAAAAAATCTCTCACAAGTCGCGCGCAAAATGGGGCTGACACAGCAGGCAATCAGCGAACAATTACGTAAGCTGCGTGATTTGTTTGATGATCGTTTGTTTATTCGTCAAGGCAATAGCATGGTGGCAACTCCCAAAGCGCTATCGATGCAGCAACCCATTAGTCGTATATTAGAGCAGTTAGAAGCACTGTTAGAGCCAGATGTGTTTTCGCCACAGACTTATAAAGGCGTGTTTACGATTAGCGCAACCGACTATGCGACGCAGGCATTATTACCGCAGTTGTTTCATATAACGCGCCGCGACGCGCCTGATTTGAAGTTAATTGTGCGTGATTTTGCCTCAGACAATGTCAATCAGCTTATTGCGGCAGGCGAGCTTGATCTGCTGATTACTTTCCCAGAATTTATCCCTGATAACTTGGCTTATGTGACGCTGCTTGAAGAACAACATTTTTGCATTACTGGTTGTAATAATAATTTTACAACAGAGCCGCTGTCACTGGCGCAAATTGCTGCACACTCGCAGCTGGTGGTGTCACCTTCACGCGCTAACTTACGTGGTTCTCATGATCAGTGGTTTGCAGAAAAAGGTCTTAAACGAAATATCGTTATGTCCGTTCCTAGCTTTTCTGCGGTGCCAGATATCCTTTATACAACCGATATGATTGCATTTTATCCCTCTCGTTTATTGCCAAACAGTCGGGTTAAAGAGCTTAAAGTGGAAGCCTTGCCACCCACATTTAAGGTGATCGCAGCATGGCATCCACGTACCAGTCACAGTGGTATACACCGTTGGCTGATTGAGCAGTTACAGCAGTTATCCAAGTCTGACTAGGGCATGACCTTAGTTCTATCTGCATTTTTAAAATGAGGACATGCCCTAGAGCGTTATCGCTTTTATTTTTCGTCATTAGTTTTACTAAAGCCATTTTCATCAAAGCTGCTTTTATCCAAACTAACATTACTGATGCCAGAACTACTTATGCCAAAGTCCTTTGATTGCTTCCCACTGCTGAGTAAATATTGAGTCATTGCCGTTGGTGGATTGATTGGCTTTTGGCAATATGTGCTCGTAATAAGTACCCTTAAGGAGCTTAGTTAGTAGACCTTCGCCGATGAAACCTTTGCCATCGTTGAGTGTATTGGCGGCTTTTAGTAATTGACGGATATCGTATTGTAATGGGTTTATATCGGGGACTTGTTTCTGTACATTCAGTAGCTCATAAACTGCGACACGAGCAGTACGAACAGAGCTCTCCATGGTAAATACCACATCATTATGTGTCTCGACGAACTGACCGACTAGACCCATATTGACACAACCATTAGGGACTATCTCAGGACGATCACCTTTAGCACGGGGCATAAACATCGAGGTAATGTAGGGCATATAAGCCGTTCTGACGATGGTATTGGCCATGATATTCTCTATATCATCGAGGATGCCAAGGTGATGACAGAGTTCGCTCAAGATCTCTTTGCCTGTACATTCTGGGATGGGTTTTTTGACATAATTGCCTTCTTTATCCATAAACAAGGCATATAGCCATACGACTAGCGTGTCTTCTGGCTGATCAGGGAAATGCGGTTGACGGTTACAAGTAAAGCTCATCAACCAGTTTGAATCCGTAATCGTAATGATGCCACCGGTCACTGTTTTACCCGTATAAGGGTCGTTGACAGACAGCGTTTTGAGCTTATCAATAAAGGCAGACGGCTGGCAGGTCAACGTCGCCGACATCCAAGCAGATTTATCCACATGCTGATTAAATTTTTCTGGGTGACCAAAGACGGCAGATTGTTTAGCCAGATTATTCCATACTTTCCAACCAGACGATTGCCCCATGCTGTCTTTTGTGAAGTCTAGCGTCGGCGCAGTGTTATCATCACCATAGCGGGTATCTTCGGTCATGGAGCCAGTCGTCACGATGACGAAATCATTGCTGCCCATAGGAATGGTAGTTTGCTCACTCGCTTTCTCCGTGATGATGGCTTTGACCTTTTTGGTGCCTGTTACTTTATCAGCATGCTCAAACTCAATGTCTAAATTGGTAACGAGCGTGTCATACTGAAACTGCACGCCTTTATCTTTTAAATAATTTTGTAATGGCTTAACAAAGCTATCAAATTGGTTGTATCTTGGGAATACCAGTGCAGACATGTCGTTTAGACCGTCCAATGCATGTAAAAAGCGATGCGTATAAAGCTTAAACTCAAGTAAGCTGTGCCAGTTTTCAAAAGCAAACATGGTTCGCCAAAATGTCCAGAAGTTACTACTCAAAAAGCTGTCATCAAAATACTCTTCAATAGTGATATCGTCTAGCTCTTCCTTGGGTTTTAATAGCAAACGAATCAGAGCGAGTTGGTTGGTTTTACTCAATCCCAGTTGACTAAAGTCTTTTATCTCACCTTGCTTATGGATCAGGCGTGCAATAGAGTAATTGGGGTCGGTGTCATTTGCTATGCGATACTCATCCAAGGTGCTATAAGGCACAGGCATTTCAAGAGCGGGGATATCTTGGAATAAATCCCAAAAGTTTTCGTAAGTGAAATCCATTTCACGACCGCCGCGCACCATATAACCCGTCTCAGGATTGCCGCTACCATCTAAAGAGCCACCAGCCACGTCAAGATGCTCTAAAACGGTAATGTTTTCAGCGGATACTTTGCCATCTCGGATGCAGTAATAAGCACTGGCCAAACCTGCAATACCGCCCCCAACAATATAAACCTTACTGTCCTGATAAGCGTCAGTGGGCGTCCCAATATTGCGCTGATAATTACCAATTTGGTCAGGGAAGGGTAAGCGTTTGCCTGGTATGTTTGCTACACGGGTTTTACTGGCATCAGGCTGATGGATAAATGTGTCGTGGTCTACCGGATTATTGGTTTGAGTCTTCATAATTTTCATAGGTTCATCCTTATTGAGTAAGACTGATATAAAAGGTTATTTGACTAAAATGAAGGGTTTATAGACAGACTATAGGGTGTTTTTATTAAACAATAATGACATCGGTTGAAAGTAATATAAGTACTTATTTGCCAAATTATGCGTTATCCATTGGCTAATGGCTGGCTATTTATGATGGTTGCTAACCACAATAAATTCTATGCAATTACGTAGGTGCTGTTTCATACGCTCCAGCAACGGCACAACCTTGATAGCTTTTATTATCATAAGTCAACGTCACCGTAAATTCATTTTGATAGCCATTATCGTCGGTACAAATCTGGCTATTTATATTCATAATAATAGGCTTGCCGCTAACGGTACTCACGTATTCCACACCTTCGGCATAGGTCGAACGAGAGACAACGATGGTCGTTGGTCTCAAAAAATCTGCTTCAATGCTGAGTTGGTTGCCATCAATTACTGTGCGCCAACTTTTTTCTGTATTACCAAAAGCGGTGAATGCTGATAACGGTTCTTTGGGGCTGGACGGCTCCACGCTTAGCTGTTCGTCAGCGTTTTCTTTTGTCGTGTTGGTAATGATAGCTGTTGATTCTTTTGCCGTGGTTGGTGGATGACTACTACAAGCCATTAGTGAAAGACTGCTTGCTAAGCACAAAGTACTAAAAAACAAAGAGCGCATCGCTTTTCCTTTAATATTTAAAAGAGAAAGACTTTGTGAGCGCCTTTCTTTAGGGTTAGTTGAATAGCTGTATGAGCGAGTTATATCAAGCTCTGAGTGTACAACAGATAGGCTTTGCAATCAGTGATAAGTGACGGTGATCCGCGATATTATATAAAATACAAACACACCCTCTATATTAGTATTATTAATATAACATATGTATAAAATTTCACAGTACAGAACAAGATAAACTTGGCAGACTCTATAATCATAGAGATATTGATGACATAAATAGAAAAATGAGCGATTGACTTGAATATGAAGAAGCCACTTAAAAAATAAGTGGCTTTTTTGTGCCTTGCAATGGCTGATGATAGTACAGCTATAGTCAAGGAATTTTAGAATCGCTACAAGGCGACCGACCGCAGATAGTACACTGAGTACATATAGGGCGGGTAACACCGTAGCAGTTTAAAAGTGCTCTGACTATATGCGCTCAATAAGCTGCATGATGTTATTGATGATAAAAAGAGAGCAGCGCTAAATGAGTACAAGGTTGTATCTATCAACGGCAAGCTAATTGTTGTTAATTAAAAGGTGCTGGTCAACAGATAAGAAAAAAAACTTTTGTCATCATATTGTCATGACGGCATCGTATCCTTGAGCCCACTATAAATGGTGGTTGCGTATCACTGATGTCTTTATTCATTAAGTGATGCATTGATGATGGTAGACGCATCAATATAAGGTTTATCTATGAGTGTTGCTGGTCGGCTTGGTAGTATTTCCACACGCATGCTGATTATTTTAGCATTGGCTTTTTTACTAATTATCCTGATGGTGTATTGGGTTATTGAGACTCAAGCTAAGCCTCGTATATTGGAGATGACTTCAGAGACAGTGGTTGAAACGGGTAACGAAGCCATTAATAGTATTATGGCGAATATCAGCCATGTCGACGGACTGGCAAAGGCAACCAGTGCGATGGCGGGCGGCTTGCCAAAAGAAGACGGTCTTTATAGAGAAACCTTTGGTAATCTCATGCAACAGACCGATCAACGGATTGTGGGCGGCGGCGTGTGGTTTGATCCAAATATGTACGCTCAAAACCGAGAGCGTCAGTCGTTTGTGTGGGCGCGTGATGACGCAGGCAACATGCAGCCGTTAGAGCAGTATAATCAAGTGCGCCAAACGCCGAGTCCCTATTATAGAGAGTGGTGGTACATTCCTGCGATGTACGCACGCCATGACCACTGTGTCTGGAGCCGTGCGTATGTCGATCCGCAAAGCAATCAGCCGATGATGACGTGTGCCAAGGCATTGTATGACAGTCGCAATCAGGCTTTTGATGGGGTAGTGAGTTTTAATCTGCTATTAGATAACCTCGATGAAGCCATGAAAAAGTGGCAAGATAAGCTGGGTGGTTATGTCTTTTTGGTAGACTTGGACAATCGATTTTTGACCTTTCCTGATCAATCTATGGTCACGCAAGCGACTGAAGATAATCCGCAAGGCGAAATGGTAACCGCACATCAATTGGCCGAGAAACATTCAAGCTTTGCCCCTATTGCGGACAGCCTATATAGCATTAATCAAACACTCATCGATGAGGCAGTTGCCAAAGATGAAAGTCGTTATACGCTCGCGGCACGTAGTATTTTGAGTACGACCAATCTGAATAAAATCAGCGAACAAGAATCCAAGTTGCTGTCAGCATTGCTGCTATTGAATATTGACCAAACATTTAATCTGGTAGACAGTCACTTGATTGAGACCATCGCTGTGCCCAATGATTTTGTGTTGCAGCAGCCCGCCACCGCCTTTGTGTTTCGCATGCCATTTACCTATTGGAAGATGGTCATCGTCAAGCCCAATACTGACATGATGAGCGTGGCAAATGCGTTGTCAAACCAGCTGATTCAAACCATGCTACTGGGTTTTATTCCTATTCTGTTGTTGACCGCGTGGGTGTTCCGTCGCTACTTTACACGACCACTAAAATACATGGCACTAGCAGTGGCTGATATGGGTGCATTAATTGAGCAAAAAAAATATCAACAATTAAGCGCCCTTAAACTGCCACACTCAAATGTCAGCGAGATTCAAATCATCAGCGAGCAGACCAACCAATTGATCGACCGCGTCGTCGAGAATGAAGGCGCGCTTGCCGAAATCAATGTTCATCTAGAAAAACAAGTCGCTGCCCGCACCCAAGACTTGCAGCAAGCCATGGATGAGTTGAAAGCCTCACAAGTGCATCTGGTGCGCTCCGAAAAAATGGCTACATTAGGTCAAATGGTGGCTGGCGTGGCGCATGAGGTCAATACGCCGCTGGGCTATGTGCGAAGTAACATGGAGTTGGTTGGTGATAATCTCGTGCGTTTTGATGAATTGCTACAGCATACCGATCAATTATTGCAGGCGTTAAAAGCACCAACTATCAATCAAGAGCAAGTCAAGCAGCTGATAGAGCAAACCTTACAATGTTGCGAGGAAATCAAAGAAGATGAAGTCAGTGAAGATTTGGCAGATTTAATCAAAGATGGACTGTATGGCGTCGATCAAATTGCTGAACTGGTCGTCAGCTTGCGCGACTTTTCTCGACTTGACGAATCCAAAGTAAAAGATATCGATATCAATGACTGTATCAATACCTCATTGATTATGGCTCGCAATAATTTAAAAACCTTAGACGTCAATACCAATCTAGCGGAGCTGCCGCTGATTCAATGTAATCCTTCACAAATTAACCAAGTATTACTAAACCTATTTAATAATGCCGCCCAAGCCATGCCGCCAGATCATAAAGGGACATTGCAAGTCAGCTCGTCTGTCGATGAGGCGCAGCAATATATCGTGGTACGCATTATAGACAATGGATCTGGTATCAAAGAGGATGTTTTAACGCATATCTTTGAGCCGTTTTTTACCACCAAAAAAGCAGGCGATGGCACAGGGTTAGGATTGGCCATTACGGCACAAATCATTGAACAACATAGTGGACGCATTGAGGTTAGCTCAGTCGTTGGCGCGGGCACGACGTTTACTCTCATGCTACCGATACAGTCTATCGTTCATGAAAAGAAACCTGCGCAAGTCTTATTTGAAAGTTGAGAGACTTCCAACCATTTATTTAAAGAGAGCGTCATGCAAAAACCAAAAATCGCTTTTATCGATGATGAGCCGCGTATCTTGCGCAGCTTAAAAATGCATTTTCGCCAGTCACATGACGTATTTATTACTACCGATGCCACTGAGCTAATGGAATATGTCAGCACGAATGAAGTACAAGTGGTCATCAGCGACCAACGCATGCCAGATAAGCAAGGTACGGAAGTATTGAGTGACATCAAAGCAGCTTCACCAAATACTATTCGTATCTTGTTAACTGGTTATGCGGATCTAAATGCCGTGATGGATTCTGTGAATGAGGGCGAAATTTATCGCTATATCACTAAGCCATGGCAAAATGATGAACTCAAAAAAATTGTTAATAAAGCCACAGAAATTGCTCAGCAAACGCAAGAAATCACACAAAATACTATGGAAAATGATGCAACTCAAAACTGTGTTAATAGTGGCACGGTTAGCAATCGCAATATATTGGTATTAGACGATGATGAGAGTGTCTATCAACAAATAAAAAGTCATTTTAAGAGCGCTTATACCGTGAGCTGGGCGAGTAACCTTGAAGAGGCCGCAAAGTTATTACAAAAAAAACGCTTTGGTGTCACGATTACAGATTCGACGCTCAATAAAGAAAATATTACCCCCATCGTTTATGCCTTAAAAAATATCCAGCCAGATCTGATGGTGCTGATGTTGACTGAATTCAAAGATGCCCATATGGTCATTGAATTAATTAATAAGGGTCAGGTATATCGCTGTCTACCACGTCCGACTAACTTCTCTATCATGAGTATCAGTCTTGATCGGGCTTTCGATCATCACGAACGATTGGTGCAGCAGCCGATACTGGCAGCTCGTCATCATGTTGAAGAAGTGCCGGAGTCAGAGGCTTTTAATTTTTCTGAAAGGCTAAAAGGTTTCTTTGCTAAATTCAGAAGTTGGCGCATTAGCAGATAAAAAAATAGGGCACGTTAAAAATGCCCTATCCATAATTTAAAATATCATTGCCTCCTATGTACATGAGAGACGTTTTTATTGCTCGTGATTCATTTGCTCGTGATTCATTTGCTCGTGATTCATTTGCTCGTGATTCATTTGCTCGTGATTCATTTGCTCGTGATTCATTTGCTCGTGATTCATTTGCTCGTGATTCATTTGCTCGTGATTCATTTGCTCGTGATTCATTTGCCCGTGTCCACCATGCATATTGGCCATGATCATCGGCACCGCTATGACGGCTAAGCCAGATAATATCATGATTACGCCATTCACTTGCCTTAAGCGCAAACGCCCGATTTGATTGCGCATCCAGTTGACCGTTCCGTGCGTAGCGACGAGCATGGGTACGGTTCCTAGACCAAAGACAAACATTAACACGGCACCTGTGAGCGGGTCATGACCGACGACCGCAATAAGTAATGCGCCATAAACGAGACCACAGGGTAAAAATCCCCATAATAAACCTGCTGTTAATGCTCGAGGAAAAGTGTTTAAGGGGAATACTTTCTGCCGCAGAGGTGATAAAGCTTGCCAAAAATGCATACCAAGGCGTTCAAGCTTGTTCAAAAAAGGCAACCCTAGCATGGTTAATCCTACAAATACCAAGACCAACCCTAGTAGAATGCGAGGTGTGCTATTGCCAACCATTAAAGGGGTCAATACCGTAGTGCCAATCACTCCAGCAATTAAGCCCAATAGGGCATAACTGAGTAAGCGCCCCAAATGGTAAGTCGCAATGAGGCCGCGTTTTTTTGCTGGACTGGTTTCTTTCATCGATAGTCCGAATGCGGTGACGATACCGCCACACATACCTAAGCAATGCGGCGAACCAAAAAATCCCATTAAGAATGCTGCAATTAATAGTGCTATAGTCATGAAGGTGCTTCCTAAGATATAAGATAAATAAAATCTGTTGAAGGTTTAATCGTTATGTTAGTCAGTTAATGACCTATCTTAATGACACCTAAAACTTATAGTTGACACCCACATACAATGATCGTCCCGCGCCAGGAACGGCAGTGCCCCAGTTAGAACCGCTACCTATTTCGCCATTCATCGACATGGTTTTGCCTTGACCCATGTATGCGCCCCCTAGAGGTAGGGCATAGTTTTTATCGAATACGTTATCGATACCAGCCTCAATTGCTACCTCTTTAAACTGATAGCCTGTACTGAGATTTAAGAGACCATAACCCGCCGTTTTAATTTCGTTACGAGGGGTTGAGATATCATTTTTAGCCGCGACGCCCACCACTTCGATTTGGTTTGTCCAACCATTATTTTCCCGATTCAGGGCAACACTGCCATTGAATGGCATGATGTTATATAAGTCTGAGCCGCTGTCTTTATTTTCCCCTTTGGTATAGCTTAAGGAGCCTACTATATTCCAGTACCCCCAAGCATTTGCTGCCAGCTCCCGATTGGCTGAGATATCTATGCCATATATCTCAGCATCTTGGTTGGTATAGCGCAGCACATTATATTGATTCGCTGTTTGAGTGCTAGCTGCTGTGTTTGCCATGGGGTTCCACTGTACGGCATCGACATAGTCGTCAATTTTTGAATAGTAAGGAGTGGCTTTAACGCCCCAGCTATCATCAGCACCGCGCCAGTCTAAGGTGGCAGATAGGGTGTTAGATTTTTCTGGGCGTAGATTAGGATCACCAAAATAGCCATTACCGTCACCAACGGTATTGTTCATGATAGCCGCCATTTTCCAAGTGGACCAGGTATAGCGTTCATATAAGCTTGGCGTGCGCTCTTTGTGCGATAGACCTAAGGCTAGATTTTTTTGTGAATCAATGTCGTAGCGTGCGAGTGCAGTAATATCAAAGTTATTATCGGTGGTTCGGCGGTCACTGGCATTAAAGTTAGCGCTATCTCGCAGCTGATTGGTCATATTGTTTTGACCATCGATTTGATAGCCATGTACTTCATCAGCACTGGTACGTACGTTTTCATAGCGAGCGCCAAGCTGGGTGCTCCAGTCAGATGAGATGTCTTTTTCCCATTCGCCATAGATACCGATGCGCTGACGCTGACCATTGTTGATATTTTGAAAATCGTTTGGCGACATCATACCGTTGCCAGATGCCGCCCACGTGTCATCGAGCGTGTAGTCTTGATATTCAGCACCTATATTGAGCGTGCTTTGATTGGTTAAATCGATAATACCTTTAAGATTGGCACCGCTGGTCTCGCTACTGGTGTACATCGGCATACCTTTGGCATTACCGTACACGAACTGTTTGTCTTCCCCAAAATTCATATAGTGATCGACATCTTCATGATAGGCCTGTGCTTCTAACTGTCCCCAATTTAACTCGCTTTTGTAGCGCAAATTAATGCGGTCAAGCTGATTGTCGAGCATGTCCATCCGCTGATTTGGATATAACTCTTTTGGGACGTTTTGCCAAAAATAAGTGCCTTGTAGTAGATGATTGCCGTTCTTATAAGCCACATCTACTGACTGGTTTTTGCTTTCATAGGCGGTTGAACCAACTTCGTCTTTCGCTAAGGCTTTACCAGCGTTCCCTGTCTCTGTATAAGATTTAAAATCACCACCAGCTTTATAATTATCCGCCTGCGCAAAGCTGCCTTTATAGGTGAGGCTAAGCTGATCATTTGCAGCTGTGGTAGATAAATTGGCGCCATAAGCGTCACCATTACTACGATAAAATGTGCCGATTTCACCTGAGGTTAATATGTCGCTATCCGTTGAAAACATAGGCTCTGCTGTCTCGACAACGATAGTACCGCCAATGCTATTACCACCGACACTCACAGGCGTCACACCTGCATAGACGGTGGTCTTGTCTATAGCGCTTGGCGCAATATAAGACAAGGGTGAGTTCATACTGTTTGGACAGGAGGCGATTGAGTCAACGCCATCTACTAAGATACGCAGACGGTTGTCCGCCATGCCTCTTATCACGGGCAAGTTTGAGATGCCACCGGCACTTTGGACATTTAGACCGGATATTTTTGTCAGTATGGTGGCTGTATCACTGCTTGCCACTTGTTTGCTGCTAATAAATTTTTGATCAAGGGTGGCGGCTGTCCCAAGTGCATTGGTACTAGAGCGCTTATCCGCTGCTGTCGCATAAACGACGATTTCTGGCAATTGAATATGTGGCTCATCATCCGTAGTAGGCATGTGCGCCTTTACGGTTGTGGAATCCGCATAAGCGCTACTGATATGCAATAAAGACAAGGCTAAAACACTTAGTTTTAAAATAGGTACAGCGTTCATTGATGAAGATAACATCTTACTTTCCTAGAAATTCGCAAAAATATTTTATGAAATCGGTTATTCAGTTTTTACCAAGAGGCAATGTAAGCCAAGGTAAGCCAAGCCATTTATGGACTTAGACTAAGCATTTACCGAATATTTTCCGATATAAATAGATAGCATTTTGAGCACAATATTATGAGCACAGTTTTGAGCGCAATGTTTTAGGCAAACGCATACAAGTGCCTCAATCAGAGCATCAAATAAGCGCGTTGATTGAGAGCATTGTCACTAATGCTCTAGGGCGTGTCCTCAATTCAATCGATTACTTTCTAAATGGGCTAAAAATGGCTAAATTTTGCCAAACATCATCAAATAGCTTATTAATATCTCGATATTATTTGCGCTACTTTCCTTGTTTGACGGCAATTTATCTCATGTTTATCACCATTTTTAAAATGAGAACACGCCCTAAAAATATTGGACTATAAATGTAGATAGTTATGTGAGTGTGACTGGAGGAGCGCGTGCGAGGGGTCGTAAAAAATTACTAGGAGAGTAGGTATGTGAGCGATACAAAAACGTGACTGAGACGATAGACAGCTCAATCAAAGCCGAGTCAGTATGTGTAAAAGCGACTGGCAATAGTGCCGCAGACATGGCAGTGCAAAGGTCACAGCCAGTGTATTTTACAGCATCAGGGTTAGATTCAGAGCTTTCAACCTTATCTTTGCTATATAAGGCTTCCTGTGAAGGTGCTGCGTCAACCGTTATGACTGGCTTAACGGTCGCAGGCGATGCTAAAGATAGGGATGCATTATGATGAAGGAAGTGACGAGCGGCACTATCAATGGGTATGTTGTGATTCGTTTGCGCAATATCAGTCTGTATTTGCTCATACTGCTTAGCTGCCGATACAATCGGTGCAAGCTCTGCACAGATACCATGACCTAAGTGGGCATTATCATCCCATAGAGGTGTGAGCAACAGCGTGATGTGCATGATCCAAGCAAAACACGCGACCAACATGCCGAACCACATCGTTACCGGTGATGAATATCGTAAAACAAGCTTGCGGCGCTTAGTAGACATGATAGGGTCATCGTATTACCAGCATGCTGATGATGCATAGGTAACATTTATAAGTAAGGAGGTGTGCTAACTTGAAACGTCAGTTTAAAGCATTTTAGAAAGAATACTTAACAAAATAGACATTATCATTAACAATGCCATTCTAAGACAAGGGGTATGCTTTTTACAAGTCTTGTATAGAGATATATTGGGCATTCTAGAGAAATCGGTCACAGCGTCGACATATTTGCTCAGCCTGCTATTTGCTGTACTTTAAATTGTCGTACCTTAATTTGCCGTATTATCCTTTGCTGTACCTATTCATCTTGTACGGAGAAGACTATATGACTGAAGTAGCTAGACGATAACCAAGCAAATGGGAAAGAGCTAATAAACCCCAGCGGAAAAGATAGGCTAATGTAATGCGGAGTGCGATTTTTTGTTTTACGCGACCAATATTGATGGTGCTAGCGACTTAAAAATAGTGAAATTTTTCGGTAAAAAAGAACAATTTAACAACTATTGCTCTCTATACTGTTTTTCTCGATAATATCGATTTTTCTCTCTAATTCTATAATCTGTAACTTACAGCTCTTATAGTGATCTTCTTGATTGCCCTCTATGTCCTTAAGGGTTTTTTGATAGATACGGTTGTACAGTGAGGTTAGGGCTTTTTTAATTGTTTTGATTTCTTTTGAAGATAAATCCATTTGTTTATCAAAATCAGGTGCTTTTATTTTTGCACATAGCTCAAAAAGTGCGAGATTAAAATCTTGATAGTATTGCTGCACTGAGTTTTCTTTTGATTGATCGCTATACTGGATGTTTTTTTTCATCAGAATGAGCAAAGCACTATCAATCAAGTTTTTTTCATAATCTGTCAAACATAAGTAATGGTTCATTACATCGATTCTCAGTTATTTAAAAATTGCTATTCAGAAGACCATAAGTGTGGCTACTTTAAAAAAATCCCAACGCCAACGACTCTTGCAAAATACTTATCTAGCCTGCTTAGTTTGGTCTTCACTCCTTAAAAGTCTTTATTGTGATGCGGCATATCGTCAATGGCTTTGAATAATCAACGCATTTTATAGGGTGAAAATGAAAGTATCGTGACAACGTCTACACTTTATAAAAAATATGCCAAAGCCAGTCACCCTAATCTATATATAAGATATCTTTTCATTCGCTATTACTTGCCCGTCTAGAAAAGCGCCAATATAACGCTTATAGCGTACCACTTAAGAAACCTTCCCTCATTAAGGTTACCTTTCTTTAATCTTCATAAATCTACTTAACGTTTGAATCATTTATCATTCTCGTTGTCGATAGAGCAAATTTTTATCACGATGCTTTTTATCACGTGAATGCTTTGCTTGATATTGAGTAAAGCAGTTTCAACCACAACTCATAACTAATATGACTTTATACGAGAAAAAATAATGAAAAAAATAATGATAAGTTCAATACTAGCCATTACTGCTTGCTTCACAATGGTCAGCCAAGCAAGTGCTGCGCCGCAAATTGCTAAACATCATGTTGCTCAAGTGAAGCATCAAAAGGTCAATGCAAAGTTTGATAATAAACATCAGCATGTTAAGAAAAAGGCAGTAGTGTCAAAGCATCAATCAAAAAAAGCAGCGGCTCATCTCAAAGCAAAAAGCAAATATCAAGCTAAGCATACTCATGGACACCGTTCTTAATCGTTCAGCTGACTGATATAAAAATAGCGCCCATATTAGGCGCTATTTTTTTGTTTCGTTGTTATGTAATAAGTGCTATGTGACGAAAGCTATGTAACAAAGATAATAACTACTGACTGTTTAAAGTCACCGTCTTAGTACTACCATTACTACTAGGCTGACTCAGTGTCACTTTGCTTGCTAAGATATCGCCTTTGGCATTGATCTTGTAGCATTCTGATGAAGTGCCTGCAGGGTCAAAGCTGAGTAATAGATTGCCTGAGGTTTCTATGCAGAACCATGCGGTATTATTCGTATCACGCGATAAAGACCAGTCTTGGTTATAAGTCCCTATCTTGTTACGCATGCTGCTATCGGCATAGACATTTTCCGTCAGTAGCTTACTAGAAGCGCCTACCGTCGCCATTTTAGGAATGGTGGTCGTCTGGTTAGATAGTGAGTATTTACCTGTACCGTCTGTAAAACCATGGAATATCAGTGGATTCAGGGTGAAGTAATTGATAGCGACTGATTGATTGGTGATTTGATTATTCGTCTTATTGATGGTGTTTATTTCGGTACCTTGTACAGATTTATTATTAAATATCATACTGCCTTTAGGCGTCACTTGAATCTCTGCTGACACGCTTTGACTGTCGACAACCGCAACTAATTTATCACTGCGTTGTTTGGTATAGATGTTGAGCATGGCAGTCTCAACAGGGTATTGAGTGACGATACCATTGACATTATTGTTTTGACCCGTGTTCCCTGTCATTCCACCAGCACAAGCGCTTAAACCCAGTCCTGCTGCAATACATAAACTTAGTGTCTTCATTCTTTTGTCCTCAACTTTTAAATGTATGATTTGATATCTACTATAATCGAATTTTTAAACAATGACATCTGCTAACTGTCTTAGACTTTGCTATTTTTAGTCCGCCCATACCAACGGTACTTCGTGAAATTAACGAGAGATTACTGAGAGAGTATTGGTACAAAGCGATGATAGTAGCCAACGATTTTATAGTATGGCTGCACTGCAGCAATTATGACCAAATGTTCTATCGATACCGCATTAAGAGAGATTAATGACTTAATAGAGCAGGGGATGCCGCAAGAATTTCAAGCTTCGGGGCGCATTACGAGTTATGAGTTGAATTTATAATAAAAATTATTTGGTTGAGAAAATCTGCAGGCCACAAAAAAGCCAGACAACTGAAATTGTCTGGCTTTTTGTGCAGAATCTTTTATCAGCTATCCTAATTAGCTAACCATTAACCATCAATCTATGGTTGCGCTACCGCTTAGAACTTCGACCTTTTGCAGGGCGCTTACCATTTGCAGCAGGTTTGCCATTGCCTACAGCCTTCTTGCTATTACCAAAAGGACGTCTATCTTTACCTTTAGAACCCGCTGGTTTTCTAGCATCATCCTTGGCGTGTTTTTTATTGCCCTTTGCTGCCCCCGCTGATTTCGAAGACGTTTTTGTCTTTAATGAATCATCAGTACGAGCATTTTTTCGTGGCGCATTACGAGATTTCTTGCCCGGATTACTGGCATCTGAAGAAGAACCTTCTATGGACTTAAGTAAAACAGACAACTCTTTTTCGGTTAAATCTCGCCAGTCTCCAACGGGAGTACCTTTAAGACTGACATTCATAATCCGCGTACGCTCAAGCTTCACCACTTCATAGCCAAAATGCTCACACATACGACGAATTTGACGGTTTAAACCCTGCACTAGCGTGATGTTAAACACGGTGGGTGCCACCTTAGTAACCTGGCATTTCTTGGTCATCTTCCCAAGCATTGGCACGCCACCAGCTAAACCCTCAATAAAACTATCTGTTATCGGCTTGTTCACCGTCACCAAATATTCTTTCTCATGGTTATTACCAGCACGAAGTACCTTATTAACCAGATCACCATTACTGGTCAAAAAGATCAAACCTTGAGAGTCTTTATCCAAACGTCCAATTGGAAAAATACGTGTACTATGTCGAACGAAATCAACGATGTTATCTTTTTCTGAAGCTTCCGTAGTGCTCACAATACCTACGGGTTTATTCAAGACAATGAACACAAAATCATCCGCCTCTCGCGGCTCAATGAGTTGCCCGTTGACTTTTACCGTATCTCCAGCAACCACTTGATCGCCTACTTGAGCACGCTTACCATTGATGTATACATTACCTTGTTCAACAAAGCGGTCAGCGTCTCGCCTGGAGCAAATACCGCTTTCGCTGATGTATTTATTTAAACGAGTTGAGGAAGCGTTAAACATAAAGCACCGTTTTACCTGATAAGAAGCATTTTTTTACTAAGAAAAAAGCCTAAATTAAAGGGGTTATCAACAAAGAGATGGCTCACATTATATAGGAAATTCAATATCCATTTCGGGAGAGAAGGGCAAAATCTCAGAAATATATTCAGTATCGTATTTGTACCTATTAAAATCAATATTATCCCAATTTTGTTTCTACGGATTTGACGGTAGAGGTCAATAACTCAAGCGTTGTTGAGGCTCGATATGGCTCATTGAGATCGCGGGCACTTATCTTATTAATGGCAGGTATAGTGTTCATTTAAGCTTGTCCGTTAAGTGTTGAGCCGTAAATGCTTATCAAAAGTTATCCCAGTACGGATTATCACCAAAACGCTCGGCAATAAAGTCAATCAAATAACGACAACGCTGCGATAAGAATCGATTTTTAGGATAGACCGCATAAGCATTTAAAGTGGGTAATTGATACTGCTGCAGGATAGGCACCAGCTCACCGCTGATTAAGGCTTGATACGTAATAAAAGTTGGCAGAAAAGCAATACCATGACCTTTGACTGCCATCTCCCGCAAAAAGTCCCCATTATTGGCTTTTATTTTACCGTTTACGGCGACTTGATGCTTCTTACCTTGCTTATCTATCAGTTCTATCGCGCTAGATTTGCTCATACCATATTGTAAAAACTCATGTTCTGTCAGATCGTCAAAAGTCTTTGGCGTACCCATTCTCTCTAAATATTCAGGACTGGCGCATAACGCATAACGAATCAGTGCCAGACGTTTGGCCTGATAACTGGAATCTTGCAACTCTCTAATACGAATTGCTAACTCAAACCCTTCCTCAATCAAATCAGTATGACGATCAGAAAAATCCAGCTCAAACTTTAACTCAGGATGCTGATTGGCGTATTCATCGATGACATCGTTTAAATGCATCAAACCAAAGGACAATGGCGCAGTCATCTTTAATGTTCCTTCGATACGTGTCGGAGTACCACTCGTCTCTTCATTCAGCGCATCCACTTCACTGAGTATATGGTGCACCTTTTGATAATACTGCTCACCAGCTTGGGTTAAGTTTGATTGACGCGTGGTTCGGCTAATCAGTTGACTGCCCAAGCGTGTCTCTAACTCCTTTAAACGCCGGCTTACCGCAGATTTTGCGATATTCAGTTGCTCGGCAGCCTTGGTAATACTGCCTGCTTCGACAATACGCACAAACATTGCCATATCTTCTAATTGTCCCATGTAAACCACCTCTTAATTGTTCTTTAAATAAGAACTTACATTTGCAATTATCACGGTTTATCTAATTATAAGCAACGAATACAATAAGGCCATCGCATAATCAAATAAAATTTAAAAAACATTCTATTACTGGAGAAAACCCAGGGATAAACTACAAGAGCTTAGCGTCCCAATTGGTCGCCTATTTTTATCAATGATTTTTATCTTTTCAGGCTTTACTAAAATTACCGGCTACGCGGCCACTCAAGGTTATATGGAATCAATGGGTGTACCTGGGATGTTATTGCCGCTGGTCATCGCGGTTGAACTTTTCGGCGGCCTCGCTATTCTCTTTGGTTTTAAAGCGCGTTTCGTTGCTATTTTACTCGTTGGATTCAATATTATATCAGCGCTGCTTTTCCATCAATTCTGGATAGATGAATCACAGATGAACCCTTTCATGAAAAATATTGCGATGGCGGGTGGTTTCTTGATGATATTTGCTCATGGAGCAGGTGCTTATTCAATCGATAACAATAATCATCGCAGAATATAGTAAAGTAAATGGCTTAGAAAATATCGTCTTATCATCATAATCAGGGAGCCGCTATGAGTACATCAATCAACATCGCCTTAATTATTGGCAGCTTGCGAAAAGCATCTATCAATCGTAAATTTGCAGAGTTTATTGCGGCGCAGATGCCTGAAAGCGTGTCTATAAAAGAAGTCTATATCGCAGACTTACCGCTTTATAATCAAGATTATGATGATACGACTATCGATAGCTATGAGCGTGTGCGTCAGCAGCTGAAAGGCGCTGATGCCGTATTAATTGTCACGCCAGAGCATAACCGCACTATGCCAGCCGCCTTGAAAAATGTCGTAGATATCGCCTCACGTCCTTATAAAGAAAGCGTGTGGACCCACAAAAAAGTTGCGGTAGTGACGGCCTCGCCAGGCAGTTTCGGCGGTATCAATAGTGGCCTTGATGTCAGAAAAAGCATGCAAATGCTTTCGGCACAAATGATGATTGATCCTGAAATTCATTTAAGTTATGCAACTGACAGCTTAAATGATGATGGCAGTGTTAGCCCGCGCACACAGAAATTCTTACAGCGCTTTGTGACTGATTTTGTGGATTTTGCAGGAAATACTAGTGAGTAAAACGGTAACTAATAATAATACTGCGCCTGTACATGATGAGCCACCAAGCTTTTGGCAACGCTATCAAGCGCCTATCCTATTAACGATAGTTGGTGGGGCGATTGATACCATTGGCTTCATCACTTTATTTGGCTTTTTTACCGCTCATGTCACGGGTAACTTAGTACTGGCTGGTAGCGGTTTGGTTAAAGGTGAAGATGGCTTGTGGATCAAGCTGGCATCGGTACCGCTTTTTATAATAACGGTGGTTATTACCAAAATATACATTGATAAAAGCCGGAAGCAAACGTTAGTACTCAGTCATTTGTTTTTAGCAGAAGCGCTATTTTTGACCGCCTTTATGATAGCAGGATTGTCCTTTCAACCTTTCACTGAAGCAGGCGATATAACCGTCGCCATTACTGGTGGTTTAGGTCTAACGGCGCTTGCTATTCGTAATACGGCTAGTAAAACAGTCATCAAACATATGAGTCCTACAGTATTAATGACGGGTAATACGACCCAACTGGGTATTGGTCTGTCAGATTATATTGCCAACCGTAGCACTGATAATGCTAAAAAATTGGGACATAGCGCGGCATTGGTTATCAGCTTTGTGATTGGCGCACTACTCGGCGCGGTGCTGTATGTAAATCTCAGTTATTGGGCAGTCGGTTTGTTTGTCATTCCTGTGCTGTACTTATCACTACTAGCGCGTAATTCGGAGTTCTTACAGCATATGAGCTAATAAAAGCTCTACCGTTATTGAGTAATGCCATTAATCGTAAAAAGCCATGATGATTTATCATGGCTTTTTCGTTGAGCGTCACTGTAACTATTTTGAACTCCTATAGTTAACAAATAATAAAAGCGCGACGGTACGGCTCATATCAATTTTTGCCGCCTCTGTCTGCGAAGGCACAGCAAGCAAGAAAATGGATATGAGCCGTGCATGAGGTATCGATATTACGTTTCACTGACTATAAGTTTAAGCCTTTGCGCCATGAAACACCGAATTGGCTTGGTATTCTGGATGCTTACCAATATAGGACTTTACATAAGGACACGTTGGTTTAACGCGTAAATCTCTAGCAGCGGCGTTATCTAAGATGATTTTGACCAAGTAACCAGCGATACCTTGACCACTAAGCGAATCAGGCACGAATGTGTGCTTATACTCAACACCTTCCTCACCTGCGGATGTGGTAAAAAACTCATACTCTTCAAACGCAACCTGATCATCGATATGAATTTCAAAACGTTTTTGAGCTTTGTTGTCGATGACTTCATTATTCAATGTATGTAGATTTGACATGGTTTCCCTCTCTTTATCATTAATATTTTTTATACCTACTTATTGGTACTAACGGGTGACGCGAATGATGGCGTGACTACTATATTACGTTAATTCTAAGCATCTATTGTTCTATAAATAAGAATAGTTATTTGCAATAAGCACTGTTTATCTATATCTGCTCAACAATTATAATAGACCCATAGCTTAAACAAGCCAATTAAAAATAAAGGATAACTTATGAAAACGATTTATCATGCAGCAAATTCTCGTGGCGATGCTAACCATGGCTGGCTCAAAAGCAAGCATACCTTTAGCTTTGCCAATTATCATAATCCAGAGCGTATGGGTTTTGGTGCGCTACGAGTCATCAACGATGACTTTGTTATTGGTGGTCAAGGTTTTGGCAAGCACTCACACCGTGATATGGAAATTATCAGTATTCCATTATCTGGCAAGCTCGGTCATGGAGATAATATCGGTAACCAAGGCACTATCGAGACTGGTGAGATTCAGGTCATGTCAGCGGGTACGGGTATTACTCATAGCGAGATGAATGGCGATGCCAATGAACCTGTCAAGTTTTTACAAATTTGGGTAATTCCCAACAAAATGGGCGTGACGCCGCGTTATCAGCAAGTGCGTATGGATGAGCACATGAAAGCTAATGAGTTCAACCAAGTGCTATCTCCAAACGCGGACGACGCGGGCGTTTGGATTCATCAAGACGCTTGGTTCCATATGGGTCATTTTGACAAAGGTGTGACTCAGAATTATGATTTAAAAGATGCCAATAACGGTGTTTATGTCTTGGTACTAGAGGGTAAAGTTACTATCAACGGTAACGTTCTTGATACTCGTGACGGCCTTGGTATCTCAGATACCAAAAGCTTCACGATGGATGCGACCGAGGACGCAAGAGTACTACTAATGGAAGTACCTATGTATTAATTGATACAAAAAATAGTAGTAATTCATAATCATGTATTCAATAATCTGTAACTATAAATCATAAGAGGTGGATGATGAGTATTCAAACCCTAGAGCCAAGGTTGGCTGATGTCGGCGGTATTCCGATTGCCCGTTTATTACCCAATAAAGGTAAACAGCCTATCGGTGCGTGGTGCTTTTTAGATCACGCTGGTCCTGCTGACTTTGGTGAAGATGAAACCGGTATGCAAGTCGGTCGTCATCCGCACACCAATCTGCAAACCTTTAGCTGGATGTTAAATGGCGAAGTACTGCATAAAGATAGCTTAGGTAACGAGCAAGTCATTACCAAAAACCAAGTCAATGTCATGACTGCAGGTACAGGTTTGAATCAAGGTATCAGTCATACGGAACAAAGCGTCTTTCCAGACACTGGTGGTTCGTCAGAGGCGGCGCGTGCTATCAGTATGGTACAACTCTGGATTGCACTACCGACGGATCAAGAGATTGAGCGCGGTTTTCATCATTATCCAGAGCTACCAACGTGGACGGAAAATAGTGTTGAGATGATTTTGACCACCGGTAGCTATACCAATGCTTCAGGTCAGCACTTTAAAGCGCCTACCATCCAATACTCCAAGCTGGTCGGTATCGACGTGTACTTCACCGAAGATGGCGAGGCTACACTGACTTTAGAACCGAGCTTTGAATATGGCATCTTAGTCTCAGAGGGTGAGATAGAGTCTGAAGGTAATATTTGTAAGCAAGATCAGTTATTTCGCTTCCACGATAGCGATGTTGCTAATAACAAAAGCATCAAGCTGGTCGCCAAAAAAGGCACCCGTGTGATGTTTATCGGCGGTGAGCCATTAAACAACCAAGTGCTACTGTGGTGGAACTTTGTTGCGGACAATAAAGCAGAGATCGAGCAATCCATCATCGACTGGAATAATGGTCATGAGCGTTTTGGTAATGTTGACTCAGATATGCAACGTTTGCCAGCACCTGAATTACCTCAAGGTTTTAAAGGCTAAAAGAAGGCTAAAGATTAAAAGCCTTTTATCATTTACTATATTTTTAATATAAACCTAACGGAGAACATCATGTCAAATCTAAAAGATTTACAACAATTGGCAGAAAAGCGCCGTTCTATTTATGCGCTTAGCGACAATCTATCCGTAACGAATGATGAGATTGTCGATTTGGTGGAACATGCTATTTTGCATACGCCATCCGCTTTCAACTCACAATCAGCACGTACTGTGGTGTTATTTGGTGAAGATCATAAAAAATTATGGGACATCACTGAAGAGACACTCAAGGTGATTGTTGGCGATGACGAGAAGTTCCAAGGTACTAAAGATAAAATCGCAGGCTTTAGAGCGGGTGCGGGTACAGTATTGTTCTTCGAGGACAAAGGCGTCGTGAGAAACATGCAAGAAGCCGCCCCTTTATATGCGGATAAATTCCCAATCTGGGCACATCAAACCAGCGCGATGCATCAATATGTAATTTGGACGGCATTGGCTAGCTTAGATATCGGTGCTAACTTGCAGCATTATAACCCTGTCATCGATCAGAGAGTTGCTGATGCTTGGGACATAGCTGAAGATTGGGAATTGAATGCGCAAATGGTGTTCGGCGCTATTGAGCAGCCAGCAGGTGACAAAGCGTTTCAGCCAATTGATGAACGTATGAAAGTATTCGGCTAATAATTTTTAGCGTTAAAGACCGTATAACCAATGAAACTGCTATGAAAATATCATAGCGGTTTCATTGGTTTTTTTATAATTATAAACTGGGGTAATATGATTTTATAGCAGACTATAACTAATGTAGTAAATCCTACTAGCCCAGTTGTTTAAGATATGCCTATAGAAGAATTCAAGATCATCGAGCGCTTTAATCGGATGCTTCGGAATTTAAGAAGCGTCGGATTAAGGGTTATCTTGAATACTAGCGTTTATAAATATATTTAATAGCCAATTACTGTCAGCAGTCATTAAACTATCTTTATTAGATGAGGTGCTAAGCGCTAATGGCTATGTTCATCATCATGTCCAGCTTTCACACCAAACCAAGTCACATGAGAAGGTGTGAAATTTAGTGTTATTTTTGACTCGATTTTACCATCATGAGGATCAATCTCGATAATTTGCTGGTTTGAGTCATCCATCATATAAACCATTTGCGTGTTTGGGTTAACAATAAATGAGGGAACCGCTTTGCCTTCGATGCCATTAGGGAAAACATTTAATACGGCGGTTTGCTTATAATTTTGTGCAACATCGAGTATATATAGTTTGCCGGTATCATCGAGTAGCATTAAATGCTCTCCATGGGCATCAAAATCATAGCTGACAATACGGCGACTGCTGTCTGTTGTCCAGACAATCGGTGTCATGTTTTTACTGACAGGATCGACACGGTAAGGCTGACCGCAAGCAGTGCCAATGGCATAATTATGATGGTGGTTAGTGATGAATGAGCCAATTCGAGCAGGACTATTGCTTGTACCATCACATTGAATATTGGTTAGGCTGCTGGGATAGGAAATTTTTTCGGCGCTGAATGTGTCTCCGGTTTGTTTGACGCTTAAAACGCCATCGCTACAAGCAAAGACACTGTAATCTGTGACGCTGCCACTGCCATGCAACCCCATGCATTTTGTCTCAAAGGTTTGGCTTATATGATAGTGATCACCATGCTGTTCAAATACAGAGAGCGTATCAGCCAGTGAGCTACCAGTTGTCTGATAACGCTGCGAGGCAATCACATAATTGCCTCTAGGTTCCGCTGTACCGTGCATGCTGGTATTAAGCTTTTGATAAGGCAGTGTACCGTCAGCTATACCGGTATCTGTTACAAGTACAAATCCAGCTTCTTTTACAGGGTTTTCTATGGGATTGCCTGTCGCACCTAAGCCGTCAAAAAAAAGCCCTGCTTGCTCTCCAAAAGTTTGAAAATGTACAGGACGGGTATAGTTGAGCTGTAATGGCATTTTTGCCGCATCACGAGCATATGGGTGATCATGATCGCCATGGTTTTCAATCTCAAGCCCACTATGATAAAAATTGACTGTGTTATTAGTACGATCCATGACGACGGCGTAATGACCATCTGGACTACTTTGTACGGCATCGGCTTGACCGGTTAATGGTAAGGCTTGTATCACTTTATCTTGAGCAAGGCTATAAATGTAAGCTTGACTGCCATCTTTTGCAGTGATGAATAAACGACCTTGTTCCATTTCAGTGCTGACAGCAGACTCATCATCATGGTCATGATCGTCTCCATGGTCGTGGTCATGTTCTGAATCTATGATTGGTGTTTTCCTATCATCTGATGACCCGCAGCCGCTAAGTGCTGAAACGGCGATTAAAGAAGAGAAGGCGAGCGCGATGGCACGGCTTAAGGCATTTGTTTGATTCATAAAGGACTCCAGTCATAAGTTATGAGGCTTATGACAATTGATTACGGATTGCTAGTTACTGGTGACTAATGAAAAGAGAGTAGGCTGTTAGAAGTTATAGGTGATACCCGCATTGAAAGAGCGCTCTGGCATTGGCACTTGTTCAGCCAAATAAGAGGCATGATTATAGGCAAGCTCGTTTAGAATGTTTTCGACTTGAAAAAAAGCGGTGTAATCATGAGCGCTCGAACTATGGTAGACAAGCTTGGCATCAACCATGTTGTAGCTCGGCGTATTGGTTTCAAAATCAGCAATGTGATCTTGCTCAAAACGATGATATCCAGACAGCACCAAATCAAATTGACCAAATTGAGAGGTAATATCACCACCAATACGGGGCGCTACCAATCTTGGCGCGTATTTTCGTGTAAGGCTCGCATCATCTAGCGTTATCAGCGCAATGTCGGCAAAGCTGCCAATACTAATATTGTCATTAAGATAATAGCGTGATTGAATTTCACCACCATAATGTTTGGCATCGCTTTGGACATAATCCACTAAACGGAAACCAGCAGACTCTCCTTCAGTAGCAATATCTTGAGTTTTGGCATAAATATAATTTGTACTGTCGTTATAAAAGACAGAAATACTACTATCAAAACGATTGCCATTGTCGTAACGCAAAGTGAGCTCTATGCCATCAGTAGATTCTTCTTCTAATTGCCCATTACCACGCTCCCAAGTATTGGTTGCAAGATGGGCGCCATTAGAAAACAACTCTTGTGGAGAAGGCAATCTTTCAGAATGACTGATTCTGGCTGACAACTGCGTATTAGGCGTAAGATATTTGCCACCTTCTAAACTGACAGATGTTCCGGCATGTGTTTTTTCGATGTTATTGTCGTTATCTATTAGATTTTGAAAATCTTGACGACCGCCAAACTCAATATACCAAGGACTTTTGCCTTGTTTTCTTAAAATACTAGACGTATCGAGAGGAGCGTCGTTCGTCGTCTCACCATGATTATGACCAGCATGGGCATCACTTGCAGATAATGATTGACCTGCAAATTTATCAGCATTCTGTATTTTTGCGCCAAAATAATCTGGCGTGAGTCGTTCAATGAAAAACAAACCGACCTGTGTACGATCAGTTTGCGGCAAATAACCTTCTAGCCCAACAGCAGAAAACCGACTGTTTGTGTAATCTAGACCGACCACACCTTTCATAAGACCTAGATTGCCTGTTTTATACGTGCTATGTGTGGCTTGAGCTTGAGCACTAATGGCTTTGTTTTCAAAAGTTGTGCCCACCGCACCTTCATCTATTTCATCGTGACGGTAGTCTGTATAGCTGAGTTTCGTATTGATGCTATCGACGCCTATCATGGGTAATTTTCGCTCTGCATGGAGCTGATAGACGTTTGACGTCATATCGACATAGGGCGCTTCACCATGATCGTGGTCATGTTCGTGATCCGCCTCACAGCTCAGTTGGTTGGTCAGTACGCTATCAGGTGAGCATTCATTATGCACATGAAAGGGCAAGCCATATTCTGAAGACAGGCGCTGATATGATGCACCGATATAGCCCATATCAGTCACATAAGACAAGCCGATGCTACCGTTATCTTGCGTGTACCAACTGTTGGCAATCTCATCGGTATCTAAGTGTGGCACTTGGATATTGCCTTTATCCGTCTTTTGGTAATACCCACTCCATAGCCAGTTTTCACCGATACTGCCATTGAGTTCTGCATAACCTAAATAACCGTCTGTGGCTTGTTGACCAATCAATGCCAATTTTCCGCTGATGTTGTTTTTAGGCTTTTCTTTAGGAATAGTGTCATTAACAATATTGACCACACCACCGATAGCACCGCCACCATACATCAACGCTGACGTGCCTTTGATTACTTCAACTTGTTTGGCACCTAGGACAGGTACCGCCACTTGATGGTCTGGTGAGATTTGTGACGCATCTTGTACGCTCAAACCATTTTGCATGACTTGGACGCGCGGTGCGCTTTGCCCTCGAATAATTGGTCGGCTTGCGCCTTGCCCAAAACTATCAGTAGACACGCCAACTTCATTTGCTAGTGCATCACCAAGCGTACTGCTTGTCTGAGTAGTGAGCGCATCGCCAGTAACAATACTGGTTGCGGTTGCCATTTCATTCGCTTGTGGCAATAAAGGGTTAGACGTCACCACTATGGTGTCTAGAGTCACCGAAGGGTGGGTCGTATCAGGAGAGTTTAGGTGAAAAGATGAGGATGTCATAGGTTTGATATCTACCATCGTATCCTTCGCATTTACTGACAAACTTGCCATACCTAAAGCTGTCGTTACTGAGAATACAGTCGTTACCCGGCGAATACTAAAATTAACTGAAGATACAGAAGTATAATCAGGTTCTCTTAATCTGTTGATATGAAAAATTGGAGACATGAGATTACCAAAATAAGAAGTTATATAGGGATAAATAACGATAAGAGTAAATATTTTCGTTATGTTATAATATAACATAAAGATATACAAACTTTATATTTCAGTAAGGTGTGCATATTAGCTATGCTTACACGAGGTAACTTCAATATTTGACTTTCTTTGTGAGTGATAAATGTGACAGTCATTCAATGAATATGTTGGTACTGAGATAATAATGAGTATGTCGAAAGTTAGAAAAATGAATGTGTTAAGAACTATGGTTCAGGAGAATATCAATCATAAAAAGCCTTATAGGTCTCTGGTCAATGAATTGATACGTCTGAAATATAGAGCACTTTGTAAGCCAGTCTCTGAAGAAATAAGAACGGTAGGCAATAAATCAACAATAGATCGTCTGGACTAATGACAGTTTGCAGGAATTCAGCACCAGAGTTTAGGATTTCATATGGCTGAAAGTGTTATATTTTGGAAGTTTAAAACCAACTTTGAGTGATAACTTGAATAAAAAATAGCTAGTTTAGCTTTAACGACAGCTGCTAAGAGCAAACGTTATATGAGGGGACAGGCTTTAGAGTAGGTTACGAATGCTACTCTATACGTTTGGCACAATTGAATAGAGAGAACGTAGGCAAGTGATACTAGTAATCTAGGGTTTTTGGATAATCGCAGTATATTTGTTAAGCAGTCCAATATTATTTGAGTGACCTAATCACCTAATAGAATTGGCTCTATTGCTTATTTATGCAAGGTGTTACTTTTAATAGCGCCAGTGGCTGCTAGATTCATTAGACGTTGAAACCTCGGACACTCCAAGTGGTTAGGGGCTGTGTAAGTTGCCGCAAGTTGCAGCCCATCACGCATAGCGCTTAATTTTTGAATCGTTTCATCCAGTTCAGAGGCTTTGTTCAGCAACAAATCTCGATCAACATCTAGGGTTTTTTCAGACCCTAATATCCCAGTAATCTCTTCCAGTGAAAACCCTGCAACACGTCCTAAAGCAATTCAGGCCAGACGCTCTAATATATCTTCGCTGAAAACTCGGCGGATACCGTGCCGACCAACAGAGCGAATTAGGCATTTTTTCTCATAAAATCGTAACGTTGAAGCAGGAACACCAGACTGTTTAGCAACCTGCGAAATATCCATAATGCCCTCTTGAATTAAAGTTGACTTGAAGTTGACTTGAAGTTGACTTGAAGTTGACTTGAAGTTGACTTGAAGTTATATGCAATCATCACATTGATACTGAAACCAGTAAGAGAGTCATCATGGATAACGTCGTTTTTATAATATTAATCGGTATTGGCGCTACAGCTGTGATGGACTTATGATCATTACTCAATAAGTATTTATTTAATATTCCACCGAGCAACTGGGGAATGGTGGGGCGTTGGATTGCTTACATGGGTCAAGGGCGGTTCCGTCATGACGCTACTGCAAAATATAATACTATTCATGGTGATCTTTTTATTGGGTGGAGAGCCAATATTTTACAGACAAAAAAAGCCCCAGTCGTTAGACTGGGGCTTTCTAAATATTTGGTAGGCATAAGCAGACTCGAACTGCTGACCTCTACCATGTCAAGGTAGGTCAACCAAATATTATGATATGACATTATCTTACATGTATTGATTCTATTAGCTTTTAGCTATTCTATATTTAAAAAAGGGCAAGGTGAATGAGTATAAGATAAAGTTTAGCACGTATTTGGGCACTATAATTTTATAGTATTTTTACCTCCACTTTAGCTTCGGTTATGACAAAATCAGTGCGTTTTCTATCCAAAATACTCTTCTTTAATTCTGTTTTTCAAGGTGCTTTCTTCTTCTTTCAATTAGCATGAATTGTCTTATTTGTTTTTTTTCTGCATAATATAAGGAGATTAGGGTTTTAATCCCTGCATATAACTGAGAGAAATATGAAGCATATTACCTATATTCATGAAAATAAAGACTGGACTGAGTGGCAATGGTCAGATAAAAAACTATTGCCATTGGTGAGTCGTGTGCGGATATTACAAGGCCATTTACTAGGAAAGCTGCTAACAATAGGGTTTGATCTGAATGTTGAGGCACAGTTAGATGCGGTGACCTTGGAGATTATAAAAACTTCTGAAATAGAAGGTGAGACGCTAAATAACGAGCAAGTGCGTTCCTCAGTTGCGCGGCATTTAGGGTTAGATAACGCCAGTATGCCAACCACTACTCGTGAGATCGATGTAGTGGTAGAGATGATGCTAAGTGCTACCTATCGTTATCAACAGCCGCTATTGTTAGATGATTTACTTGGATGGCATCGAGCATTATTTCCAGATGGATATAGTGGGCTATATCGCATTCAAGCAGGTAGTATCCGTGATGATAGTAAAGGGCCAATGCAAGTAGTGTCTGGTGGGTATGGTCGCGAGCGGGTTCATTTTGTTGCCCCGAGTGCGAATAGGTTGCCAGATGAGTTAGACAAATTTTTATTGTGGTTTAATACTTCGTCAAATGAGCAAGACGATATAGATTTGGTCATAAAAGCAGGTATTGCTCATTTATGGTTTGTGACTTTGCATCCATTTGATGATGGAAATGGACGACTAACACGAGCAATCACAGAACGAATGCTAGCGCAAAGCGATAACAGTGCCCAGCGCTTTTATAGTATGTCAGCGCAGATTCTTAAACAGCGCAATGAATACTACAAAATACTGGAGCGCACGCAAAAAAGCGATACTGATATCACGAATTGGTTGGTCTGGTTTCTACAAACACTAGAACAAGCACTTATTACTGCTCAAATTACCACAGATAAAATTATTCATAAAGCGAGTTTTTGGCAAACCCATCGACAGCATGCTTTGAACACCAGACAAGTCACTATGCTCAATATTTTGCTAACGGACTTTTATGGCAAACTAACTACGAAGAAATGGTCAGTGAAGACTAAGTGTTCTATAGACACAGCACTAAGAGATATCAATGATTTGATAGAGAAGGGGATGCTGAAAAAGTCTGAGGCTTCTGGGCGTAGTACGAGTTATGAGTTGGTTTTATGATAAACATCATATTTTTCAAGTCTGCTATGACAGCAAGAAAGTATTCGAATAAGCTGTAATAAGTACAATCAATTCAGTGATCTAACATAAGCAGTTCCACGATAACATTCTATTTTGAGTGGTCTGTTAATGGGTTCCAGTGAGGTATACCTAAAAAACTTCCGCCAGTTGTCTGATCAGAATCTCCCAAGTTTAAGTCTACGGGATTGACGGCAGGGGTCAGGTAATTCATTTTAACAATATATTTAAAATAAATCATATATACTATATATGAGCAAGCTGTTGAATGTTTCATTTACGAGTTATTACATACGCTCTTGAGTGCTTCTATTCGATTTTAATAAAAAATGATAACTTTAGTTCGTTTAGCAGCTAGAGGATTGGCTAGATCTAAACACAAAAGTTTTAGGCAAGCATAAATATGGAAATTTATAGTACACATAGAAGTGCGATTTATTCAGTACGAGAGGCAACTAATCTATATTTACTTGATGAAGGTCGTCAAGAGGACATACCTAGGCTGTCACAATATTATGTAGAAATTGATAGTTATGAAGGGGATATGATTCCTTTACATTTAATTAACAAGGAGGTTGATGCTATATGTGATTTTTTCCAAGATACTTATCTTGGTTTAAAATTACATTTAAGAATGAATTTTGCTTCGATGCCTTTTTATAAGTCTATTAAGGAGTGCATAAAGCCATGTCTTAATAGTAATGAACAAATATTGTTTTTATTAGTAAGCAGGTTAGTGCATTGCTTCTTTTCTCTTGTTACTGGATCGATTGTCCTTAAATTGGTGCTAGAGAAAAGTCGAATTAGGTTCGATTTGGTTCTTAGAGAAGAGTATGTCTTGAACAAGCATCAAATTGATGGAGTGCTGGTGATAGTTTATAGACTTATGGAAGAGCTTTGCCCTGGGGCTATAAAGAAAATAAAAATTGGTCACCGCAGTAGTTTGTATGAGCTAGATTATTATAGATCAGTCTTTGACGTTCCTATTGAGTCAAGTCAAACAACAAGCTTGGTTTATGCGCTTGAAAATACAGATGATTACAGTAATGTTATCGATTTTTTAATACAGAATGAAGAAGATATTGGTAAGAATTTCCTTGTTAACCCTTTGTTAAACCTCCTTTCAGTGCAGATTACTGATTCTGACTATAAACGCCGGTGTGAAATCGCTATTGAGACTTTAATAGGGTTTAGCCAGCCTACGCGTGGCAATGTGTCTAGTGTAATGAATTTAAGTATTAGTACACTGCAGCGGAGACTCAAGGATGAGGGTACTACATTTCAAGAAATCTTAGAGGAAACTAGAAAGCGTCTTTCACAGGCATACCTAGCAGAAAAGAATATATCGACTAACGACATTACATACTTACTAGGATATAAATCTCCTAGCCAGTTTTTTAAATGCTTCAAAGCTTGGTTTGGCGTAACCCCTAAAGCTTATCGTGATAGTGGTATGCGCGATATACGTACTGCTTAAAGCATAAAAGAAAAGAGCAGATGAATTTTAGTAGAACTGAGACCTAGAGATTCGTCAAACTACCTAGGTAAATGATAGTGAGTATATAACCGCATCCTGTTTTAATTTTTAATCTCTTTTAACAAAATTCCCCAGCCTTTATAGGTGATAAGTACTTCATTCCACTCTGATAGAGCGGTATCAACTAAGAATCGTCACTTAATACTCTATTTATAAAACCCATCAAATCCTAATGTTTGATGGGTTTTTTTGTTTCTGTATCTTATCTCTTTTTTATGTTAATTCGGGTCAAACTTAATTCGTATTATGTTATATCGCATTAAGATGAGCTTAAGGTATTTTGAATAACAATATACTCTATATAGTGATACATATGTTATACAGCTCATTGTTGTTAAAGTTTAATCCATATAAAACCGATACAGTATTTATAACAATCCTAGGGCGTGTCCCTAATTGGAAAAAGTAAATATAGGCGCTAAAATAAGGTCTATATTTTAGCGATCGATAGGTATTCATTAAAGATGGCCAGACAAGCATTGACCGATAATCTCTGGAAACAGCTACAAGTGACAATGGCACAACATGGTTGCTACCAAAAAGATAAGAATCGTGACGTGATGGAAGCCATTCTTTGGAAACTACGTACAGGTGCTCCTTGGCGTGATATACCTGAAGAATTATGCCCGTGGAAGACAGCTTATAACCGTTTTAATCGCTGGTCAAAGACTGGTTTGTGGGAGAAATTTTTTTTAGCCTACGAAAAGAAGTTGATACGGAATGGGTATTCATCGACGGAAGTTATATACGCTGTCACCAACATGCAAGTGGAGCTCGGCTTGGTGAAGACCGAGCAATTGGACAAAGCCGTGGCGGAGCAACTACAAAGATACACCTATGCTGTGATGCCGATGGATATCCGCTCGATTTTAAAATCACTGGGGGTGAAGTCCACGACAGTCAAGTTGCAGGTGAATTGATTGACATGATTGGACAAGCTGATTACTTTATCGCTGATAAAGGCTATGACTCAGAAGCCATCAGAGACAAAGCCCGTACCCACGATATGGTGTCTGTCATCCCTAAAAGGAAAAATGCCAAACAGCCTAATCCAGAGTTTGATAGCTATTTATACAAACTGCGTCATCTTGTAGAAAATATGTTTGCAAGGCTCAAGCATTTTCGTAGCATCACTACTCGCTATGAGAAGTTGGCTCGCAACTTTAAGTCTATGCTTTACCTAGCGTGTACCATTATTCATTGCAAGATGAATTGAGGACACGCCCTAATTAATGAAATAAACAATCACTTGTTCAGTTAATTATCGCAAGCAGGTGCTTTCTAGCATCGCTGATGGTATGACTATTCAAGAAGCTTCCCTATTTTATGGACTTAGTACCAGCACCATTTACAGCTGGCAACAGTCCGATTGTGTATCTTGACGAGAGTGGATTTGAGGCTGAAACAATAAGATCTTATAGCTATGCACCGATTGGAACCCCTTATGTCGATAGCTTTAAGTGGCTTTTTTAATGGGCTTCTTATGCTTAAAAAATCTACTTGCATCATAAGCGACAAATATTATTCACATGAGTTCCATTGTCATATTTGATGATTTCAAGTTTCTCAGTTGTTATGTGGCACTTCAAGTCAATATTAAGCTGTCAAGTTCGTTTATTAATTAATTATTGCTTATAAGTCTGTTAAGTAATACTTTTATATATAATACCAAAAAATATTGCGGTAATTTATCGGAGTCATTATGAATGAATCCGATAAGTGGTGGAGAATTAGGTGTGAATGGTTAAAGTAAATTTCTGTAATCATGTACTATATTAAGGATAAGATAAACATATGATTGGAGTTAAGTTTATAGGACTCAATGAAAAATTATTAACACTTTGATTTACATGATCTCTAATTAAAAATCATTAACCACTAAATAATGTTATAAGTCAGGATAATACTATGAAGAAAGTACTTAAGAAAAATATTATTGCTATCATTGTGCCAATCACCTTATTCGGTATTTCTTCTTGCGCTATGGTTGGTGGTGTCCACAACGAAGGAGACGTACGCCGCGTCGATGGTGTTGTGTGGAACAACCAGGTCAACACTGATATCAACGAAGTGTTAGAAAAAGAAGTCGCTAAAGACAAAACCCGGTTGGTATTCATTCGAAGTAATGATGATTATTCTGAACAAACAAGTGCTAATGTTTCTGTCAATAATAGATTCCAAGTCAGTTTACATGCCGACAACTATACTGTTGTTAACTCATGTGTTGGTACGAATCAGCTAAGTGCTCATGCAACAGGTTTTAAAAATAATAATTTATTAGCAGATAAACAAGACTATGAGCTAACAGGTGGTCAAACTTATTTTTTTCATATTAGTATGAATAAAGAAGGACAAAGTACCTTAAAGCAAATTACCTCTGAAAGTGCATTAACATTTCTAGCTAATAAGCGTTATCAAAATCATCAAGTCAGTCGAGTTATTCCAAACTGTGCACTACCTATCGTATCTGAAGAACTCAAAATTGTATCTCCAGTTATTGTAGAAACGCAACCGCCAGTTTTAACCGAAAAGATTGTTATTGATCTTGAAGTATTATTCGAAACCGATAAAGCTATCGTGCGTCCAGAATATTACTCAAAAATCATTGAAGTAGCAGAATTTATGAAAAAGTACCCCAACACAGTTGTGGTTATAGAAGGTCATACCGATAATCGCGGTAAAGATGCTTATAATCAGGCCCTATCCCAACGCCGAGTAAACGCAGTAAAAGAGGTGTTAATTACTCAATTTGGTATGGCAGTTGAGCGCTTAAATGCAGTTGGCTATGGGGAGTCGCAGCCGAGAGCAAGCAATGATACTGTAGAAGGTCGCCAACTCAATCGTCGAGTTGTTGCCGTAGTTGAAGAGCGCGTACATAAATAACTAATAATGTTATCTGCAGGCAAATAAAGCTGCCTAATATGAATATATGCCAATCTGTATTATTTGACTTGAAAAAATAGAAGGTAAGAAAATGAATACGATTACAGTGAAAACCAATGATGCGACTAAGACCATAGATCAAGTACAAGTAGTGACTAAGAATGGAAAGCCTACAATTATCACAGCTATGGATAAAGTGAATTACGAGTTTCATGATACTGCTATAGGCCGTGCACCAAACCACATTATCACTAAACGTTTGAAAAATGATTTACACGTCTCATTTGAAGAAGACGGTAAAGAGAGTGACCTTATTATAGAAGGTTTCTACGATAGTGCAGATAGTGCGCTGCTTGGAATTTCTGAAGATGGAGAGTATTATTATTATATACCAGACACTGGCGAAACCTATGACTATGTAACGCAGCTAGAAGAAGGTGCGGTTGAAGGGCAGGCTTTGGGTGGCCAAGAGTATGCTGCTGCTATACCTTGGTGGATGCCTGCTGCTGCTGGTCTAGGACTGATAGGTATAGTAGCCAGTAGCAGTAGTAATAATAGCTCGTCAACCACTCCTCCTGTTAATGAGGCACCAGTAGCTGAAAACGATACAGTCAAAGGTGAAACAGGTCAGCCTGTTATCATCGACGTAGTAGCTAATGACAGCGATCCTGAAAACGACTTAGACCCAACGACAGTCAAGCTAATCGACCCTGTAACAGGTAATGAAGTCACCAATGTAGTAGTAGATGGCGAAGGTACTTGGTCAGTTGATGGCAGTACAGGCAAAGTGACCTTTACGCCAGAAGCAGGCTTTACAGCGGATCCAACGCCAGTGGATTATGTGGTGTCTGATAAAACAGGTGAGAAATCTAACCAAGCGACGATCACCGTTGATTATCCACAAAATCCGCCAGTAGCTGAAAACGATACAGTCAAAGGTGAAACAGGTCAGCCTGTTATCATCGACGTAGTAGCTAATGACAGCGATCCTGAAAACGACTTAGACCCAACGACAGTCAAGCTAATCGACCCTGTAACAGGTAATGAAGTCACCAATGTAGTAGTAGATGGCGAAGGTACTTGGTCAGTTGATGGCAGTACAGGCAAAGTGACCTTTACGCCAGAAGCAGGCTTTACAGCGGATCCAACGCCAGTGGATTATGTGGTGTCTGATAAAACAGGTGAGAAATCTAACCAAGCGACGATCACCGTTGATTATCCAGGAATAGTGAGTATTAGTGGCACCAAAAGCTTGAATGAAACCGCGGCTGATGGCAGTGCTAATGAAGCGACTTATACGGTTAGCATTAGCAACCCAAGCACGGAAGACACTGTGGTTACTATCACGATTAGTGATGGCAGTACCGAGGGTTCAGCTGACTATACCGCTCCTGTCACTCAAGACGTGACGATTCCAGCGGGTCAAACCTCTGTTGACATCAAAGTACCGATTGTGGACGACAACCTATTTGAAGGCCCTGAGAACTTTACCGTTACCGTTACTGATATTACTTCAGGTAACGCAACAATTGGTCCTGAAAACAGCGTCAATACCACAATCTATGACGATGGTACCACAGACGGTAAAACACCAGTTGATCCTAATGATCCGTCAGTAGGTGACGACAAACCTGTGGTTGGCATTATTGCAACCAAACCACAAGCCGTTGAAGGTGAGGTGGGTAACAACGCCTTAGAATTCACCGTCTCTCAAAACAACCAGAGTAACTTTGACACCACCGTTGACGTTAAACTAACTAGCGGTACTAGCGACATCAACGCCGCTGACATCGACAGCATTGTTTATACAGATGCGAGTGGCACTGAGATCACCTTAACGACCCAAGCTGAGATTCAGAACTTCCTAGACAATGGCGTCAGCGTCAAGATAGAAGCGGGCAGCACGAGTGCCCCAGTCATCACCATCAACGTCGCTGATGATGCCGTCTATGAAAAGTCAGAAGATTTAGTACTGGATATCAGTAATCCAAGCAATGCGGCTATTGGACCGAATGGCACTGCCACTGGTACCATCTTAGATGAAGACAATGGCAACCCTAATGACGGCAGCACCACCGATGGCGATAAGCCAGTTGTTAGTATCATTGCTACAGAACCGTCAGCCGTTGAAGGCGAGACGGGCAATGACACCTTAGAATTCACCATCTCTCAAGACAATGTCAGCAACTTTGACACTGTCGTCACGGTCAACCTTGGCACAGGCACTACCGTAGATGCTGATGACATTGATCAAATCTCTTACACCGTTGAGGGCGGCCCTGATGTGGTCATCACCGATACACAAGAGATCGCTGACTTCTTAGCTACTGGCACCGTGACTATTCCAGCAGGTAGCAGCTTTACCCCAGTCATCACCGTCACCGCCAAAGACGATGACATCTTCGAGAACAGCGAAGACCTAGTGTTCGATATCAGCACCGATGATGACTTTGCTACGGTCAGTCCAACCCAGGGCACTGCCACTGGTACCATCTTAGATGAAGACAATGGCAACCCTAATGACGGCAGCACCACCGATGGCGATAAGCCAGTTGTTAGTATCATTGCTACAGAACCGTCAGCCGTTGAAGGCGAGACGGGCAATGACACCTTAGAATTCACCATCTCTCAAGACAATGTCAGCAACTTTGACACTGTCGTCACGGTCAACCTTGGCACAGGCACTACCGTAGATGCTGATGACATTGATCAAATCTCTTACACCGTTGAGGGCGGCCCTGATGTGGTCATCACCGATACACAAGAGATCGCTGACTTCTTAGCTACTGGCACCGTGACTATTCCAGCAGGTAGCAGCTTTACCCCAGTCATCACCGTCACCGCCAAAGACGATGACATCTTCGAGAACAGCGAAGACCTAGTGTTCGATATCAGCACCGATGATGACTTTGCTACGGTCAGTCCAACCCAGGGCACTGCCACTGGTACCATCTTAGATGAAGACAATGGCAACCCTAATGACGGCAGCACCACCGATGGCGATAAGCCAGTTGTTAGTATCATTGCTACAGAACCGTCAGCCGTTGAAGGCGAGACGGGCAATGACACCTTAGAATTCACCATCTCTCAAGACAATGTCAGCAACTTTGACACTGTCGTCACGGTCAACCTTGGCACAGGCACTACCGTAGATGCTGATGACATTGATCAAATCTCTTACACCGTTGAGGGCGGCCCTGATGTGGTCATCACCGATACACAAGAGATCGCTGACTTCTTAGCTACTGGCACCGTGACTATTCCAGCAGGTAGCAGCTTTACCCCAGTCATCACCGTCACCGCCAAAGACGATGACATCTTCGAGAACAGCGAAGACCTAGTGTTCGATATCAGCACCGATGATGACTTTGCTACGGTCAGTCCAACCCAGGGCACTGCCACTGGTACCATCTTAGATGAAGACAATGGCAACCCTAATGACGGCAGCACCACCGATGGCGATAAGCCAGTTGTTAGTATCATTGCTACAGAACCGTCAGCCGTTGAAGGCGAGACGGGCAATGACACCTTAGAATTCACCATCTCTCAAGACAATGTCAGCAACTTTGACACTGTCGTCACGGTCAACCTTGGCACAGGCACTACCGTAGATGCTGATGACATTGATCAAATCTCTTACACCGTTGAGGGCGGCCCTGATGTGGTCATCACCGATACACAAGAGATCGCTGACTTCTTAGCTACTGGCACCGTGACTATTCCAGCAGGTAGCAGCTTTACCCCAGTCATCACCGTCACCGCCAAAGACGATGACATCTTCGAGAACAGCGAAGACCTAGTGTTCGATATCAGCACCGATGATGACTTTGCTACGGTCAGTCCAACCCAGGGCACTGCCACTGGTACCATCTTAGATGAAGACAATGGCAACCCTAATGACGGCAGCACCACCGATGGCGATAAGCCAGTTGTTAGTATCATTGCTACAGAACCGTCAGCCGTTGAAGGCGAGACGGGCAATGACACCTTAGAATTCACCATCTCTCAAGACAATGTCAGCAACTTTGACACTGTCGTCACGGTCAACCTTGGCACAGGCACTACCGTAGATGCTGATGACATTGATCAAATCTCTTACACCGTTGAGGGCGGCCCTGATGTGGTCATCACCGATACACAAGAGATCGCTGACTTCTTAGCTACTGGCACCGTGACTATTCCAGCAGGTAGCAGCTTTACCCCAGTCATCACCGTCACCGCCAAAGACGATGACATCTTCGAGAACAGCGAAGACCTAGTGTTCGATATCAGCACCGATGATGACTTTGCTACGGTCAGTCCAACCCA